>CAZBCQ010000027.1:3547-11131 GCA_964490255.1 uncultured Terriglobales bacterium | reverse complement strand
CCGGAAATCCAGCGGAGATGACGCCGCTGATCGACCGCGCCGAATCGAAGGGAATTCGCGTGATTTGCGTCTCCACGGATGCTCCTGGCTCGCGACGATCCACCATTGTTTTTGCGGAGCCAACGTTGAATGGGCAGATGGCTGGTGAGTTTCTGGGCAAGTGTCTGCCGCAGAATTCCTTGGCGGCGGTCATCACGGGCATGGCGGAAACTGAGGATCATCGCAAGAAAACCGAGGGCTTCTGCGAGACCTTCCCACGATTCTGTGCGGGCGGAAGGATAGCTGCCATTGTCGAGGGGCGCGAGCATGAAGAGCAAACGTACAAGAAAGTGCTGCGCCTGCTGAACTCCGAACCGGCGCTTGCAGGAATCTATGTCACCACCGTGAATTCGCTTCCCGTGTTTCGCGCTTTGAAAGAAACCGGCAACGCGGGACGCGTAAAACTCGTGACCACTGATCTGTTCCCCGAGATGATTCCTTACTTCCATGACGGAACCATCTCTGCTTCCATTTATCAGCAGCCCTACGAGCAGGGGCGCACAGCGGTGCGGCTCTTGCTGGACCACCTTGCGTCGAAAGCGCCCATCCCCAGGTCCAACACGTTAAGTCCATCAATCGTTCTGGACTCGGCCCTCAGCCAGTTCCGTGAGATATTGGCGCGAGAG
Source organism: uncultured Terriglobales bacterium (assembly GCA_964490255.1). Lineage (GTDB taxonomy): Bacteria > Acidobacteriota > Terriglobia > Terriglobales > Acidobacteriaceae > JAJPJE01. Next base: position 10,466 of record CAZBCQ010000027.1, on the reverse strand, counting down.
TCCGGTCCAGCCGCAAGTCTCAAAATTCCAAAGACCGGCCGCTGGATTGGGCGATTGCAGTCCTGACCGATTCGCGTGCCGGTGACATTCGCACTTCGTAGTCCTCACCTTCCCACGCGCCTGTTTCTGACCAATGAAACGTAAAGCGAATAGGCGCCCGTTGGTCCTGCTGAGTGGGGATATCGACGTAGTACACGCCGACCGCTGTTGCATTCGAGTGCGAATCCTGCGAGTGTTGCCAATCGTCTTCGCTCCAGTGAAGAACGAATTCTGATCCCGCAAGAACACGAAGTCGCGTCCCGGCCGGAATCGTGCGTACCTGACGATTGTGTTTCCACATTTCGATGCTGCCGGAAGTCTTCTTCCCGCCGTTCAAATATCGCTCCGTAACGTGGGGCAGGCAGTCGAATACCCGCCCATCGGCAGTGGAACGCAGCAGCTTGATGTACTCCGAATGGGCCCACAGCAGGGGAATCGCAGCCCCGGTTGGGCCGCCGAAGAACATGCGCTTGGTCGGCAGATCAGGCAGATCCCAAAGCTGTTCGGGAATCAGTCCAACCCCATGCGCGAATCGTGCCATCGCATCCAGATACGGCAGCGGGTCTCTGCCGGCGGCGAGTTCGTAGTGACCTCGCTCTCCGGTGAGCAGCGGCCATAGACCGCCTTTGCCCCAGTTCTGAAACGAAGTGCCATCGCGCCGCTGCCCGTAACCGTCGTGATTGTAGCGGTGCCAGCAGGGGCCGAGCGGCGTGTCGACCTTCAGAACGGCGTCGACAACTCGTAGCGAGTCCACCATCAGCGGATCGTTTGCCTTGCGGATACCGTAACGGACCAGTTCGAGAAAACCGGCATCGACAATATCTTTGGCTGGAAATTCGTGCGGTCCATCGGGAGGCTGGTTCGCGAGCCGAATGATGGCACAATCCGGATCTTCGTTAATGCACGCACCGCGAGCCGCAGCCGTGTTGATCCGAATGTAGTGCCGCGTAATACCAGGTACCAGTGAACCCTGATTCGTGACAGTCCATTGTTCAATATGTGCTTCGAGGAAGTCGGCATGTTCGCGGACGAATTCTGCGCTCTCATCCTCACCGCGCGCCTGCAGGAAGTCGGCAGCGCAGGTGAGCGCGGCGATGTTGACAGCGAGTGTGTAAGGCGAGTAGCCATCTGATTCTTCCCAACGATCCTGCGCGGTCGCCGGACCTTCGCGCATGATGAATCCGCATGCTCGTTGCACCATCGTGAAGGGATCGAAATTGCCGAGCGCATTCTCGTGTTGAAGACGCCAGGCGAGGATGATCGGAAACGAAGCTTCGTCGAGTTGCACTCCGGTCCAATACGGTCGTCCGTCGATCCAAAAATTCTGGTAGAAGCCGCCGTCTTCGCGCTGCGACACGGCCAGGTAGATTAGAGCGCGTAGTGGCGTGTTTAAATCACCGACTGCGAGGAGGCTGGTGGCTGAATTCACCATGTCGCGCGTCCAAACCAGGTGATATCCGCCCAGTTCGTCGTCACCTTTGTCCTCGCCCCAGGGGATGCTGAGGGAAGCGATCATTGCGCCGGGATAGGTTTTGTCTTCGTGCGCAAGCAGCAGGTTCACGCTGCGCTCGAATAGCTCGGAGTCCTTCGCTTTCAGACGATCCATGAGCGCGAAGCGCTTCGAGGTGCGCTGCCATTGCGTGATGAAATTCTCGTAGTTGTGCGCGAACGGGATGCTGAGAGACTGAATGAGCGTAGTGACCGCATCGTGCTGGGTGTTGCCGAAAGCCATGCCCAGGGTGAATTCTCTTCCACCGGATAGATCGAGCTGTCCCATCAAGGCGATATTGCCGTCGTAGGCAGCGTCGTACTCCCAATCCATGACGAAGTTGTCGTGCAGGTCCGTCCACCCATCATTCACAGCGACAAAACCACAGGAGCAGCGCAGGAATGGCACAGTAGCACCGACCGCAAGCCAGGTATTGTTCTTGAATGCCGTCAAGATCTTGTGCATCTTGTGGCCTTTGAAGTTCAATACTTCGCCACTGTTATGCCATCCAGCAATTTCCAGGTGAGGAGCGCAAAGAACATAAAGCTGCAGGCGAGAGAGAAAAATGGAATCTCCGTGCAGCTTGGTCTGTATTAGAAGACAATCCTGATGCGGATGCCCGATTACGGTTTTCTCAATACTATAGCGACCGTGGACATCACTGTTAATCACACGGAATCCGAGCGCTGATTCCGAAACTCCCTCGATGTGAGTTGCCAGATTGCGACGCTCGTCGTGGAAGAAACTGACGCCATCAGTGATCAGAAATTGCAGATCGCGAATCTGGGGAGAATCAATCGTGGGATAGTAAACCTCGGTTACGCTGCCTCCCGAGAGCGTGTACCAGACGTGACTGGATGTGGAATACGCCGTACCAACGGCGTCTTTAGCGCCCCGCGTCCACTTGGGTTCAAGTCCGGGACCCCCCGGAGCAATGCGTTTGCCTTCGCTCAAAAGTCCCCGCTGTTTCAAGAATTGGTCAGGCTTCCGGCACTTCGTGCAAATCAGTCAGCCGCGAGTTCTTTTGCAGCTTCTTTTTGTTGCAGCGAACGCCAGTAGTGTCCGTTGCGCTGCACCAGTTCGTTTACTGCCGATGGACCTTCACTTCCTGCCGCGTAATTCGGAAAGTCAGGCGTGGGCAGTTGCTGCCACGCATCTTCAATCGGGGTAATGATTCGCCACTCGGCCTCCACCTCGTCACGACGTGTGAAGAGCGTAGCATCACCTCGCATCGCGTCCAGTAAAAGTGTTTCGTATGCGACAGGAGTTCGGGATCCAAACGCGGACTGATAGGAGAAATCCATCTGCACCGTACTCGCGCGCATCTGCGTTCCAGGCAGCTTCGCCTCAAAAGTCATGGCGATCCCTTCATTCGGCTGAATGCGAAGGCTGATGATGTTATTTTCGATATTGTCACCGTTAGTTCGAGCAAACAGCGCCTGAGGTGTGCGCTTAAAGTGCACACGAACTTCCGTCATATTCTCCGCGAGACGCTTGCCGGTGCGGACGTAAAAGGGAACTCCAGCCCAGCGCCAGTTGTGGACGTGGAACTCTACTGCGGCGAAAGTTTCCGTCTTCGAGTCGGGCCGCACCCCACGTTCCTGGCGGTAACCGGGCACGGATTTCCCGTTGATTACGCCAGGTCCATATTGCCCGCGTAGAGTTCGCTGCGCTACTTCCTCCACCGTCATCGGGCGGATCGATCGCAGCACCTGAACCTTCTGCTCGCGGACGGAATCTGCATCGAAGGCGACCGGAGGCTCCATGGCAGTGAGCGTCAGAAGCTGCAGCAGGTGATTGGCAACCATGTCGCGCAACGCACCCGTCTCTTCGTAGAAAGCCGCGCGGCTTTCCACGCCGAGAGTTTCAGCAGCGGTAATCTCGACGAAGTCGATGTAGTTGCGATTCCACACTGGCTCGAACAGGGAGTTGCCGAAGCGGAAGACCAATATGTTCTGGACGGTTTCCTTACCGAGATAATGATCGATCCGGTAAACGCTGGGCTCATCGAAAACTCGCGCTACGATCTCATTTAATTCGTGAGCGGATTTCAGATCTCGACCAAATGGCTTTTCCAGAACGATGCGGGTCCAGCCCTTTTCGTTTTTGGCGAGCCCAGCATCTCCCAGTCCTTCCACAATTGGGGGAGCGATCGACGCCGGCACGGAGACGTAGAACAGCCGGTTGGGGCTCGATCCGCTTTTTTCCATCTGCTCCAGCTTTGCAGCAAGCTGCGGATAGAACGAGCTCTGGTTGGGATCGCCGACCATGAAATGCAATCTTTTGGCGAAGCGGTCCCAGTCTTCTGGAGTGAAATCACGTGCATCTCGCGACGAAGCGACAAATTCCCGCATCTTCGTGCGAAATTCCTCGTCGCTCATTTCGGTTCTGCCGATGCCGAGTACATCGAATTCATTGTTGGTGCATCCGATGCATGCCAGGTCGTAGAGAGCGGGCATCAACTTTCGGCGAGTCAGATCACCGGTGGCACCGAAGATGACCAGCGTACAAGCGTCACCTTTCGGAAGTGGCGGGAGAGTCGTCTGCCGTAAAGGCGTTGCTTGAACCACTGCGCTCATGGCGTTTACTCCGCTGTAAATTGTGCTGGGAAGCCGCTTATCAACCTTGAACAGATGATCTAACTTGCCTAACGCTTCTTTAGTTCTTTCGGCTTGCTCACTGGCCGAAACAAACGGACCAAGAGCATAAGATGCCCGTATGTACTCCAGGTTACATTTGAAGTTCTCTGAACAGACCACAAACTACTCAGCAATTGTCAATCACGGTACGGACTATTTGAGCCACAGGCATATAGATTTGCCTGGCCTGCGCAGGAATGCAGAAAAGATTAGGGAAAGCAGCTCAGCAAAGCTGAAACACCGGAACAACCAGAATTCTTATAGTGTCAGACTGCTAGTGTTTGCCGGATCGTAGAAACGATCTGCTCTTCCGAAGACGCGATGTCGACGACAATCGCGTCTTTCGGCTCTTCCAGCGCTGCAAACTGGCTTTGCAGCATCTCCGGTTTCATGTAATGACCGGGCCGATGCTGCATGCGGGAATAGATCAGGTCGTAACTTCCGCGCAGGTAGACGAGCTTTATTTCGGGGCTGGTCAGCAGGACTTGCCGATATTTTTCTTTGAGAGCCGAACTGGCCACGATTCCGTTTTGCCGCTGCACTCGCCAGCCTTCAATCAATGTATGGATGGATTGCAGCCACGGCGACCGGTCGTCATCCGTGAGAGGAATTCCGGCTGCCATCTTTGCGATGTTCTGCGGGGAGTGGAGGCTGTCGCCGTCAATGAACGGCCATTTCAATTGAGCGCTGAGCATCTGTCCGATCGTAGTTTTTCCCGAGCCCGAAACGCCCATCAACAAAATTACCATGCATACAGATTTACTCGATGCTGAGCGGAATTTCTAGCGAGTCATTGATCGTGCTATGCTTTTCCGTTTTTCGCGTGACATGGATAAGCGCGAGAAAGGGACACGAATGTCTTCACGCCGGGATTTCCTGACCACTGCTGTGATTGGCGGCACCGCACTTGCGATTGAGGCCCAGACAACAAGGATTCAGGATAGCCAAAGAGCTAAAACGTACGTCACGATTGGCACGGCTCCGAAACAGAACATCATTGTCAGCAGTGCGAATGGCATCAATGGCATCGATCGCGGATACGAGACTCTGCGCAGCGGAGGAGACACGCTCGATGCCGCCATTGCGGTTGGCAAAACACAGGAAGACGATCCGAACGATGACAGCGTCGGACTGGGCGGACTGCCGAACGAAGATGGTGTGGTCGAACTGGATTCCTGCTGCATGCATGGACCAACGCGCATGGCGGGCTCGGTTGGCGGCGTGCGCAACATCAAGAATGTTTCGTTGCTGGCGCAAGCCGTCATGCAGCACACCGCGCACGTGATGCTCGTGGGCGAAGGCGCGGAAAAGTTCGGGTTTGCGATGGGCTTTCCGAAGGCAAACCTTCTCACGGATCGCTCACGAAAAGTGTGGCTCTTGTGGAAAGAAACGATGTCGAACCAGGACTGGTGGGGACCAGGGCTGGCTGATCCGCGATACCAGGTCCCGCCGGATACGCCGGCTCCTCCGGCACCGGTCGCTGAGCTTTGGAAGGAGCGGATCGACTGGATGATGGACAAAGCTGCGAAGCTTGGCATCGAGCCCGAGTTTCGTATGGCCGCGATCGAGCGTGTGCTTCGTCCACCGACGGGAACGATTCACGTTTCGGCTGCGAACACAAAGGGCGAAATCTCTGGCATGACGACCACGAGCGGCCTGGCGTGGAAGCTTTCGGGTCGCTGTGGCGATTCACCGATCATCGGCGCGGGATGCTACACCGATCCGGATATTGGCTCGGCCGGCGCGACTGGCAGCGGCGAGGAGAACATCAAGGTCGCCGGAGCGCACACGATTGTCGAGAACATGCGACACGGCATGAGCGCCAGAGAGGCCGGACTCGACTGCCTGCGGCGCATCGTACACGCGTACGACAAGTATCCCGCGAAGCTGCGCTTCATCAGCATGAAGTACTACATCCTGCGTCGCGACGGCGATTATGCGGGCGTGAGCATGTGGGCAGGAACAACCGAGAAGCCGACGAAGTTCGCGGTTCACGATGGTCAGAAGCGACTGGAGAACATGGTCGGGCTGTATCCGGGCGAGCCGCTGGCGTTTCCGCCGCAATCGCGAGATCCGTACAAGATCAATACACCGTAAGAACGCTCTCGGCTATTGGCTGTCAGCTTCCGGCGAGAAACGTGAGGACGACTTCGCGCTCACGAGGACCGTCCAGTTCCACAAGAATGATGCGCTGCCAGGTCCCGAGGATGAGTTCGCCTGATTCGACCGGATGAGTTACCGATGTGCCAATCAGGCTGGAGAGGATGTGATCCGGCACGTGCGCCGGATTATGCGGATGGCGATAGCGCAGCTTCGGCATCATCGCCTCGAACGCGTCCAGCATGTCGAGGTCAGTTCCGGGATCAAGATCCGCAGTGGTCAGCGCAGCCGTAGTGTGTAGGACGGTGAGCTGGCAGAGACCGGTCGCACTATCTTTTTTCTGCAGCGCGGATTGGACATGGTCGGTGATGTCGACAATCTCGCGCTTACGGTGCGTCTTGATGTGGAGGCGTTGCATAAAGGCTGTTCAGCACAGAGGCACAGAGCCACACAAAAAACCAAGTCATAGAAAAACCGAACTGCAGATCCCTCACTCGCTGCGCAAGCTCGTGATGACAAAATCGCTTTTTTTTCTCCGTGCCTCCGTGTCTCCGTGGTGAAACGAGCGATTACGAGAATTTCACTCTCGCATCCGCTTTCTTTTCGAGATGGATGCTCTCGATGAAACGCACTCTGCCTGTGTCGAGCGTCA
>CAZBCQ010000027.1:1231-3447 GCA_964490255.1 uncultured Terriglobales bacterium | reverse complement strand
GCGAAGATCAGCTGTTTGCCGGGCGCGAGTTCCTCGGCTCGATAGACCTTGTTCTTGTCGGTAACGCCCATGCGCGTCAGGCGCTGCTCCTGCTCAGGCTTAACGATCAGACGTCCGAGCATGTAGCCATTCACGCAGCGGATCGCCGCCGCGGTGATCACGCCTTCGGGTGCGCCGCCCGATCCCATCACGGCCTGCACGCCCGTGCCTTCGATGGCAGCGGTTATGCCGGCGGAGAGGTCGCCGTCACCGATCAGTCGAATGCGCGCGCCGGCCTGGCGGATGTCGTTGATCAACTTCTCGTGACGCGGGCGATCGAGGACCACGACCACGAGGTCTTCCACATCGCGATTCATGGCTTTGGCGATCTGGCGCAAGTTTTCGGCTGGCGGCGCATCGAGGCTCACGCAGCCTTTGCAGAGCGGACCGACGATGATCTTTTCCATGTAGCAGTCGGGTGCGTGCAGCAGTCCGCCTTTTTCGGAAACAGCGAGCACGGTAATTGCACCCGGCGCGCCGGTGGCGCAGAGGTTCGTGCCTTCGAGGGGATCGACCGCGATGTCGACTTCAGGAACGTGTGTTCCGTCGGGAAATTCGGCGCCGACACGTTCGCCGATGTAGAGCATCGGCGCTTCATCGCGTTCGCCTTCGCCAATCACGATCGTGCCGTGCATGGGAACGGTGTCCATGACTTCGCGCATGCTTTCAGTAGCGACTTTGTCCGCGAGATGGCGGTCGCCCTGACCCATGGTGCGGGCAGATGCAATCGCGGCCTTTTCCACGACACGCAGGAACTCGAGCGCGAGGTCGCTTTCAATGTTCTGACCGAAGCCCTTGGCTTTCTTGGTTTCAGTAGTGATCGACTGACTTACGTGTGTAACCATTGAGGTGCCCCTTCCTCTACGGCTGACGGTGATCAGCCGTGACGAACCTGATTTCGATTTAGGGCCCACTCCGCAGGGTTGCTTCTGCCCTGCAGAAACTCTCGTTCCCGCCTCTGCCAAACAGGCAGAGATGGCCGCCCGGAGAGTAAATCAGAAGGCGTCGACCCCGGTGATCTGCTGGCCAATGATCAGCGTGTGTACATCGTTCGTGCCTTCATAGGTCTTCACTGACTCCAGGTTCGCCATGTGCCGGAACACCGGGTATTCATCCGCGATGCCGTTTGCGCCGAGGATGTCACGCGCCATGCGCGCGCACTCGAGCGCCATACCCACGTTGTTACGCTTTGCCATTGAGATGTGATAGTGCGCCGCCTTGTTCTTGTCTTTCAGGCGGCCGACGTGCAGCGCCAGCAGTTGCGCCTTGCTGATCTCGTTGATCATCCAGACCAGTTTTTCCTGCACCATTTGATGCGAAGCAATGGGCTGATCGCGAAACTGTTTGCGGAATTGCGAGTACTGCAGGGCGCAATCGTAGACAGCCATTGCCGCCCCTACGCCGCCCCAAGCGATTCCATAGCGTGCCTGGTTCAGGCACATCAGCGCGTTCTTCAGGCCGTCGCTTTTGGGGAGCAGGTTGCACGCGGGAATGCGGACGTCCTGCAACGAGAGGCTTGAGGTGACCGACGCGCGCAGCGACCACTTTCCGTGAATGTCGGCGGCTTTGAAGCCGGGCCGATCGGTTTCGACGAGAAATCCGCGGACCTTGCCGCCTTCGTCGTCGACCTTCGCCCAGATCACAGCTACATCGGCGATGGAACCGGAGGTGATCCACATCTTCTCGCCGTTAAGGACGTATTCATTTCCTTCTTTACGAGCGCGGGTGCGCATGGCGCCGGGATTCGAGCCCGCATCGGGTTCCGTCAGGCCGAAGCAGCCGAGCTTTTCGCCTTTGGCCATCGCTGGCAGCCAGCGCTCTTTTTGCTCGTCGCTGCCGAAGGTGTAAATCGGATACATCACCAGCGCGGATTGCACGCTGACGAACGAGCGCAGCCCGCTGTCGCCACGTTCCAGTTCCTGCATCACCAGTCCGTATTCGACGTTGGACATTTCGGCGCACCCATAGCCCTTGAGACTTGCACCATAGAAACCGAGTTCCCCCATCGGCCTGACGAGTTCGCGGGGGAAGACGCCGTCGCGATTCCACTGCTCGATGCCGGGGATTACGTTGTCTTCGACGAATTTACGGCTGGTATTGCGAACCAGGATCTCGTCTTCGGACAGAAGACTGTCAAAGTCGATGAAATCAACACCCCTGAATTTCAGGGCCATAAA
>CAZBCQ010000027.1:0-1131 GCA_964490255.1 uncultured Terriglobales bacterium | reverse complement strand
GGTCAAACTGCAGTTGTTAGTTGCCAGTTGTCGGTTGTCAGAGGACTAGACGTTGGCTGCGTCTGCCTGCCCAGAACTCGCAAATCAAATACATAGATGGATTCCGCTTCGCTACGCGAAGCGTCACCATGCTTCTGACGAGGAATGTGCATTTCGGGTGAGGGATGCACATTACCAAGTACGCGCATTGCCGGCGACTTACTTCCCTCGCAGGTAGTCGTCAGTCTTGTTGAGCCAGTCCTGGCGCGGAGGCGTGAAGACGTCGAGCGCGAGAGTATCTTCGAGGGCCTCGGCTTTATGCGGAACGTTGGGCGGAATGCAGAGCACTTCGCCAGCGTGAACGATGACCTCGCGGCCTTCGAGTGTGAACTTTAGTGCGCCTTTGAGGGTGCTCGAGACCTGTTCGTTGTGATGTTGATGCTCGGGGACGATGCAGCCCTTCTTCAGCACGATGCGCGCAAGCATCACCTGCTCGCCAGTGATCAACTGCCGCGTGAGCAGGGGATTCATCTGCTCGATTTCAGTTTTCTCCCAGCTGTGGAGCTTTGCCATGATTTCCTCACCTCAGATTAGATTACGCCTTTGCGGTACTGGAGACAGCAATGGCACGCAGGTTGTCGATGGAGTATTTGCCCGGACTGGTCAGCGACAACGCCAGGAACATGAGGCAGTAGCAGGCAGCCATGAAGACCGTAGGCTGGCCTATCCGAGCGCTGCAATACGTCGCGACAGCAAAGCCGACAGCAAGGAAAGCAGCGGCAATGCGGCCATAAAAGCCGATCAGGACAAACACTGCGCAGAGAGATTCATTCAGGGTTTGCACGAATGCGGCGACGGTGGGGAGGGGAAATCCAAAACGGCGAAGATATTCGATGAACATCCAGGGCTGATGGTGAACCGTAAACGCGAACGCCGATTTGACCTTTGGAAGTCCGAAGAGTGCAAAGAGAGAGAATGCGGCTCCGATGCGGAGCACCAGAAGGCCGGCGTCGAGGGTTGCGGGACGGGAAACAGAATTGGTCTGGCTATCACTGGTCCGGCTATCCATGGCACTCTTTCTCACCCTGCTGAAACTGTAGCGGAGCGGTAGTGTAAAATCTATAAGGAACGGCGAGTAGAGGAATTGCGCCT
>CAZBCQ010000026.1:33566-36494 GCA_964490255.1 uncultured Terriglobales bacterium | reverse complement strand
TGGGTTGCTTTTACCTGGCGTTACGACAGCGGAATCGTTTCAAGCGCACTGTCTGACTTAAACAGTCTGCTCACACTCACGCCTGACCAACAACAGATGATTGGTTTCTATTGCGGCAGCCAAGTCGCAACAATTACAAATCCGATCACATCGTGCAGTACGAACTACGGGGCAAATCTGGTCAACATGCCAGCCCCAGGCACATACAACGCTGACAAAAATCCAGCGCGTGTGGCGCCACGAAATGTACTGGACCTGGCCATCGGCTCGGATGACTTGTTCCATACGGAAAGGGCGAAGTGGGTCGGACGGTTCACCGTCCTCAATCTCACGAACCAGGTCGCGCTGTACAACTTCTTGTCCACCTGCTCGGGAACTCATTTCCTGGCACCGAGAACGTTCAAAGGTGAGTTCGGCTTCAGGTTCTGAAGAGCATTGTCCTCGGGGGCGGCCCGGCGCCGCTCCCGGCCATAGTCTTCTGCAATGCGAACTTTGATTTTTTGCACGAAGCTAATGCTGCGAAGCAGGATCTTGCACCTGCTATACTGATAGAGAGCTATCATTAGCAGCGAATCTATGACCAAAGATACTCAAGGCTCTGTGCTTTCGGTGCGGGATCTCAGCATCAACTTTGGCGACAGAAGAGTCATCCACGACCTAAGCTTCGAGGTTGCGCGAGGGGAGAGTCTTGCAATCATCGGTCCGAATGGGGCTGGTAAAACCGTTCTGCTTCGCGCGCTTCTGAACCTGTTGCCTTACGAAGGCGTGATTCAATGGGCGGAAGAGATCAAGTTAGGATACGTTCCGCAGAGTATTGCCGCCGATCGCCAACTACCGCTGCATGTGCGCGATCTCCTCGGAGCCAAGGCCCACCTGCTGAAGCTGCCCGCTTCGGCAATTCAGGAAGCGGCGTCAATTGTGAATCTCGCCCCAGAGTTGCTGGACACGCGAGTTGGTGTGCTCTCCGGAGGTCAGTTCCAGAAAGTCCTCATCACATTTGCGCTGCTTGGCGAGCCTAATGTGTTGCTGGTTGATGAGCCCACCGCGAGTCTGGATGAGTTGGCGCAGGAGCATATCTATGAACTTTTGGGAGAACTGCAGCGGAAGCGCAATCTCACTGTGCTGCTTGTGTCACATGATCTGAGCATCGTGTACCAGTTCGCCACCAAAGTTCTGTGCCTCAGCAGTGTGCCTTGTTTCGGACCACCGCGCGACATTCTGACTCCGGAAACATTGGCTGCGGTTTACTCAGCAGTACCGAAGTTCTATCACCACGTACACACTGGGCACAGAGTCCATGATGAATAGTTCAGGTGAGATGTATGGGATCATCCTCGCTCTGCTATTTGCCGTCGCCGCTGGACTGGTTGGTAGCTTCGCTCTTATGAAGCGAATGCTCCTGGCCAGTGACGTGATATCTCACGTGGCGCTGCCCGGTATCGGGTTAGCGTTCCTGTTTGGTTTCAGTCCGCTGGTTGGGGGCGCCTCGACGTTATTTCTGGGCACGCTATTGATTTGGCGGCTGCAGAAACAAACCGCTCTTTCCACAGATGCGATGATCGGCGTTGTATTTGCCGCCTCTCTCGCCATTGGAGCGGCTTTAACTCCTCAAGAAGATCTGGTTGAGGCGCTGTTTGGCCGTTTTCAGGCACTTTCGCTATTAGCATTTCTGCTCGGTGTTGCAGCTGTTCTGCTGATCATTTTCGTCGTCTTGCAATTCAAGCAACAACTTCTGCTAAGCCTGTTTTCGCCAGAACTCGCTGCTGCGACTTCGATTCGAGTGGATCGGCTGAATCTCTACTTTCTCCTGACATTTAGCCTGACTGTGCTGGTTGGTCTGCGCTTTATGGGCGCGTTGCTTGCGGGTGCGCTGGTCATCATCCCTGCGACCACCGGCCGTCGCTTGACCAGCGATCTGGGTCACTTCCTCATGGTCTCTTGTGTTGTTAGCGTAGTCGCAACCGGTTCCGGTCTTCTACTCACCACGGTTCTGCTACCACCTCGCACCAGCCCAGGCCCAATCGTGGTCATCATATCCGCCCTGCTGTTTGCGCTTAGCCTCTTCCGTAAACCGCGCTGACTGTAATTTCTTCCGGCGCTTGCCAGTTGGCGTCCCCAAGAACGGCCCACCGTTGACGTAGACTGTCGATTGATGATATTAAATTATCATTATCATGAATTACGGCGGGGGCCAACGATATGGATCTTTTTGCGCAGCGCAGCTCAAGCGCGCAGCATGTCGCGGAAATCAAGAAGTGGGTCGCGCACTCACTCACACTCGACTCTGATGTGCCCGTCATGGTGACCGAGTTGCAGTGCCGCGAAGAGGGCTGCCCTCCCTTGGAAACCGTCATTGCGGCGTTTCCGCCCACAGGACCCAAATTTCAGATCAAACTTCACCGGCCGCTGGCGGAAGTGACGAATGAAGAAGTTGCCCGCGCCTGCCTGCAATCCCTCTCAGAATCCATAAAAGGAAAGGAATAGAGATGCAAAACGAAACCACCCCGAACAACGCAAACGAGCCTGCTCTCAATTTGGCCTCCGATGCACGTGTACCGGTCACGATCCTGACTGGCTTCCTGGGATCCGGCAAGACTACCCTGCTCAACCGCATCCTTGGCGAACAGCACGGCAAACGCATTGCGGTGATCGAAAACGAGTTCGGCGAAGTCGGCGTGGATCAGGAACTGGTGATTGGCGCCGAAGAAGAGATCTTCGAGATGAATAACGGCTGCATCTGCTGCACCGTTCGCGGAGACCTCATCCGCATCCTGGGTAATCTCATGAAGCGCCGCGACAAGTTCGACTACATCCTGGTTGAGACCACCGGCATGGCCGATCCCGGTCCCGTGGCTCAGACATTCTTCGTGGATGACGAGATGCAATCGAAATTGCGCCTCGATGGCATCGTGACGCTCGTCGACGCCA
>CAZBCQ010000026.1:30237-33466 GCA_964490255.1 uncultured Terriglobales bacterium | reverse complement strand
GACGAGATGCAATCGAAATTGCGCCTCGATGGCATCGTGACGCTCGTCGACGCCAAGCACGTTTGGCAGCACATAGACACTTCAAACGAAGTAAAGGAACAGATCGCGTTTGCGGACGTGTTGATCTTGAACAAGATTGACCTTGTAGGGGCTGGAGAGCTGGCAAAGCTCGTCTCACGCGTTCGTGCAATGAACGCCGCGGCGAAAATCTACACGACAAAGAACTCGGGTGTTGAGATCGAGAGAGTCCTGAATGTGGGCGGCTTCAATTTGGGGCGCGCGCTGGAAGTCGATCCCAAATTCATGGAGCCGGAATATCCCTTCGAGTGGAGTGGTGTCTACTCGCTCCCCGCCGGCCAATATACCTATTCCTTGAATACCGGTCCTGATCCGACCATGGACGTTGTAATTTTGCCGCTTGATTGCATTCGAGAGGAATCCGTAGGCGCTTCCCTCATGGATGCGGTGCTGTTGTTTTCGGAAGAGGCGATGGCGATCCGGTCTGGTGGAACGATTCGTCCCGGCAGGCAACGCTATCAGCTCGCGGTGGAGGACGCGAAGTCGGAATTTGTCCTCGAGATCCCATCGGGCGGCGCCTACGCGCTCTACGCCCAGCATAAGCCGGAAGAGTTCAACGCCACGGTTGCGGGGAATTCCTGCCTGTTCTATCCCCTGCGCGAGAAGGACTACAAACCCGACCATGAGCATGACAACGCAATAACATCGGTAGGCATCACCGTGCCGGGCAATCTCGACAAGCGCAAATTCAACCGTTGGATGAGCGAACTCCTTCAGACGCAGGGCACCGATATCTTTCGCATGAAGGGAGTGCTGAGCCTGCATGGGGAAGATCAGCGGTTCGTGTTTCAGGGCGTTCACATGCTCTTCGACGGGCGGCCTGATCGGCCCTGGAAAACTGACGAGCGCCACAATCAACTGATCTTCATTGGCCGCAATCTCGACCGCGCTCGTTTGAATGAGGGGTTCCGCTCATGCTTGGCCTAGAACAGACGCATACGACGCAGAACACGCCAGCCTCATCGCCGAGCGCTCCCGAGCAGTGGAGCGCTCTCATGGACGACTGCATTATCTCGATTGCCTGGTCGCCAGACGGGGCCCAACTGTCGGCTGCGTCCGTCAGTGGTCGCGTTGACATCTTTGATATCGCGTCAGGCACCTCCCAGCAATCGCTCCAAGCGCACCAGTTTGGCGCGACCGCTCTTGCGTGGCATCCCGCGGGCGAGATACTTGCCAGCGCCGGACAGGACGGCAGGATTCGCATTTGGAATTCGCAATCGGGCGAACTCGCGCATGAGTTGGAAGGTGGTTCCCATTGGGTTGAGCACTTGGCGTGGTCGACCTCAGGGAAACATCTCGCAACCGCCGCTGGTCGCGTTCTCCGTTTGTGGGGCACAGATGGAAAGCTAGTTCGCGAATACCCCGAACACTCGAATACGATCGCTGCGATTGCCTGGCGACCGAACGCCAGCGAACTCGCGAGTGCCTGTTATGGGCAAATCCGCGTATGGCTTCCTGATAGCGAAACGCCAGCCCGCAACTTCTTGTGGAAAGGCTCCATGCTCGCATTGGCCTGGAGTCCCGACGGACGGTATCTCTGCCACGGCAATCAGGATTCCACGGTGCATTTCTGGATTGTGCGCAACGCCAAGGAATTGCAGATGTGGGGATATCCAACCAAAGTGCGTGAACTCGCGTGGGATCGGCATTCACGCTATCTCGCCACCGGTGGCGGTACAGAGATCACCATCTGGGATTGCGGCGGGAAAGGCCCGGAGAATACCAAACCTATCGTGCTGAAGTTGCACCAGAAAACGTTGAGCCAGCTCGTGTACCAGCGCAATGGACCACTGCTTGCCTCGGGATGCACAGGTGGGCGCATTGCCGTATGGAACCCGGGCAAGGGCAAATCAAAGGAACCAGTATTCACGGCGGCCCTGTCGTCGGCTATCACGCAATTGGCATGGTCTCCCAGTGGAGAATTTCTGGCTGCCGCCTCAGAAGACGGAAGACTCGCAGTCTTTTCGACCGGCAAATTACCCGGCGAGACAAGCCGATGACCCACTTTGCTTCAGCCAGTCTCGTCGCCGGTCTGACTGCTGCAGCTCTCCTGGGAGCGCGTCATGGCATGGACTGTGACCACATCGCCGCGCTTGGCGATTTTGTAAGCATCGACAAGCGGGTCGGGCACTCGATCCGCCTCGGGCTTGCTTATATTGCCGGCCACTCCCTGGTGATCGCCACACTCGGATCAGCGGCAATCTGTATGCAGCTTGCGTTACCTCCAGCCGTCGATCGATGGATGGAGCGTCTGGTTGGCTTTACGCTGGTTGCATTCTCTGTCTGGATCGGATACTCGCTCGTACGCTCGAGACGGCACTGCGAATTGCACACTCATAGCCGGGCAGATCTCTTGATCGGTGGCTTCCGTTGGCTGATTGCGCGCTTGCGTCTCGCGCACGGCAGAAATACCGAGGCGGTGACCGCAGCTTCGAGCAATTATGCCGTCCGGTCGAGCTTTGTGGTTGGCATTATCCACGGATTTGGTGCAGAGACTCCAACCCAGCTTTTGCTCTTTTTAATGACTGCGAAACTTGGGGGTATTACTGTAGGCCTTTTGGCTCTGCTGTTTTTCATTCTTGGCATGGGCATCGTAAATACGCTGCTTTGCGTTGTAATGGCGCAAATGTTCCTGAAGACCGGCAGTAGCGACAAACTGCAGCGCGCTCTAAGCGGCATCACCGCGGGATACAGTTTTGTCATTGGTACAATAACGTTAGCTGGACGGTAGCGCTTTCTTCGTCCTCGGTTCCTTGATGAACATCCGGCATACACGACAGAAAGACGCCATTCGCAAGGCATTTAGCGAGGCCGATCGACCGCTGTCTCTGGAAGAAGCTTTAGCCGCCGCACAGCAGCATCACAGCGGTCTGGGCATTGCCACCGTTTATCGCAACATCAAAGCGCTGGTCGAGGATCGCTGGCTGACTGCAGTCGAGATTCCGGGTGACTCTCCGCGTTACGAGATCTCCGGCAAAAAACATCATCATCATTTCCAGTGCAACGATTGCGGCAAGCTCTACGAACTCGAAGGTTGCGAGGAGCAGATCAAACCACGCCTTCCCCGTGGGTTTCGCGCCACGGGTCATGAATTCTTCCTTTATGGAGTTTGCGCATCCTGCACGTCCCGGAATCGCCCCCGCGCTTAAGT
>CAZBCQ010000026.1:12810-30137 GCA_964490255.1 uncultured Terriglobales bacterium | reverse complement strand
TTTACTGGGCGCCTCAAGACGTGACGATTCGATCATGCTACGAGATGTCACAGACAGACTCACTTCCAAGAAAGCTCTCAAACAAAGTGAGCAGTACAGCAGAGAACTGGTGCTCCGCTCGCCGGTCGCAATGGCCGTAACGCGCGGACCAGAGCACAAAAACCAGCTGGTCAATCACAAGTTCACCGAGCTCTTTGGCTACACCGCTGAAGACATAGCCGACGAAGCTCACTGGTGGCCCCTCGCGTATCCCGATATCGAGTACCGTGAAAAGATCCAGGCAGAATGGCAACGTCACCTGGAAAAAGCGGCGCAGCAAGGGACCGAGATCGAGCCCATGGAAGCCCTGGTCCGCTGTAAAGATGGTTCAAGCCGATGGGTCGAGTTTCATTTCTCCACCATAAGGGATACGAAGGTTGTCAGTTTCTTCGACATTACGGACCGTCAAAGGGCGCAGCTCGAGCTGCAAGAAAGCGAAGAACGCTTTCGTCTGGTGGCGAATACAGCTCCGGTGCTGATTTGGATGTCGGGAACGGACACGCTTCGCACGTACTTCAGCAAGCCGTGGCTGGATTTTACGGGGCGAACGAACGAACAGGAACTTGGAAATGGCTGGACGGAGGGCGTCCATCCTGACGATCTGCCGAGATGCCTTGTTTCGTACGCACACTCGTTTGACCGCCGAAAGAAATTCAAGATGGAGTATCGACTGCGGCGGCATGACGGAGAGTATCGATGGATTCAGGACATCGGAGTGCCGAGATTGAATCCGGATGGCTCGTTTGCCGGGTATATAGGATCGTGCATTGACGTGACCGATGGCCGGATGGCGCAGGAGGCGCTTGCCGGAGTCAGTCGAAAACTGATCGAGGTACAAGAGCGGGAACGTACACGCATTGCGAGAGATCTTCACGACGACATTGCCCAGCGAATCGCTTTGCTGGCGATTGGGCTCGATGAATTCCAGGAAACGATTCCGGAGACTGCGTGCGAAGCGCTAGCGCACTTGGACGTGCTGCGAAGCCAAACCGCACAGCTTGCGACGGATGTGCAGGCGATCTCGCATGGTCTGCACTCTTCGAGACTGGAACATCTGGGGATTGTGGCCGCCATGAAAGGCTTCTGCCGGGAGTTCGCGGAGAAGCAACAAATCGAAATCGACTTCCGCACCAGCGATTTACCAGACGCGGTTTCGCCGGAGACTTCCATCTGCTTGTTCCGCGTATTGCAGGAGGCTTTACAGAATGCGGCGAAGCACAGCGGAGTACGACAGTTCGAAGTCGAACTGTCTCAGCAGGCCGGAAAAATCCAGCTCACGGTCAGCGATCATGGTGCAGGTTTCGATCCAGAAAGCGCACTGAAGGGCTGCGGCCTCGGTCTCACCAGCATGCAAGAGCGACTTAGGCTGATCAACGGATGTTTGTCGATCAACTCGCAACTTGGGCGGGGCACGCGGGTTAACGCCTGCGTCCCTTTCAGTGCCAAGTCCAGCATGCCGGCGGAGAAGAAAGGCAATTCGGATCGTCGGAAGGTAACTGCGCGCGCGTGCAAGACTGTCAAGCAATGACCACAACGCACGGGCGAGGGCGCCCGCGTCACTTGTCCGTTCCACACAAGAAAACAGCTCAGTAGAAATCGGAGCAACTGAGGAAGAATCCGCACTGCGGGCAGACCAGCTTGCAGTGGTGATCGCGCAATTGCGTCGAACAGTTTGGACACACCTGCATCACGTCCGCGGGCGACGGCGAGTGATTCCGAACGAGGTCCTTGTTGTTGTCTTCGCTCACAACGATTCATCCCACAGCAGCGAGTACATGTCTTCGCCTTCGATCAATCGGCGGAGCGCACGCAACTGCGGAGGAAAGAATAACAGGCCTGTTCCCTGCTGTGTCTCGAATCGGCTGATCACCAAGGCGGTGATTTTCCGCGGAGTACCCTTCTCGCGCAGCAGCTGCTCGATAGCTTCCACGTCGTTGGGAAGATAGCAGGGCCGTTCGGAGATCCATGCGAGCTTGAGAGCCGAGCAGAACGCATCCAGGTCCTCGCGTTCGAGGCCCTTCTGCCACCGCGGATTGAATGGGAAAAACGGAAAGGGATTGCGCTCCACAACGCGCACACCCGGCCAGATGGGTACCAGCGGCGGACTACCTCGACGCAACAAAACTGCTCTCCTGCTGAATAAAGCAGAGTACCCCAATTTTCAGCGGGCACAACCGGGCAGTCGCCTTAGATGTACCTAGAGGGTATCGCTGGCGCAGCTGTCATTACGTTGCCTGCCGGGGTTGTCTGCCCTATACGGGATAAAACACGAACTTCGTCCCGCAGTTCCGGCGAACTTCTTGGCACGTTCGTGCTTCTAACCCCAGAGAACTAGAGTACGGATTCGGAGGGTTTATGAGGAAGTTTCTGGCGAGTGTAACGGTTCTTTGTTTCAGCATGCTGTGCTTCAGCACGTTCGTGTCGGCTGAAGATAAGCAGGACGATGTTGATCGCCTGCAGAAGTCGACTGAAGTCCTGCACCAAATTATGGCCACACCGGACAAGGGGATTCCCGAGGAAGTCCTCGACAATGCTAAGTGTATTGCCGTGGTTCCTCACCTGATTAAGGGCGGTTTTGTTTTTGGCGCCAAGCACGGACGCGGCGTAGCCACTTGCCGCACGGCCCATGGTTGGAGCGCGCCGTCGTTCTTCACCGTGACCGGCGGAAGTTGGGGTGCACAGATCGGCGTGGAAGGCGTTGACCTGGTCATGCTGGTGATGAATGACAAAGGCATGCAGCAGCTGTTGAACAGCAAGTTCCAGATCGGCGGCGAAGCTTCCGCTGCGGCTGGTCCGGTTGGACGTCACGCTTCGGCGGATACGGACTGGAA
Source organism: uncultured Terriglobales bacterium (assembly GCA_964490255.1). Taxonomy (GTDB): domain Bacteria; phylum Acidobacteriota; class Terriglobia; order Terriglobales; family Acidobacteriaceae; genus JAJPJE01. The sequence continues at coordinate 27,267 of CAZBCQ010000026.1, read as the reverse complement.
ACTAAATACGGAAATCCTGACGTACTCGCGCAGTAAGGGAGCTTTTGCGGGAGTGACGCTGGAAGGCGCCGGAATCGCCCAGGATCAGGAAGCCATTGAGCAGATGTACGGCAAGGACTACACACCCCGTCAGATTCTGAGCGGCACGGTACCTGCTCCGGCCTCGGCACACCAGTTCCTGTCAACGGTCGAGCACGCGAAAACAGTCGCTGAGAACAAGTAAGAAGATTTGTTGCACTCGCGAGTGGAGGCGGGATTCGTCCCGCCTCTTTTTATTTTCAGACGCCGAGTTTAAGTCGATCGTCGGCTGTTGTCATAATCTCGTTAGGAGACCTTCCTAGACTGGTTTCAGTGCTAATCTGTGTCCCAGTTGTGGGCACCGTTCGCGGTCACTCGCGACGAGAAAGCGCTCGGCTGACGTTCCATGAAGGCAGACTCAAAAACTGACGCGCGCTTCCATAGCCAGAACGATGCGGAAAGGTACGCCGCTTACACGAACACGGCTGAGGGGCGGTTGCGATTCGAACTTGCATGTGCAAACGTCGAGGAATTTCTCCCGGCGTACCAGATCGAGTTGCCGCTTCGCGCACTGGATCTTGGCTGCGGTACGGGTGCGGCTGGAGTGCGACTAGCGCGCCTTGGCATTCACGTCACGCTGTTGGATTCCTCTCTGGCGATGCTGGAAGTCGCGGAACGCACCGCACTGGAAGCGGGTGTCGCCGATAAGGTAGCGCTGGAACATGGCGAAGCAGCTAACGTGGCGAGCATCTTTCCCTCGGGGACGTTCGACTTGGTTTTATTTCACAACGTGCTCGAATACGTTCATGATCCCGCGGCGGCCCTGTCTGCCGTTGCCCAGGTGATGCGAAGCGATTCGACGCAGCTCGGGATTCTGTCTATTCTTGTGCGCAATCGCACCGGCGAGGTCTTCAAAGCGGGCATTCTGGAAGGCGACTTGAGCGCCGCGGAGAGCAATCTTACGGCTGAGTGGGGGCACGAGTCTCTTTTTGGCGGCCGGGTTCGGCTGTTTACCAGGGAGTACGTCCGAGAGTTGCTCAAACGGACGTCCTTCAAAGTGATCGCCGAGCGCGGCGTACGTGTGATCTCGGACTATTTGCCCGCGAACATATCCCGTATTGACGAATACGCAAGGATTTTTGATTTGGAGCGCAAGCTGGGCAGTCGACCGGAATTTTCCGCGGTCGCGCGCTACACGCAGTACCTGGTTCGTTGCGCAGATCCCATAACCGAGAACCGCGGATGAACAACACGACGGTCCAATCTTCAACGACAGCATTTCGCGCGGCTGCGCCGGATGCCGGCGTCTCTCTAGGGCTCGGGCTCACCAACGAGTGCAATCTTTCCTGTTCTTTTTGCTACCGCGATCCAGCTCGCACAGACCGTCTGTCTCTCGATCAAGTGAAGTCCGTCATGGAACGTTTGCCAGTGCGCTCGGTCAATCTTGGCACCGGTGAGAACGGCATGCATCCGGATTTCAAGGCAATACTGGCGTATCTACGAACGCAGCCGGTGAAGCTCACGATCACGTCCAACGGTCATAGTGTTGCTGTTCTGGACGACAACGAATTGCGCGCTTTTCACGACATCGAGTTCTCGCTCGATTACCCGACGCAAGCCGAACAGGATAATCAGCGCGGGCCCGGCAATTGGGCGCTGATCCACCAGCAGGCGCAGCGTTGTGTGAGGCTGGGTGTTCCGGTAACTATCATCGCGGTCATGATGAAGTCGAACTACTTGCGTCTAGCGGATGTGGCGCGAGTGGCCAGGCAATTCGACGCTCCTCTGCGCATCAACGTGTATCAGTCCGTGCGATCGGATGTATATGCGTTGAGCTATGACGAGTACTGGGAAGGATTCCGAACGCTGTTTGCCGAGACGGATGTGATCGCGATTGGCGAGCCGCTGGTTCGCGCCATGGCGGGACTGCCACCGCGTAGTGGAGGTTGCGGCGTCAGCACCGTACGAGTGACACCGCGAGCTACTACGCAACCATGTGTTTATTGGCCAGGATTGGGTGAGCCAATGTCTGACTTGATCCGCGCGGGATCCGACATTCTGAACTCTCCACCCTTTGAGCAGGCCCGTACGCTACCTCAAGCGTGCGAGCCTTGCGAGTTCCGGGATTCATGTCACGGTGGATGTGCAGGCCGACGGCGCCTGCAAGGCGCACTGCTGCAACCGGACTTCTACTGTCCGATCGTTCGCGGTGAGCGCCGAAAGCTCGAGATCCGCATGGCCGCTGACCGCGATCTCCCGAAGCTGAGCAGTTCGTGTACGACCGTAGTGATTGCCAGAGAGAATGACGCGTCAGCGGAGTAAGGTCGTCGCAGTTTGAAGACGCTCTTATTGAGCGGGCATCCACTGATCCGATCCCGTCAGCTTCACCGCTACATTCGTAATGAAAAGGTGCAAGGGCTTGCCGTCGGCTGTGCCGCGGTGCTCGGTTGAAACGAGCAGCGGACCAGCCTTCTTGTAACCTGCCCAGGTTGCGATTACTACGCTCGGCTTCTTTGGCCCGCCGCGGTGGTAGACAAACTGCTCGACGCGATTGTCTTTGCCAACGTAAAGTTCCCAGGTGTCGCCAGGCGTATCACCACCAGCCTCCTTAGGATACTTCACAGTCACTCGCCTGGCCGAGCCGCTGCCCAGCGGCAGTTTTTGCATACCATCGTCGGTCACGGTCGCGCTGGTGTCCCAGACAACGTGAAAGGGGAAGATCAGCCAATACTGATCGTTAATGAATGCCGGCTGAACTTCGTTTTTCACGTTGTCAGGTTGGCTGTTGATCTGAGATTGGAGATACGTCACCTTCACCGGCTTGCCAGTCTTATCTTTCCCGTCGAACGAGACTTGGCCGGTCTTGGGCTCCCACGTCCATGAACGAGAAACATTCACTCCGGGAAACTGTGCATTCCAGGTGTAGCGAATCGCCTCAATTTTGTCCCACGAATCGATACCATAGGTTTTGGCAATCTGTTCGGCAATCGGCGGGCGCGTCTGCGCCCAGGCAGTTGCAGCAAGAACGAGCACCGCGAGAAACAGAAAACGGACCGTAGTTGAACGCCCCAACTCTGTCATGGACTGTCCTCCTCAAGTGAACGACGAAAGTGTGGTGTTGGATGACGGTGTAAGTCTCCCGGATACAAGTAATACTGTTCGGCGCACTGTCGTCGGACCTTAATGGTGAGCGCGCTTCCCTCTGTCTCTCGTAAATGGTGTGGGGCAAATTGAAGATGTACGGCCAGGGCAGCAGCATCGTTCCCCTGGCCGACACAAGTGATGAAGGCGAGCGGATGTGCTCGCAAGTTGACGAGAGGACTAAGCCGCCGCCTCCGCCTCCCGACCCATAACCTTCAGCAGATTTTTTGCGGTGATGCTTGATGAGGCGGGATTCTGCCCGGTAATGAGGCGTCCATCTATAACGGAAAACGGCTGCCAATTGCGAACTTTTTCGAAAATGGCTCCGAGACGCATCAGTTCATCTTCGACAAGGAACGGCACAACTTGTGTGAGCTTCACCTCTTCTTCCTCACCATTGGTAAAGCCAGTTACATGCTTCCCCTTTACCAGAGGCTCGCCTTGGTATTTGACATGACGGAGCACACCAGGCGAATGGCAGACCAACGCTATCGGCTTGCCGGAGTTGTAGAAAGACTCGAGCAGGGCGATAGAAACAGGGTCTTCGGCTAGATCCCACAGGGGACCGTGACCGCCCGGATAGAAGACGGTATCGAAATCTTGCGCTTTTACGTCTGCCAACCGACGGGTGTTAGCGAACGCCTGTTGTGCGGTCTCATCCTTCTTGAATCGCACCTGGGCCGGCGTTTGATTTTCGGGAAGATCGCTTTTCGGATCGATCGGCGGCTGGCCGCCTTTCGGTGACGCCAGCGTGAGTTCAACACCGGCGTCTCTGAAAATGAAGTAGGGAGCCGCACCCTCTTCCAGCCAGAAACCGGTTTTGCGGCCAGTGTTGCCGAGTTGATCATGGGATGTGAGCACCATCAAGATCTTCAATTTTCGTCTCCTTGTTTCTTATTCGCTCTGTGCTGTTTTTCGGGTGAATGTTGAAGGCGAGAGAAGGATTCGAGCCGGGCAATCGGAAGATACTATCAAAAATACTCTGGCAGGATGGTTGATGGATCCAAATGCCTTTTAATCTACCTGGTCCGCTGAGCGCTGTAGTGTCGCCGGTCGCGGCCTCTGGCGCCAAGCAATCAGTGCAGCAGCGATTGCGAGGCATCCGTATTCCAGCAGCATGACCCAACCTGGAAGCGCGCCCCAAGGACGCCCAAGTGTGCGGAAATGCCACATGACGTAAGCCGGGATAATGCTCACAGTCCAGATGATGATCAGGAGCGTCGAGGGCCACGTAAGAAATGGCAGAAGCCAGAGCAGATACCATGGGAATACGACGGGCGCGCACAAAAGGGTGGCTGCCATAGGCCAGGCAAATACGTCGGAAGACGAGTCGGGCGCTGCGCTTCTTAGCCAGCCTGCAGTGACCAAACCGGCGAGCACTGCCAATCCCGCTAGCAACTGCGGAGGCGCGAAGTGATCGAGTGTCGCAAAGACAGGACCGTTAAAGCGGAAACTCTGAACGTAGGTGCCAAGGGAGCCGATCGGAATGCGCCCGTGATTGAGAAATGGCACGTACAGGAGAGCGAGCACCAGTGCGGCCAGCGCAGCATCGCGAATGCGAACGCGCTTCCAGTAGAGGGGCAAGAGCACGATCGGCAGAAACTTCACTGCTATAGCTAGTCCAAATCCCAAGGTTGCGGTCACTCGCCATCGGCGCGCCAATGCGGCGGCCGAGACCACCAACAAGAGAGCGCCAACTATATCAATGTGACCGCTTCCCGCCACCTCAATGGCCAACAATGGGTTCCAGGCGTACGCCAGAACCAAATGAGCTCCCTGCCGGTTCCAACGCAAGACATCGAGCAACAGAAAAATAATCGCGAACTCGCAAACCACAAATGCTACTTTCAGCGCAAAGGCGGATTCGTGAATGGCGGTTACCGCGCGGAAGAATAGCTGTGCCCCGGGCGGATATGGGCTCGGTAGGTCTGGGTTGTTCAAGTTACGCGTTTCCGGAGTGTGCAGCCCTTTAACCGCAGGATCACTGGGAATGACAAGATAGGGGTTGTACCCGAGCCTCTGCAGGCGGCCATCCCAAACATATCGATGAATATCATCATCGGCGCCCGGGGGCACTCGAAGAAATGCAATGTTCCACACAGCGGCCAGGATCAGCCCAATGACCATAATGTGTCGCGGAAATGTTGGCGCCGCGAAAAGCTGACGAATCGCTATCAGGTAGGCGATGCCCGCAACGGTCGCAGAGGCCATGAAGTACGGCCCACCCCTGTCGGCGAAGTTGCGTGAGCAGATCGTCAGCGCCACAAGCAAGATGGCGCCGAGAATGTACAGCCTGTGGGATGACGTGAGCCTCACAGCTCTCCGATGCGCGCGCGCAATAGCGCGATCACTTCTTCCCGATCGGCCAGCCACGCTGCGGTTCGCGGTGCCCTTTCCGGTGCAAGCCGTAGTTCCTGAGCAAGCCGAACCAGGTCATCCGCAAGATCGATGTCATAGAACAGCTCGGTGAAGCCCGTCGAGAGCCCGAGGGATTTGGTACGCGCAATCAATGTGTCGAGCGCACTCCTGGTTCCCATTCCGTCGTTGTCGAAGAGTGTCGGATGCGAGTTCTTTGCACCGACCAGATAATAGCCTCCATCGCGTGTCGGCCCGATGACGACATCAGACGACCGAAGCACCTCGAACGCGGCGTGTAACGATGGCGCCGGTAGATGTGGACTATCACTGTTGAACGCTACGACACGTCGGCGGCCCGCCGTAAAGTGCGCGAACACCGATGTCAGACCTGCTGCAAGACCGATACCCGTTTGCGCTACCACCCGCACACCGTCACCTGTGACTCGTGAAAGTTCGTCCTGATCGGAGGCGGGGCACATGATGGCAACTTCCACCCCGTGGAGTGACTTCGCCAGTTCTAACGTGTCAGCTAGAAGGCAGCGGTAGAAGTCGAGAACGGCATCAGGCGGCAGGCACTCAGCTAAGCGCGTCTTCACCATGCCGGGCCGAGGTGCTTTGGCCATGATGACAAGCGTGCAGTCGCTGTCACCGTCAGGAGGCGCAATGTTCTGGGAATCGAGCTGCATTGAAATTTCGTGCAGAGCTTTCAGTACGGGATTCACGCCGGGCGTCGTCGACGGAGATGATAGCCCAGAATGCGACTGAGAATGAACCACGCCGCTCCAACACTTCCGCGCACTGTGCCGCTGATCTTCGATTTTCCAATGCGTGGGTGATAGCTCACAGGCACCTCGACAATGCGGAAGCCGCGAAGTGCACCTTTCACGATCATCTCTACCGCCCAGCCATAAGTGGTCTCTTCCAGCTTAATCGAGCGGAGAGCGTCAGCGCGCGCTGCACGGAACGGGCCGAGGTCCGTGATGCGCTGTCCAAAGAGAACAGTGATCAATCCCGCCGCTAAGCGGTTGCCGAAAACAGAGTGCCACGGCAATGCTCCCGGCGTGAGCGGCTTCGCAAGACGCGAGCCGATTGTGATATCGGCTGACCCATCAATGATCGGGGCAACCAGATCGGGGAGTTCAGCCGGACGATCGCTGTAGTCGCCGTCAAGGAACACGAGAATGTCAGGATTGTTCGCATTTGCGATCCCCGTCAGACAAGCACGACCGTATCCGCGGCGGGGTTCACGAATGACGCGCGCACCCATTCGCGCAGCGATGTCGGCTGTGCCGTCGGTCGAGTCGTTATCAACGACCAGAACCTCGGTGACCAGCTCTGCCGGAATGTCGGCGAGCACTCGCTCGATGGCCAGGCACTCATTACGGGTGGGAATAATGACTGAAATCCTCATGGGCCTAAGTTCAACTCACCACCAGGGCGACGAAGGATTCCGGCGCGCCAGCAAACCGTCAACACCCCAACCACGCCCCGCTCGGCCAATTGAGAGAGCCAAACAGACAAGCACCGGGACGAGCAGTTCCCAGATCCAGGCGGTTCCCCATTCCGAGACCCAAAGGCTTCCAAGGTACAGGAACGCCACAAACGCTGCCGGGCGTGTGAGCAGGCCGATCAGCAGGAGAACGCCAAGCAAGATTTCGGTCAGTGCCTGCGCGGGAGCCGCCATGGCCGCATGGCTGGCCGCCAGCCCCATAACCGCTTTCCACGCCGATGGCGAATGGCCGTGCTGAATGTAGTAATTGATCAGTCCGGCATAGCCACCGGGAGTGTAGAGTCCTTTCGCCTTATTCTCGAAGAAGACCCACACGAACAACGCGCCAATCGTAAAGCGTGCGAGCGCCAGGCCAGCGCGAGCCTGGGCGTCAGCGGCTGCTGAGTGTGCGTCAGATCGCGGTGAAACTGCATTCATTGCCATTCTGTTCCCCTTTGAATTTCTGAACCGGGCCTCTAACAACACGCGCCGCAAACGGCAGAGGAAACGTTACAGTATCGGACCGAGCTGTCAAAGCCAAATGAAGTTGGTCGCTTCAGCGACTTAGTTACTCGATCATGTCTAAAAAGCGAAATTAGTCCTGTTGTGTGATTTGCGACGGCTCGAAAAGTTTCGGCAAATGTGACTTTGAACGGCTGGTCCGGGCAGGTTCTCCGAAATGTGGACTCGAGTCCGCAAAGATCTTGTGGGCGAGATGAATACCTCGCGAGCGCGCGAGTTCTTGGAATGCCGCGATAGAAGAACTGAGCGAAGACTCAGATTCTTCTCAAGAAGCGCGCATCGTGAGATCCGTTACACGGAAAAGCTGGATTGGAGCTATAATCCCGCGCAAGGGAGGATCACCCGATGCGCCTTCCAGGACTCCTTCTCATCGTTGCCTTCGCGGCACTCTGTGCAAACCTTTCTTTCGCCGCTGACAACCAACCAAACGAACCGAGAGCGAACGCTGCCATCGTTCAAGCGCCGCATGCGGTCGATAACGCGCTATTGGCGCCGCAGATGTTTATCCCGCCGCATTCCTTGCAAAAGGCGCAGCTCCCTGCTACACGGCAGCCGGATGCCGTCGACAATCTCTGTTACAACATCCACAGTGTGGTTGTCGCCGAAGATGATCACACCGGCGTGACACACCTGGTCCGTGAGAGCACTTGCACGCGCGCAACGCGATTCCAGATGAAGAACGCGGACGCTGCCGCGAGGTAGAAAGCTGCGCAAGCGAACCGGACAAGCTCGAACTGCTGTGGCAGTCCCCTCTACTGCCGCCAAACCATAATCCTGCTTAAAACGATTCAATAGAGCATAATCCTGCAGCTTCGGTTTGACGACCACCCCCGTTTTTGACTACTCTTCAGCGTCTCTTACGGAGCCAAATTCTCTATGCGTTCACGGACCAAGGCCGTTCTCTTGCCTGTTGTACTGCTGTTCTCCCTCGTTTCAGCGTTTGCCGCCGAGGCGGACCCAAGTCCCCGTCTGGACCTCAGAAATAACTGGCAGATTCAGTCTTTGTGCAAGGTCGCCGAGAAGGGCGACGTGGTCTCCACTTCGGCATTCAAACCCAAGGACTGGACGTCAACCACGGTGCCCAACACTGTCCTTGCGGCACTGGTAGCAGCGAAGGTCTACCCCGATCCTTACTATGCAATGAATCTGCGCTCCATCCCCGGCGCGACTTATCCCATAGGTTCTTTGTTCGAAAACCAGCCGATGCCCGATGACAGTCCGTTCAAGTGTTCGTGGTGGTATCGCACGCAGTTCGAGTTGCCCGCGTCCGCGAAGGGCAAGACAGAATGGCTGAATTTTCGGGGGATCAATTACCGCGCCAATATATGGATGAACGGCAAGCAGATCGCCAACAGCAACGACGTTGCCGGACCGTATCGCACCTACGAATATGACGTGACCAAACTTGCCGAACCCGGCAAGGCGAACGTGATCGCCGTCGAGGTTTCGGCGCCCGACTACAACGATCTTGGGATTAACTGGGTTGATTGGAATCCGCAGCCGCCCGACAAGGACATGGGATTGTGGCGCGAGGTCTATCTCACTTCGTCTGGACCTGTTTCGGTGCGTAATCCCCAAGTTTTGACCAAGCTTGATGTGCCTTCGCTCGCTTCGGCCGAGCTGACGGTTAGCGCCGAACTGCACAATGCGAGCACGAATTCGGTCAAGGGCACGCTGCGGGGCAAGATCGATAACGGCATCACGTTTGAGCAGCCCGTGGAACTCGGCGCTGGGGAAACAAAGGTCGTAAGCTTCGACCCTGCAAAATACTCACAATTGAAATTGAAAGATCCGCGTGTGTGGTGGCCGGCGCAGTGGGGCAAACAGCCCCTCTACAGCGCGTCGATGGAGTTCGCCGCGGGTGGGCATGTTTCCGATTCGGCGCATACCACCTTCGGCATTCGTCAGATCGAATCCTTTATCAACGACAAAGGCGCTCGCCAGTTCAAAATCAATGGACGCAACTTCCTGATCCGCGGCGGTGGCTGGGCTCCGGACATGCTCCTGCGAGAGAACTTCGCGCGCGATCGCGACCAGCTCGAGTATGTGCTCCACATGAACCTGAACACGGTTCGCCTCGAAGGCAAGATGGAGAGCGACGATTTCTACAACACCGCCGACCGCATGGGCGTTCTGATCATGGCCGGCTGGTGCTGCTGCGATCATTGGGAGCACTGGAAAGATTGGGTTTCCGCCGACCACCTGATCTCGTCTCTATCGCTTCACGATCAGATGCTGCGCATGAGGAATCATCCCAGCATGCTGATGTGGTTGAATGGCAGCGACAACCCGCCACCGGCAGATGTCGAGCAGGCCTATTTGAAAATTGAAGACGAGTTGCACTGGCCGAATCCGATCGTCTCCTCGGCATCGGCAACTCCGACCACCGTCACCGGTCCCTCGGGCGTAAAGATGAGCGGACCGTACGACTATGTTCCACCTGGATACTGGTTCGTGGACAAAGACAACCCGCAGCCGCGTATCCCTGGCCACGACGGCGGCGCCTTCGGATTCAACACCGAAACCAGTCCTGGGCCTGCGCCGCTTCCCGTGCAGTCACTGAAGAAGTTCATTCCGGCCGACAAGCTTTGGCCGATCAACGAAATTTGGGACTATCACGCGGGCAGCGGCAAGTTCATGAACATGAACATCTTCAACACCGCGATGAACGCGCGCTACGGACAGCCGCAAACGATGGATGACTATCTGCGGAAAGCCCAAGCCATGGCGTATGACGGCGAGCGCGCGATGTTCGAAGCGTATCGACGCAATAAGTACACCTCGACGGGCGTGATTCAGTGGATGCAGGACAACGCGTGGCCCAGCACCATCTGGCATCTGTACGATTACTATCTGCAACCTGCGGCTGGATTTTTCTCGACCAAGCTGGCCAACGAACCGCTGCACGTCCTGTACGGTTACGACGATCACGGCGTGTGGGTGGTGAACGATCAATACAAAGTTTTCGGAAAGCTGAAAGCTACGGCAACCGTTTACAACCTGGATTTGTCGGAAAAGTTCTCAAAGGAAGCTGACGTTGATGTGCCGGAAGACGGCAGCGTGAAGGCGCTCGAGATTCCGGCGGTCGATGGCCTGAGCCAAACCTATTTCGTTCGGCTTGCACTGCACGATTCCAACGGCAAACTGGTCAGCCAGAACTTCTATTGGCTTTCGACCCAGTCGGAACAATATGACTGGAGCAAAACCAATTTCTTCACTACGCCGACAACGCAGGAAGGAAATTTGTCGGGCCTGAACTCTCTTCCAAACGTTCAAATCACTGCGACCAGCGCTTTAGAGCATCGCGGGAAGAATGAGGTGGTGCACATTACGCTACACAATCCGTCGAAGAATCTGGCGTTCATGACGTATCTGCGTGTCACGGACAACAAAGAGCAGGATTACCTGCCCGTGTTCTTCGACGACAACTACATCACCCTGATGCCCGGCGAGAAGCGCGAGGTCACGGCCACCTACGCTGCTCCCGAGCACGTTGGTGGAGATCCGAAGGTCCTGATCAACGGGTGGAATATCGCCCCGCAGACGCTGCATCCGGCAACGAAGTAGCCCGAACTTGTACCCCATAGCTGCCTGTTTAGCAGCTGTGGATCAAAAATAGCGAAAACATAAAAAAATGCCCGGCAGGATTGCCGGGCTTTTTATCGAGGAGCCTGGTTATTTAGGGGTATGAAGCAGGCTTAGTCAGTTGGCGCGACGCAAGTGCCGGGTCCGATTCAAAGCGGTCTCAACCTGTACCGCCTGCAACTGTATTTGCGGGATCATTTCCAGGACATCGGTCAGCTCTTCTTTCGAGAGCCTGCCCGAAAACAATAAGTCCATTGCAGAAGCCTGCAATTCCTTGAGGACTTCAAGCCGCTGTTGGAGAATCGACTCGCTAGTTTGCATCGCAACCACCTGTTGCCAAGGTGAGTTGACGATACCTGAGTACTTCACGATCGCTTGTGACGCAGATCACACACCCTTGTGGAATGTCGCACGATTTCCTGCTCCTAGAGCCCTATTCCGCCGCCTCGAACTCCACGGATTGCTTGAATCCCCTGGTCTTCCAGGCGCCGTAAGCGATGCCGGCGCCGAGCCAGATCGTCCCAACAATTTTTGCCGTCGGACTCAGGTTCCACCAGATAAAGGCGCAGATCACGAACCCCAGCACCGGGACCAGCAGGCTGGCTGCGGTTCTCTCCCCCGAACGCAGGAAGTAGCGAACGAATGAGGCTGCATTCACTCCCATGAAGGCGATGAACGCGCCAAAGTTGAGTGCTTGCGCACCGGTTTCGTAGGCTCCACCACCGAGTTGCCGTGCGAACAACTCCAGCAACACCGCTCCGAGCAATGCAAATGCGCCCACGGCAATGATGTTGTTCTGCGGTATGCGACGCTTCGGTTCGATCGCGCCAAAAAACTTCTTCGGAAGAGCGTCGTTGCGACCCATGCCGTAGAGGAGTCGTCCGGCAGCCAGTTGCGAACCCATGCCTGAGCCAATGTTCGCGATGAGGATGGTGAAGTTCAGTAATTGGAACAGGAAAAACCCGCCGGCCTGCCTGGCTACAAGGGGGAACGCCGACTCGACCTGATCGGCCGGAAACGGCTTCGAACCCCACACCAGTTGAGCCGCATAGACTTCTAATGACGCCAGCACGCCGGTTATCAAGCACACCAGCACCGTGGCCAGCATAATGTTGCGCCGCGGATTCTCTACCTCCTCGGAGAGGGTCGAGATCCCATCGAATCCGATATAGGTCAGCACTGCGATCGACGTGCCACGGAAAACTCCGCCCCAACTGAACGTCGCGGGGTTGTAGAAGGGCTGCGTGAAGAATCCGGCGCCGTATTCGTGCAAACCCCAGACGAAGCGAATGACGAACACGAAGAAGATGACCACGACGATCGTCATGCCAGCCGCCATGACGTCGTTGATCCGCGCCGACGTCTTGATGCCGCGCAGGTTCATTACCGTGAAGAAGACGGCAAAGCACACCGCCAGCACGTAGTATGGAATCCCGGGGAGGATGTTCTGCGTCAGCTTGCTGCAAATCGCGGTGCAGATCAGCGGATTCAGGATGTAATCCATCACCATCGCCCAGCCGGTCAGATACCCGAGCCCGGGATGGATTTCCTTTCCCACGTAGGTATAGGCCGAGCCGGCGCTGGGATACGCGCGCGCCATCTTTCCATAGCTGATGGCCGTGAACAGCATCGCGACCATGGCGATCAGGATCGTGGTCACTACATGGCCGCCAGCCTTGTTGCTGATTACGCCGTAAATGCCCATCGGCGCGATGGGCTGAATGATGACGATGCCAATGATGATCAGGTCCCAGAGCCCCAGGGTGCGTCTCAGGCTCGGTGCGGAGGATGTGCCGCTTGCAGAAGTACTTGTTGTCGCCATGGTCCTCGGGTTGGGGTTAGGGATTGATCCCGGGCGTCATATTGCCTCAGAACGGCATGGGACTGCAAGGTTGAAACGATTCAATAAAGCAAAACATTCACCGCAAACAACACGAAGGAACACAAAGTGAAAAGCTCTCGCTTATGGCTTTGGGTTTTAGCTTCGTGATCCTTCGTGCCCTTGGTGGTGAGTACTTTTGTTTAGAGTGGCAACAGCATCCCTTTTTCCAGGTGACGCGTGACGTGCGCGTACGATGCCGCATGCGGATCGTGCGTAACCATCACGACCGTCTTACCGAAGTCTTCGTTCAACATCTTTAGGACTTCGAGGACCTCGGTGGCCGAGTGGCTGTCGAGGTCGCCAGTAGGTTCGTCTGCCAGCAGAATCTTGGGATCGGTGACGATGGCGCGCGCAATTGCGACGCGCTGCTCCTGTCCACCGGAGAGTTGCTTGGGCAAGTGCGTCATGCGATCCGCGAGTCCAACCAGCTTAAGTGCCGTTTCCACGTGCGCGCGGCGCTCCTGCTTGTTCAGCTTCGTCAGGAGCAGCGGCAGTTCCACGTTCTCCGCCGCGGTCAGCACAGGGATGAGGTTGAAAGTCTGGAAGATGTAGCCGATCACACGATTGCGCCACTGCGCGGCTTGCTGATCGTCGAACGCAAAGATGTTCTCGCCGAGCACGCGCATCTGCCCGTGCGTGGGGCGGTCGATGGCGGCAATCATGTTCAGCAAGCTCGTCTTGCCCGAGCCCGAAGGACCCATCAAGGCCACGAAGTCGCCTTCGAAGAAGTCGATGGAGACATCGTCGAGCGCGCGCACTTCGAACTCGTCGCGGCGGAAAATCTTGCTGATGTGAATCGCCTCGACCACCTTGGTCCTGACCGCGGTCTCCTGCATCATGTCGCTCGTTGCCATGTCGATCCTTACTTCTTCACGCGAATGCGGCTGCCGTCTTTCAGCTCAGCCGGAAGTTCCGCAATCACGGTTTCACCGCCACTGAGATTGTCGACTACGTAGCCATCGCTGTGGGTGGCCAGTACCTTCACCTCGCGTGCGACTGCCTTGTCGTTCTGAACGAGGAACACGGTTTTCTTTGCACCCTGGCTGCGCACCGCCGTGATGGGGACCAAAGCGCCGTGAACTTCCTGGCCGGGCTTTTGATCGGCGAGGAACTGCACGTTGGCATTCATGTCCGGGCGCAGAAAGTCGTCGGGATTCTTGATCTGCACCTTTACTTGGACGGTCGCCTTCTGGCGATTCGCCTCGGGAGAGATCTCGGCAATCTCGCCGTGATACTTACGATCCGGATAAGCGTCGGTCGTGATCACGCCGGACATACGCGGCGTGAGTTTCGCGAAGTCGTCCTGCGCGATATCGAGTTCCACCTGGATATCGTTCAGATCGGCAATCGCAACCACCGAACCCTGCGGGCCGCCTTCGGCGGTGCTGGCAAACTGCGCCGTCACCAGTTCGCCCTTCTCTGCGGTGCGTTCGAGGATCGTTCCGGTTACTGGAGCGCGAAT
>CAZBCQ010000026.1:8098-12710 GCA_964490255.1 uncultured Terriglobales bacterium | reverse complement strand
AGGATCACCGCCACTCCCGCAATGATGTAGCGCTTCGACCACTTCGCCGCTTTGGGAGCCGCCCGCTGCGAATCGTCGATCTTCAACGTCTTCAAGTCTTCGAGTTTCGTTGCCATTTTCTTCTCTCTGTCAGGTCAACAACTTCTGAACGCTAATCTCGCAAGGCCGCCAAAATGCTCTGCCGCGACGCATGCCATGCCGGAGCCAGTCCGCCAATCACACCCATGACGGCGGCGAAAATGAGCGCCGATACCACCACGTCCGGCGTGATGCGCATCTGGAAAATCACTTCGCTGAAGGTAGCCTGATTCGAAGTGCCGGTGGTCAGTCCGTTGAAGGGCATCATCATCAGGACCGCCGCAAGGCCCCCGAGTAGCGAAATCAAGAGTGACTCCAGCACAAAGCACGTCAGAATGCTGGGCCGCGAAAATCCGAGGATGCGCAGCGTTGCAATTTCGCGCGAACGAAACGCGACCGAGGCGTACATGGTGTTCATCGCCGCGAAGCACGAACCGATCGCCATGATGATCGCAATCACCGTGCCGATGAACTTGATCGGCGCACCCGAGCGCGTCTGCTTTCCGTAGTACGCGGACTCGTGCATGCCGTCGAGTTTCAGTCGCTGGTCATCGCTCATGCGTTTTACCAGCGCGTCTGCGGCGTTGACGTCGGCAGCACGAATGAGGATCGAGTTGTAAATCGGACGGTCGAAGTCCGTGGCCATCAGATTCACATCGCCCCAGATCTCGGAATCGTGCGCGCTTCCTCCGCGGCTATCAAAGACGCCGACCACATCCCAATCGCCTTTGCCAAAGTGCAACTTGTCGCCAATCTTTGCGTGGGAGAATCGCTGGTTCACCGAGCGGCTCACCACCACTTCACGTTGTCCGGGCTGAAACCAGCGTCCGTCGGCGAGATCGATATCCGGGCGAAGTTTGAATCCGATCGGCGACATCCCGCGCACGGTTACGTTTACCTCACCCGTACCATCCTTGCGCGGCAATACGATGAGCACGATCATTTCGCCTGAGGCCAGCGGTTGGCCCGAACCATCCTTTCCGACGCCGGACAGAAACTTAATCACAGGCAGCGTGGGGCGATCGATCACGCTGGTGAGTTCCGTATCCGATCCCTTGCGCAACGCCAACACGTTCAGCGGGTCGCCTGTGGATGTGAATGCCTGCTTCAATCCGGCGAGCAACGCCATAATGAAGATGGCAATGGCGACCGTCAGCGCGATGCCAAGCGCGGTCATCACCGTGGCGCCCAGGCGCATCCGCAAATTGCGCACGTTATATGTGATCGGAATCGCCATTTCGTTCCTTAACCGAGGTGCCGCAAGCCTTCAGCAATGCTTAAATCGGAAGCGCGATACGCAGGGATGAATGCGCTCACCAATCCAACGAACGCTGCCACTGCCAAGGCGACCAGCAGCGTGGGAAACGTGACCGTCAGTCCCTGCAACATGCCTCCCGCGGGCGAGTTCGCAACTCCCTTCACCAAAACATTGGCTAACATCACTCCTGCCAGGCCGCCGATGAGCGAGACTGCAACGCCTTCTCCTACGAACAACACCAGGACGTCGCGGCGCGTGAAGCCCATCGTCTTCAGCACGGCGACTTCACGGATGCGCTCGCGAATCGACATCGCCATGGTGTTTCCCGAGACCAGCAGGATCGCGAACACTACTGCCATCGAGATCCCGAGGATGAAGGCCTTCACGTTTCCCATCATGGCGATGAATCCCAACTGGAATGCCTTCTCGGACTCCGTCTTCGTAGGAGTCGGCGAGTTGCGGAACATGTTGTCGACCGCCTTGGCGACGATCGGCACATCGTCGGCCGAGTCCACGCGGATCGCGAACATGCCGTCCTGGCCCTTGGCCCAATTCACAGCTTCTTCTACATAGGTGTAATTGAAGTAAAGCGCCTCAGCGGCATCCTCGGCGTCGGTCATGGCACGAATGGTGAGGTTCAGGTTCACGGGAAAAATCGTGCCGTTCAGGATGATCTTGTCGCCGATCTTCCAGCCATGCTTTTGCGCCAGCTTTCGGCCAACCAGCGCGCCCGCACGATCACGGATCCACGCTTGCTCTTCGTCCGCTGGAAGGTGCCACTCTCCGTAGACTTTGACGGCTTCCGCGGGGTCGGTTCCAAACTGGGCGAAGAAATTCTCTGGCTTGTCGTCCTTGTATTGACCGCCGAACCACGACATCGGCACGACATTCACTACGCCAGGAACGCTGCGGATCTTGTTTCGATCCGAGCCGGGAAGGAAGAACGCCAGCGAGACTCGATGGCGTGTGACTACGCGCAATGCCGTTTCAGGGGCGCCCTGATCGATGTAGAAGGCGCGCCATACGGTCATCATCAACGTGAGCAGCAGCAGCGACACGCCGATGCTGATGATCGTCATGGCCGTACGGCGCTTGTTTCGAAACGACTGCTTCACGACAAATTGTGTGAGCGTCATTGCGGCTGCCCCTGTTTTCAGAAAGAGCCCGGATCATCTCCGGAATTGCACTCCCCGCGACATAAGTAAATGTGAATTCACATTTACATTTTGTCAAGAAGGAAACGAACGACAACTCAGTTTCGCTGGGACCAATTGCATACCTCAATTCTCGACTAAGCCGAACGAAGATGGTTAGTGCGTTTCATCATCACAGCCACGTGACAAATGTCATCCGCGCCGTATCCGCTTGGGTTTCGAGCGCTTTGCAGAACTTTTCGCGCTCTTGCGTTTGCCTTTTACAAATTCGAACTCGTGATCGGCCATCACAATGCGTGTGCCGCTGAAACGCACACCTTCGAACTCCAATTTCATACGCTGTTCCAGTCCGTTCGCGCCCGGCAAGCGGATGTGTCCGCCAGCTCCCACTACCCTGTGCCATGGCAGTCCCGAAGTCGCGCGTAAAGCCCAGACCACCTGTCGCGCGGCTCCTGGAAAACCTGCCGCCGTGGCAACGCTGCCGTACGTGGCAACTTTGCCCTTCGGAATTTTGCGCACCACTCGCCAGATCGCTTCAAACACGCTATGACCGAATACAACTGCCTATTCCAATGACGCTCGAGAAAGGAGCAAATCGACACACTCCTCTCCGCCCTCGTTGTTTAGTACGTCAGAAGTGCGCTCCAGGTTCCATCATCATGCCTCACTTTCTGCAAGGATGCTGCCGATCATCAGGTTGCGTGCATTTATGATGGATGTGGGATGAGCGAACGACGATGTGCTCGGTGTGGAAGACCATTGCATGCAGGAAGTTCCGACTGTAGCTACTGCCAATCGGGGATTGTGCGTTGGCGGCGCGAAGCGACCGTCATTCTCTCGCTGGTTGGCGTGGGAGTGGTCCTCTTCACCGCAACCTGGTTCCTGACTCACTCGTTTGAGCAGCGAAAAGAGACCCTGGCGACAGACTGGTTTGACGCGGGACAACAAGCGATGGCCAATTCTCAGCCGAAAACAGCCATTGCCGATCTGCGCTCGGCGCTGTTTTATCGGGACAGCGACCTGTATCGTCTTCGGCTGGCCGAAGCGCTGGCACAGGCAAACTATACGGATCAGGCCAAAGCGTACCTGTTGAACCTGTGGGAAGAACGCCCGGGAAGCGGCAACATTAATCTTGAACTGGCGCGCATTGCCGCTCAACAGCACAACATTGCCGACGCGGTACGCTACTATCATGGCGCTATTTATGGAGTCTGGGACAGCGATGCCATCGAGCATCGGCTGCAAACCCGACTGGAACTGATTCGCTTTCTGCTCCAGCAGAATCGGACCTCGTCCGCTTACGCTGAGACCACCGCACTGGCCTCCAGCATTCCTCCGGATGACCCGCAGATGCATACGCTCGCCGGAGATTTGTTCGCTCGCACCGGCGATTCTGGCAATGCACTGAGTCAGTATGAACTGGCGCTGAAGAAGGATCCTCAGCTGCTCGCTGCGCTTTCCGGAGCGGCAAAAGCAGCATTCGCATCTGGGAAGTTTCGGGCCGCGAAACAATATCTGGAAGAGGCTCTCCGCGAGAGTCCCAACGACGCCACTCTGACCAGCTTGCTGCAGCGAACCAATCTGGTCCTGGCTTCCGACCCGCTCGAGCGCCACTTGCCCCGGGCCCAGCGTGTTCAGCGCACCTTGACGGCTTTCGACCAGGCTGGAGTGAGGCTCCAGCAATGTGGCGCACCGGTTTCGTTTTCGACTACTCCGGGAGTTCAGAAGAGTGCCGACAGAGCGCCGGCAAGTTCCGCAAGCACCGCGAACAACAACCAACCCGCCCATGAGCTCGCACCATTGGCAACCGAGTGGAACAACCTCCGTCCAAGGATGAATTCACGGTCCCTTTCTCTGAACTCTGACCTAATCGAAAGCGCAGTCGATTTGGTTTCACGGATTGAACAAGCAACCGCAAGAAGTTGCGGACCTCCCACTGGACTCGATTGGGCCTTGGTACAACTAGCTAACTATGGCTCGGAGGTTGAACGCTGATGGAAACTCCGATCCAACATTCGAAGGTGCAGGAGCAGGAAGCGCTTGCGGGAGCATCGCCCACTCCAGCCGAATCCGCTCCCGTGGAGATGGAAATCCGGCAAACCGCTTTCTTCGAAGAGCGTTT
>CAZBCQ010000026.1:1411-7998 GCA_964490255.1 uncultured Terriglobales bacterium | reverse complement strand
GTCCTCTCCGCCGTCTCGAGCGTGGTGGTAGCCCGCTGGTTCCTCGGCGCTGAACCCATGTTCCGTGTGCCGCCAGTAGCCTTTGTCCATCCCACTGAGTTATTCGCGTATGCCGTGCTCGGCATCTTCGGCGGTCTGGCTTCCATTGTCTTCGCAAAACTGATCGAGATACTCCGCCCGCGACTGAAGGCGCTTCCGCGCTGGTCGCAATATTTCCAGCCCGGTGTGGCCGGTCTGATCATTGGGTTGATCGGCTTTTTCGGAGCGCCGCAGGTGATGGGCGCGGGATACGAATACATCGATCAGGCGATTCACAATCAGTTCACCTGGGAAATGCTGGGCATTCTCGCGGGCCTGAAGATTGTTTCCACCACGCTCTCATTCGTGAGTGGAACTCCGGGTGGAATGTTCGCGCCCACGTTGTTCGTCGGCGCCATGCTAGGAGCCTTCGTTGGAGCCGTGGAGCACATTCTCGTACCTCACATCACGGGATCAACGGCGACCTACGCCCTGGTTGGCATGGGAGTTCTCTTTGCGGGATTCCTGCGCGCGCCACTCACGTCGGTGTTCATGGTCCTGGAGGTCAGCGGCAACTACTCCATCATTCTGCCGGTGATTGTGGGCAACACAATCGCTTACCTGATCTCGCGCAGTTTCCAGCCAGTGCCGATTTTCGATCTGCTCACCCGTCAGGACGGTCTCGAGTTGCCGTCGATGGAAGAAGAACGCGAGGGGCAGGTATTGCGTGTGGAAGATGTAATGCGGCCATACGCGGCTCCGGTGCTGGAATTCGATGAATTGCGGTCAGAGGCTGCGGCGCGAGCCGCCCGCTCGCCTGAGCCAGTCCTGCTGGTACGGAATCGCGACGGGTTATGGGCGGAAGTAGGACTTCACGATCTCCAGTCGAGCGCTGCCCAATATGGTTCCGAGACTATGGCCTCGCTGGTAGAAGACAAACTGGTGCCGATCCTCTACCCGGACCTGACGCTCGAATCAGCATTACGCCGCTTCGGATCGCTACCGATGCTGCCGGTCGTACATCGCGCCGATCCGCGCCAACTTCTGGGTGTCGTCTCGGTAGAGTTGATCTTGAAGACGTATCGCGATCTATCGCGTCCCGAGTGAAGCCTGCAGACTGAGCAATTCTCAGCGTCGCGCTAGCTTAGCCCGCTGTTGCTCCTGCAGGACACTCAGTTCGTCGGTCTCATGCTCGTGCTGCTGCGCATTCCACCCGGGCAAATAGGTCGATCCAGTAATCAAGCGCGCGGATCGTTGATAGGTCAGATACGACCACGCCCATTCCAGCATGACCAGAACGCGATTGCGGAACCCTATCAGGAACATGATGTGGACAAAGAGCCACATAATCCAGGCAATGAATCCGCTGACGTGCAGTTTGCCGATCTCGGCGATCGCGGCCGCACGCCCGATGGTAGCCATCGTGCCCTTGTCGACGTAGTGGAACGGTTCCCGGGGCTTTGATTTCAGATCGCGCCCGATATTCCAGGCAGCGTGATGCCCTTCCTGCATCGCCACAGGCGCAACTCCGGGAAGGAGGTTCCCGGTTTTCAAGTCTTTGAGATTCGCCAGGTCGCCCACGACGAATACTTCCGGATGCCCGGGCAAGCTGAGATCAGGCGAGACCAGTACGCGTCCGGCGTGATCGACTTCAAGTCCAAGTTTCCTTCCCAGACTTGATGCTCGCACGCCTGCCGCCCACAAGCTTACGGAGGCAGGCAGGATTTCTTCGCCTACTCGCACCTGCCCTGCCTCCACGGCGGTTACTTGCGCGCGGGTTCGAACTTGCACACCCAGACGTTCCAGTTGCTCCTGTGCACTCTTCGAAAGATCCGGAGCATAGGCCGGAAGAATCCTAGGGCCGCCTTCCAGCAAAATGATCCGCGTGGTCCGCGGATCGATATGCCGGAAATTTTGTGCCAGCGCCTTGCTCGCCACCTCCGCCAACGTTCCGGCCAGTTCCACACCGGTCGGCCCGGCGCCCACAACGACGAAGTGCACGGGTTCCGCGTGACCGCTGATGTGCGCCCGTCGTTCCGCGAGTTCAAACGCCAGCAGAACACGGCGGCGAATCTCGGTGGCGTCTTCGACAGTTTTCAATCCGGGAGCGAGTTCTTCCCATTCGTTGTGTCCGAAGTAGGAGTGCGTAGCTCCGGAAGCGACGATGAGATAGTCGTAGAACAGCTCACTGCCATCACGCAGTCCGACTTTCTTCCGCTCCAGATCGAAGCTGTCCGCCTCGCCTAAGAGCACTTCGACGTTCGGGTATTTGCGCAGAATGCCGCGAATGGGCGCAGCAATTTCGCCTGGCGATAGCCCTGCAGTTGCCACTTGATACAGGAGCGGTTGAAACGTGTGGTGATTCCTGCGGTCCACGACGGTGACCGCTAAGTCGTATTTCGCCGCCTCGATCGCGGCTTTCAATCCGGCGAAGCCTGCCCCCATGATCAGTAGTCTGGGAACGGAGTTTTGGGAGGTATTCATGCCTGCTCCTCTCAGCTGCCGATATCCTCATAGTTAAGGATGATCGGCCCACCGCTGCCGGTGCTTTTTCCTGCGCTGCCGTAAGCGCCAATACTTGAGTGCCGTTGCGGTGGATGTTATGTTCAAGAGTGAATTGCCGGCGCAATCTACTCCCGTTTTTCCGGAAAGCAACATGCTGACGCTCGATCCGTCTTCGATTTCGGATCTCAAAACGATTCTCGTCGCTACGGACTTCTCGCCCGCTTCAGAGACGGCCTTGCTCTACGCTCTCGCGATCGCGAAACGAAATGGTTCTCGCGTTCTGATCGCGAACGTTGTCACGGAAAATTATCAGCTGATCTCCAATGATGCGCAGCGGCGCGCTCTCGATGATGCCTGGCGCAACGCCCAGAGCCTGGTCACCGAGCATTTCATCGCGGGCCGGCTGGACGGAGTGAACTATGAGATTCGCATCGAGCGCGGAGATGTGTGGGACCGACTCTGTGCCCTGATCGCGTCCGACAAAGTGGACCTGCTGGTGCTGGGCACGCGCGGTCACCGTTCGATCGGGAAACTGCTGCTCGGCTCTACGGCAGAGAATATTTTCCGGCAGGCACCCTGCCCGGTGCTGTCAGTAGGTCCGCGCGCCCGAAAAGAAGTTCCCGCTGCCGGCCCGCGCAAGATTCTGTTCTGCACCGGATTCAGCCATCATTCGCTAAATGCCGGAGCCCGCGCCATCTGGATGGCCCAGCGCCTTCATGCCTCGCTGATTCTGCTTAATGTTTGTGACGAATGTCCGCCGTCGGCTCAGCAAACCAAAGACTTAATCGAGAGCAATAAGCGCCGCTTGCGCGAGCTGGTACCGCCCAACGCGGGTCTGGCCTCGGAACCCGAGGTGCTGGTCGAATTCGGCAATTTCGCCGAACGCATTCTCGAAACCGCCGCGCAACAGAAGGTCGATCTGATCGTGCTTGGCATTCGTCAATCCGCGGGATTCTCGCGCCGTCTGCGTGGAGCGACCGCATGGAACGTGGTGACGGCCGCAACCTGCCCCGTGCTTACCGTGCGTACGCCCGGCTCAGAGGATGCCTTCTGAGGAATCCTTCCCAAGAATAGCCTTCCTATGGCTACTTGCATTCAATGCGGCCGCGAAGTCCCCGAGCAGTTCGCGGGAGCACCCTGCCCTGCCTGTGTTTATCGGGCGCGAGAAGCCGCCCAGCGACGGCAATTCCGGGAATACGTATTTCAGGCTTTCAGGTCTGTCACTGGAATTCTCATCGGCGCCAACGTGCTTGTGTTCGTGGCGATGGTGCTCCGCGGTGTTTCGTTTACCGATCCATCGGTGGAGCAAATTCTTCGCTGGGGAGCGAATTTCGGTCCTTTCACACTGGATCATCAATGGTGGCGATTGCTGACCTGCATGTTTCTGCACATAGGCATCGTCCACTTGTTGCTCAACATGTGGGCGCTGCTGAATGTGGGACCCCTCGCTGAAGCCGTCTATGGTCGCCTGAATTTTCTGCTGATGTATTTCGTATGCGGGCTGTCGGGGAGCCTTGCCAGTCTCCTCTGGAATCCTACCGTTACTAGCGCGGGAGCTTCGGGAGCGATCTTCGGGATCATTGGCGCGCTCATTGCGACGCTGTACTTCGACAAGGTCCGCATCCCGCGTCATGTCTCGCGCCCGATTCTCACCAGCCTGGTTGCTTCGGCCATCTCGGTTCTCGCCTACGGCTATTTCAAGCCCGGGATAGACAATGGCGCTCACATTGGAGGCCTCGTCTCCGGGCTCATTCTGGGGACCGTCATCGGACGTCATCTCGAACGAACTGAACAGGCTCGGGGGTTTCACCGGACCGTCTTTGCGATCTCGGCGCTTGTGCTGATTGCGACAGGTTTCGTACTCCAACGCGTTGCTCATTATGTGGTCCCGCTGGAAAAGGCTGAGTCGGCTCTCGCCTCGGGGAAACCAGATGCCGCACTTCCCTATGCTGATCAGGCCGTTCGCGAGAAACCAGTCAGCGCCGAGGTTCATTTCATCCGCGCAAATGTGCTGGCCCGCTTGAATCAGCCGCAGCAAGCCGAAGCAGAATTCAAGCACGTCCTTCAATTACAGCCAAAAGAGGCGCGGACATGGAATGCGCTCGGGCGACTCTACGTGCAGCAGAATCGGTGGCCAGAAGCTTCGGCGGCATTCACGAAGGCCACCAACCTCGCGCCCATGGATGCAAGTAGTTGGTACGACCTTGGTCTGACGTTGCAACGTTCGAATCGGCCCGACGAAGCCATTCCCGCGTTTAAACGCGCCGCGCAACTGCGCCCTGCGGCTCCCGATTACTGGTTCACGCTTGGCCTTACTGCGATGAGCTCGAAGAATTATGACGAGGCGATCAGCGCATTTCAGCAAGCAGCCAAGCTCGTCCCCAACGAACCGGAACCCGTGCTGTGGCTGGCAAATGCCTATGCAGGAAAAGGAATGCAGCCGCAATCCGAAGCAGCGTATGCGCAGGCGCAGCAATTGGCGCGCTCGAAAGCAGCGCAACGGAAGCAACGGCCGTCAGCGCGACCGCAATAGTGGTCCAGAAACATAGTTCACGGCTTTTTTTCTCGGCTGCTTCTACTGCTTCCCGGAACTTCGCAACGGCTTCGACCCTTGGCGCTTTGAGAGCATCTGTCGCTGTGTAAAACCAGATTGCTGGCTTCTCCAGCGGATACTGCGTCGCTTTACGGCTCGCATCGTCGACTCGCGGAGTACGACCGAGATAAACCTCTAATAGGTCATCGGCTGAACCTATTTCCGTGCCGAGTCGAGGGTGAGCCTCTCGTGTGGGGTCAGTTTGATTGCGTGTGCGCTTCTGCCCACTCCCCACACCAACGGTGATGCCGGAATCGCTAGGATAGAGAACGACGCCAGGATTAGCAGTTTTGTTGTCGTCGATCGTCGCTGCCCGGGCTCGGCCCTTCCGAACGACAATGATAAGGTCGGCGACACTGGTATCTCTCGTTACCTGATACTTGCCCCATTTGGTTAGCGCTGTTGTAACGTCAAGACGTGCTCGCTCATTCTCTTGCAGATCTTGCACCGGTTCCGATTCAGAATTTGCAACTACTGCCACCGATCGCGCGCGCAAAACGTCGTCTACATAGGATTCTGAGATTGGCGTTTTTTGCGCAACAGCAACGGAAACAAGAAGCACAGAAAGCGCGATGCAAGACGTCCCATTCATGGGTCACACCCACAATGTCCTTGCGCCAGACATCTGCCGAGGAAAGTGTGGTCCCCAATGGCTATTGAACCCGGAAGTGTGGTCGGAAGTTGCCCACGCTAGGCGAACCAGTGTTGGCCTGGAACTGTAAACTTCGAGATTACCCGATTACCAATTACCCGATTCCTCAAACAACTCCGACGGCCACGATCTCGCCATCTCGCATGTGAATCGAGCGATCCGCATACGCCGCAGCTTCGGGATTGTGCGTAATCATCAGAACCGTCTGCGCAAGATCTTTATTCGACTGTCGCAGAAAGGAGAGCACCGCATCGGAGTTTTTTGTATCGAGATTGCCGGTAGGCTCGTCGGCAAGCACAATCGCAGGTTTGTTGATCAGCGCCCGCGCCAGCGCCACGCGCTGCTGTTCGCCGCCCGAGAGTTCCGCAGGACGATGGTTCAACCGTTTGGAAATTCCCAGCAGATCCGTAATTTTGCGGAAGTATTCCGGATCCGCGTTCTTGTTGCCCGCAATGTCATGCGCGATTCTGATGTTGGTCTGGGCGTCGAGCGTAGGCAGCAGGTTGAACTTCTGGAATACGAATCCGATTTTGCTTTTCCGCAAGCGCGTGCGTTCCGCATCGGACATGGCGCTGAAGTCCGCGCCGTCCACCAGCACGCGCCCGGCGTCCGCGTGCGTCAAGCCGCCAAGGACATAAAACAGCGTCGATTTGCCACTGCCTGAAGGGCCCAGTACCGCGACGAATTCTCCCCGCTCGACCACGAACGACACATTACGAAGAGCCGGAACATCTATCTTTCCTACGTGATATGACTTGCTGACATTTTGGACTTCGATGATCGCGGACATTCTCATCGAGTTTACACGATGGGCTCTCT
>CAZBCQ010000026.1:0-1311 GCA_964490255.1 uncultured Terriglobales bacterium | reverse complement strand
ACTTTGTCCAGCCACGCCTGCAGCGCATCCTGGTGCTCGTCGCCGTCCAGTTGGAACGCCACGTTGATCTCCTGCGCGTTCATGTTTTCCGCGTTGAAGTACTTATCAATGGTCTGCTGATTCCCATTCAACGTCACGGAGATGAAGTGCGTCTGATTGCCAACGCGCTCGAACTGCCAGGTCAGGTGGTTCCACGCATTGGGCTGCACGGTACAGGTTGCGTTCGTAGACACCCATCCTGCATTCGCGGTGTCCCATATACGCCAACCGCCGTTGGTGCGCGCGTCGCACTCGGTTCCGAAGATGTACTTCATCCCGCCCACCGACTGGTTCACATCAAACTCGAGTCCCTGCGCCAGGGCCGGATTTGAAACCCAGAAGTAAAGGTCATAAACAAAGTGGCTGGCGTTGGGATTCGGTCCAAGTTGGTTCCACCACAGTGCGTCGCCAAAGGGCGTTGTGCCACCGAGCCAAAACGTTGCGGACGCACCGTCCATTGCCGGATTCGAAACACCCTGTGTCATCGAATACGGATCTCGCGGACCATTACCGCCGATTCCGGCACATGCATCGCACGACTGCCATCCCGGCAGCTGGTCGATGTTGGCGATCGTGGTCGCATTGGACGGAATCTGGACCTGACTCGCGACCGTGACCGGGGAGGCAGCCTGAACGATCGCCTGGGCCGGCGACGACAAGTTCAGCGGAAACGAATATGTTGCGCCCGCAGCATCCCATGCGTTGATCACAACGTAATGCCCGCCAGGAGCAAACGTCACCGAAGTATTCACGCTGCTGCCCTGAGTCTGGTAAACGCTGGCGCCATTGTCATAAACCTGCATGGCAGTAATCGACGCGGCCGAAGCGGCCGATGCGGTTATCTGCGTGGAGCCACGCACGGTTGCGCCTGGTCCCGGTGTTGCCAGGAAAATGCCGGTACCTGTACCGGTCACCGCGGCCTGCTGGACCATCTGGCCGCCGGCGCTGTCCCAAGCCTTCACGGTCACGGTGTGCGCTCCGGCCGCCGTGTTGATGTAAGTGTCGACCGTGTTCGACGCGGCCTGATAGGCGAGTTGCCCATCCATGTAGGCCTGAATCTGCACGATCGGTGCGGCTCCATTCGGAGTAGCCTGTGCCATGACGTGCACCGGCGAGGTGGTGGTCGCGCCATTTACAGGCGATTTCATGGTGATTGCGGCAAAACTGGAAACGGTGAGAGCCATCAGGGCAACTGCGGCGCGAACTGCGAAATTCAAAACTGTCCTCCGTGAATCGTTCACGGAAGCCAGAGTAGGGATTCATCAACTTACG
>CAZBCQ010000025.1:18388-36696 GCA_964490255.1 uncultured Terriglobales bacterium | reverse complement strand
CGGAAGCGAGCTGGCAGGAGTCGCTGCAGCAGACGATCGATACGGGTGTGCCGCATGTGAGCGTGTACATGCTCGAGGTAGATGAAGACTCGCGACTGGGTCGCGAGGTGATGGCCGGCGGCACACGTTACCACGCGCACTTTGTCCCTGACGACGATTTGACCGCGGATCTTTACGAGACTGCCTGCGGCGAACTGAACCGCGCTGGCATTGAGCAATACGAGATTTCGAACTTTGCGCGCACGGGTTTCGAGTCGCGCCACAATCTGAAATATTGGACACGGCGGCCCTACGCCGGATTTGGCGTGGACGCGCATTCGATACTGGAGGCAGCGCCGGACCAGGCAGGATTGGACGCCATTCGCTTCGCCACCAGCGATGCACTGGAGCAGTACACGAGCGGCGTCGCGCTGATACGAACTCCGGTGTCTCATGCGGACGCTTGCGAAGAAGCATATTTTTTGGGGTTACGGCTGACGCGAGGGATTGATCTGGAGCAACTGGTGGAAAGATACGGTCCAGAGGCAGCAAGCTTCGCGCGTGATCAGATTGCCGAGTTCTGCCGCGACGGATTCATGGAATTGGACGAGGGCAGGATCAGGCTGACTGCGAAAGGCAGGCTGATATCCAATGAAATTTTCGCGGCATTAATTGGTGAGCAAACCCAAATGCATAGATAGTTCGCTTCGCTCACTATGACCTCAGGCAATTGGACGCGGTTGCAGAGCCACTGCACGTTCGCGGACACAGGCACGGAAGGCTCGCGGGCGAGAGCCTGCCCTGAGCGAAGCCGGAGGGGCGCCCGCGCCAGCTGTCTCCGTTACACCTCCGCAAGAGCGAGCGGCTTTTCAAACACACATTCCTTCGGATTCTTATCCTGACGCAGCCCTTCGTAGACTGGCGCGCGCATCTTCACCCCACCGGTTTGCCCTTCGTGCGTCCATTCGGTGAACTTGATTTCCGCAACCAGTTCCGGCTTCACCCAGTGAACGCGGCGGTCGCTCTCGACTTTGCCGTGGAACGGATTTTTTGTTGTCTGCAATTTTTCCAGGCGCAGCCACATGTCTTCGTGCGTCTTGGCGGTAAAGCCACTGCCAGCCTGCCCTACGGGGATCAGCCGTCCTTTGTCGTCGTATAGGCCGAGCACAATGGATCCGAAATGTTCGCGGCTGCCGCGCGGCTCGGTGTAACCGCCAATGACGGCCTCCTGCCTTCGCGTGATCTTCATCTTCAGCCATTCGCGGCTACGCTTCTGGACATAGCAACTGTTGCGGCGTTTGGCGACGATGCCTTCCAGTCCACGCTCCCGCGCCGCATCGTACAGATTCTTGCCTTCGCCCACGAAGTGGTCGGAGTAGCGAACGAGCGCGTCGGTTTTCAGCACGGCCGCGAGCGCCTCTTTGCGCTTTTCCAGATCGACGCGCATCAGGCTGTAGTCGTCTGCGTAGAGAAGATCAAACGCGTAGTAAACGATTGCGATCGAGTGATCGGGCGCGGTCCGACGCGTGCCGATGCCGCCGGCGCGCTGCTGCATCAGGCTGAAAGAGGGACGGCCTTCATCGTCGAGAGCCGCGATCTCGCCATCGATGACGGAACGCTCGCCGCGAAACTGATCCGCAAGCGATTGCAATTCCGGAAACTGCCCAGTCAGTTCATTGCCGTTGCGCGAGACGAGCCGAACCGAACCGTCATTGATATAAGCCAGTGCGCGATAGCCATCCCACTTGATTTCGAAGAGCCAGTCATCCCCATCAAATGGTTCCTCGATGAGCGTCGCGAGCATCGGGTGGATCAATCCCGGCATTTCAGCGCGCTGGGCGCCTTTCAGCGATTGGAAATCGAACGCTTGCGAGGGGGCATGGCCATCCGAATCTTCTTTGGCTTTACCGCGAGACTTGGTTTTGCGCGCTGCCGTTGCGGGTTCGCGCTTCGCCGCCTTCTTGGCTGAGGCAGTCTTCGCAGCGCTCTTCGTAGCTTTTGCCGGAGCCGAAACCGCCTTCTTCGCTTCGTCCGACTTTGCCAGTGCATCCGCCAGCCAAGCATTTTTCCGGCTCGATCGGCCTGCCGATTTCCGATCGCTTTCCCATTCCGCCGAACCCTGATCGCCTGCAATTTCCGCCAGGGATCGCCGCGTGAGCACCGAGTAATCAAGCTTGTCGATGTCGAAGCCGGGTTCAACGTACTCATCGCGATGCTTGATCAGCAACCACTCCGTGCCTTTGCTGCCCGGGCGACGCGATTTCATGTGAGCGAGCACGAAGCTTCCATTCAGCTTTTCGCCGTGCAGAGTAAATTTGAAGTCGCCCTTCTTGAGCATCTCGTTCGGATCGCCGCCAACGGGCTCCCACGTGCCCAAGTCCCAGACCATGACCGTCCCCGCGCCGTAATTTCCTTCGGGGATGATGCCTTCGAAATCGAAGTAAGAAACGGGGTGATCCTCCACTTGCATAGCGAGGCGCTTGTCTGCAGGATCGAGCGAAGGTCCCTTGGGGACCGCCCATGATTTCAGCACGCCATCCA
Organism: uncultured Terriglobales bacterium; assembly: GCA_964490255.1. Taxonomy (GTDB): domain Bacteria; phylum Acidobacteriota; class Terriglobia; order Terriglobales; family Acidobacteriaceae; genus JAJPJE01. The sequence goes on along the minus strand of CAZBCQ010000025.1, from coordinate 34,176 downwards.
TTTCCAGCCGGAAATCGTAGTGCAGCCGCGTTGCCCGATGCTTCTGTACTACAAAGCGGTGCCCTTCTTTGGCCGCGAGTTCACCGGCGGGTTCGGGAGTGTTATCGAACTTGCGTTTGCGTTTGTATTCTTCGAGAGCCACAGGAAGAAAGTTGCCAAATCCACCGCGGCTGTTGCCAGCAGCGGAGCCGGCTGCCTCCTTTGTTATATTGCCAGATGAGAAGCCCACATGCTGACCGTAAGAATACGCTCGATACTGGCTGCCAGTCTGCTGCTGATTTGCACCCAGGCTGCGGTCGCGCAGCAGGCGAAGCAACCCGCGACGCCGCCAACCACGGCATTCACACCGGACACTGCGGTCAAACTGATCGACCAGTTGCTACAAGGGTTACAGACACATAACGAGACCCAGTTTCTTGCGGTGTTCGACCCCGAGTTCATGACGAATTACGGCCAGTTCGCAGATCAGATCACTGTCCTGTTCACACAATATGAGAGCTTCGTGGGCCGGTACCATATGCGGCAGATGGGCGACAATCCTGATCACCCGCTCGTGCTCGTGCAATTTGACTTGCAAGCTGATTCCACCGGTCCCGGGGCGCCGCTCCGCAAATCATCACAGGTACGGTTCGAGTTCGCTCGCGGTAAGAACGGCTGGAAGATCGTGAATCTCACACCACGGAGATTCTTCTCTTAGTGCAGCCCGAAGTTCAACCCGAAGTTCAGCGCGAGTATCCGGATCGCCCGCTGGTCGGCGTGGGAGGCGTGATCATCCATGAAGATCGCGCCTTGATCGTCCAGCGCGGCAAGCCTCCTCGCCAGGGTGAATGGACGGTACCCGGGGGAATGCTCGAGCTCGGCGAGATGTTGCGCACCGGCACAGAGCGCGAAGTCCTGGAAGAAACCGGGCTGGTCGTGAAAGCCGGAGAGGTGCTGGACGTCTTCGACAGCATCCATCAGGATGCGGACGGGCGCACACAGTATCACTACGTGCTGGTGGATTTTCTGTGTGCGTGGGTGAGTGGCGAGCTGAAAGCCGCATCGGACGTGGCACAGGCTCGCTGGATCACGCGCGAGGAGTTGGAATCGATGCCGCTCATCGGGTTCACCGCGCACGTAATCAAGAAAGCCTTTGAACGAGCCCCGTAGCTACCCCGCAGCTTCCGCTTCTTGCTCTTGTTCGGTCGAGGGTACGGAGGCGAGATGCGTGCGCAGGAACGCAAGGGTTCGCTGGGCTGAATCGAACATGGTCAGCCCCGAAAATCCGTGCCCGACGCCCGAGTAGATCTTGATCGCGTACGTACTCCTGGTTCTCTTCAGAACATCTTCAAGCTTATGCGCCTCGGTGACGGGGACCACGCGATCGGCGTCGCCGTGCAGAATCAGAATGGGCGGCATCGCGTGCACGTTCGTCGCTAATTCGTTGGGCAGTCCGCCAAAGAACTCCACTACGGCTTTCACGCGCGCGTCGGTTGCGGCAACGGAAACAGCGAGATATCCGCCGAGAGAAAAACCGAGCAAGCCAATACGCCGGCGGTCCACCGAAGGAGACATTCCGATGTGAGTGATTGCGTCTTTCACGACGCTCATCCACACGGGAAAGTTCCGCTCGATGGTGGTGCGATCAGCCCAGCTTGTGCCTGTCCGCTCAAAATAATGCAGGATGAACACTGCAAAACCATTCGACGCGAGCAGGCGCGCCGGATCGTTGGCAAATCCCTCATGGAAGCCGCCTGAACCGTGAAGCGCAATCACGGCCGGGAAACGGCTACCACCTATGGGAATAAAGCTGTCGATGCGAACCGGAACACCGCTAGATGAGAAAGACTCGGAGGATTGCTGTACCTGGTGTTGAAAGAGGTCGAAAGACATGCACTGGTTTGGATGTCACAAAGGATGAACTGGACTCGGCACTGAAAAGAAAGCAAGTTTCTCTGCTCGGTATTCGTATTCGGCACTAGTCCTTTGGCGTTGCCTTGTCGTTCTTGCCGTCGGAGCTTTCGTCTTGAGGGCACCAGTAGTAGCAGATCGGCACCGAAGCAGGCACTGCCAGTCCCAGGGCGTAGGTCCACTTCGTTTGCGGTCTCAGGTACGCTCCGAGCTTGCAGTCGCGGCCCAACTCCGCAATCTTGTCCTTAGGAACGTTCAGTTTCCTTTTGCAGCCGTCGATGCGAACCTCGCCCTCGCGAACCCAGACGCGTCCGCCATCAGGCGCCCACGACACCTGGTAGATGGCATACGGCGCCGTCGGCATCACCAAGTATTGGTGAACGTGAACGGCAACACGGGTTTTAGTGGTGACGGTGGTCGTCCCGTTTCTAAGCTCGATTTGCTTCTGGTTCGTATAGACCGCCGAGGAGCGCAGACCCACACGCACCTCGTCTGCACTGGGATACAGAATGGCCTCGTCGTTCGCAGCTATTTCAATCACGTCCCCGGGCAACGCTTCATGCGCCAGCGGCTTCGCGCCATTGACTGAAACGGACGGTCCTGCGTACATGCGAGCAGCCTGATCTTGTGCCAGGCAGAGAGAAGTCCCGCACGAGAGCACGAAGATCAGAAAGGTTGACCCTACCCGGCTCGGCACACTACCACCTGTGAATTGGAATGCTTGCCAATATGCGGGATGTTAGTGCGTTGTGAACGGGGATACTAGTGCCCGAGGTTACTGAAAAGGCACCGTCAAGGAAGAACGCACCCTTGGAGGATTACTTCAACTCTTGCCCGCAGGTGGCACTATGGATGACGTCTCCGACCCCTCACGACCTTCTTTTGCCGCCCGACTTACTCCCGTTCGCTTCTGACCGACCGCGTCGAGCGCGTTTCGTTTGCAGGCAATCATCTCGGCGACAATCGAAACCGCTATCTCTTCCGGCGTTACAGCGCCAATCTCCAGGCCTACAGGAGCCATGACTCGCTCGAACAGTTGCGGATCGAGTCCCTCTTGCTCCAGTTCCTTGTAGATCGTCAGCACCTTTCGCTTCGACCCGATCATCCCGATGTAGCGCGCGTTGGTCTGCACTGCCCAGCGCAGGACTCGCATATCGTCACGGTGACCGCGAGTCACGATTACAAAGTAGGTATTCTCGTTCGGAGTGATGCGGGCGAGCGCCTGTTCGAAGTCTTCTGCAATCACTTCGCGTGCTTCCGGAAAGCGCTCGACGTTCGCGTAGCTTTCCCGATCGTCTACCACCGCCACGTCGAATCCCGCTGTGCGCGCCACTTTATAGACGTTGTGAGCAACGTGTCCGGCACCAAAAACATAAACGAGAGGGACAGGCAGAATCGGCTCCAGATAGACCTCCAATGTTCCGCCGCATACCAGGCCCGTGTCGTATCGCGGATTCTGGTTCAGATTGAACGTCAGTGTGCGCGGCTTCTCTTCTTCTATCACTTCGCGGGCAGCCTGCCAGACATCGGCCTCGACGCACCCGCCGCCAACGGTACCCACAATCGAACCGTCATCGCGCACCAGCATCTTCGCCGTCTTAAATGATGGGATCGACCCACGTACGTTGATGATGGTAGCCAAAGCGCCACGGCGGCCCTGTCGGCGCAGACTGACGATCTCTTCCCAGAGGTCCATACTCTCGATTATCGGGAATGCCAAAACGCAAGTCAAAAGGGGTCTGCGCGATCGTATCCCGCCGCACTTCCCGAAGTCTCTCGTTTATAATTGTTATTTCGCCCACAACCTCTGGAGTTGCTAGAAGATGATCAAGTTCCTTCAAACCCCCGGGAAGACCAAAAAAATCGTTCTCGGCGGCCTACTCGTAATCATTTGCGGTGCCATGGTAATTACGCTCATTCCGGGCGGTATCCTCGGCGACGCCCTCGGATTCAGCCTCGGCCAGAATGTAGTCGCCAAGGTCGGTGATCAGGACGTGAACACCCAGGATATCGACCTCATGGCTCGCCAGATTGCCCAGCAACAGTTCGGACAGCGTTCCATTCCGCCTGCCCTGCTGCCTTTTTTGCGGCAAAGTGCGGCTGAGCAATTGCTCGTTAAAGGCGCCATTCTCTCGGAAGCGGACCGCCTTGGACTGCAGGCGACCGACGCTGAGCTACGCGACGAACTGGAGCACGGCGTCTACGGCCAGACGTTCTTTCCCAACGGGCAGTTCATCGGCCAGGATGCTTACGAGAACCTGATCACCACCCGCGCTCAGGTTTCGGTTCCAAAATTTGAGCAGAGCGTGAAAGAGCAACTCAGCATGAGCAATCTTCGCGCAGCGGTTGTCGCTCCCGTGACCGTGACGCCCGCCGAAGTTGCCACTGCCTACAAGCGCGAAAATACCAAGATCAAGTTTGACTACGCGGTTCTCACTCCAGAAGACATCGCGAAGCAGATCAAGCCGACCGACGCTGAGTTGAAGGCTTTCTACGACAACAACAAGAACCTTTACACCAACTCCATTCCGGAAAAACGGCAGATTCGTTACGTCGTGGTCGACACCAACAAGCTCGCCACTGATACACAGGTGTCCCAACAGGATCTGCAGCGCTACTACAGCCAGCATCAGGACCAGTTCCGCGTTCCCGAAGAAGTGAAGGTCTCGCACATCCTCATCAAGACTCCGCTTCCCGGGGCGGACGGCAAAGTTGATCCAAAGGGCGTCGCCGACGCCAAGGCAAAAGCCGAAGATATTTTGAAGAAGCTACAGGGCGGAGCCAATTTCGCCGACCTCGCCAAGAAGAATTCCGACGATCCGGGTAGCGCCCCTCAAGGCGGTGAACTCGGCTGGATTGGTCGCGGGCGGACCGTCCCTGAGTTCGAGAAAGCGGCGTTCGGGCTTAAGCCTGGCCAGATGAGCGGTCTGGTCCAAAGCAGCTATGGTTTCCACATCATCAAGGTGGAAGACCGCCACGACGCTCACCTGAAGAGCCTTGATGAGGTGAAGGCCGAGATCGAACCGCAGATTAAGCGTGAGAAAGCCGCGGGCGCCGCTCAGACGCTCGCGGGCACGATCTACACGCAGGCCCGAACGCAGGGTCTCGAGAAAGCCGCGCAGGCGCATGGCTTGCAGGTACAGACCAGCGGGATGATCTCCCGCACAGACACGTTACCTGGCATCGGATCGGCTCCCGAACTCACCGAAGCCATCTTCACCGCCAAGGCCAACTCTCCCGCGGAGCAGGTACCGACGCCCAACGGCTATGCCGTATTTCAGGTGACCGACATCAAACCCCCGGCAACGCCGACGTTCGAAGAAGCTCGCTCCAAGGTTGAGGCCGATTTCAAGTCTCAGCAGTCGGCCAAGTTGCTTCAGCAGAAGAGCCAGCAGTTGGCGGATCGCGCTCGCGCCGAACACAACCTGAAGAAGGCCGCGCAGGAAGTTGGCGCGACCGTCAAGACCAGCGAACTCGTCACCGCGAAGGATCAGGTTCCGCAGATTGGCGCGATGTCTGGTCCGGCTTCCGCCGCTTTCGAACTCAGTCCCGGACAGGTGAGCGCTCCAATCAGCACTGCAAGTGGCGCCGTGGTTATCGCGCTTACAGATAAGCAGGAACCCTCGGCCGAAGAGGCTGCGAAGAACAGCGACGAGGTGCGCGAAGGCCTGCTGCAGCAGAAGCGCGCTGAAGCATTCCAGGTGTTCGCTACCGATCTTCGCCAGCGTCTGCAAAAAGAAGGCAAGATTCGCATCAACAAGACCGAGTGGGAACGTGTCATGAGCAACAAGCCGGAGTCGGGCTCATAGCCCGGCTTCCGCTTCTCATTTGGTAGCCGTTCAAAGTCTCAGCTGAAGACATACAAGCACATGCACCCTCGCGCCTCCGGCATACTTCTGCATCCAACATCGTTCCCGTCGCGAGGCGGAATCGGAGACTTCGGTCCTGCCGCGTACGAGTTCCTCGATTTCCTGACAGGAGCCAGACAAACGCTCTGGCAAATTTTGCCGCTCGGCCCTGTGGGATATGGAAATTCTCCGTACTCGAGCACGTCCGCGTTTGCCGGCAACCCGCTGATGATCAGCCTTGAACGCCTCGCCGACCGTGGATGGATCGATCATGCCCGCCTGCAGCAACTGCTTCCGGCCAGCGGTAACGTCAACTTCGAAAAAGTTTGGGAAACGAAGTATTGCCTTCTTGAAGAAGCCGCCCGTGGATTCCTCAAGCATGCCTCAGGCAAGAATCGCGAACGCTTCGACAGCTTCTGCCGCGAAAATGCCTGGTGGCTGGAGGACTACGCGCTGTTCGAAGTTTTGCGCAAGGAATATGGCGGAAAGTCGTGGAACGAATGGCCCAGGGAAATTGCTCGCCGCGACAATGACGCGCAGCACTTCGCCCGGGAACGCCATGCGGCCGACATCGCCGTAACCCGTGCCGTTCAGTTTGCTTTTTTCGAGCAGTGGAAAGCTCTACATTCAGAGTCTGCGCGGCGCGGCATTCAGATTATGGGAGACGTCGCTATCTTCGTTAGCTTCGATAGCGCCGACGTCTGGACGCATCCTGACATCTTCCGCCTCGACGCGAATCTCGAGCCTGAAGTCGTTGCCGGCGTTCCACCTGATGCGTTCAGCTCAACGGGACAGCGTTGGGGAAATCCGCTGTATCGATGGGACGTGCTGAAATCGCGCGGTTACGACTGGTGGGTTCAGCGTATGGGCTGGACCCTGAAGAACTGCGACCTCGTGCGCATTGATCACTTCCGCGGCTTCGAAGCTTGCTGGGAAATTCCCGCCGATGAGCCCACCGCAGTAAACGGGCATTGGATCAAGGGACCTGGGGACGACCTGTTCAATGTTTTACGCGAGCGTCTCGGTGGCCTGCCACTGATCGCCGAAGATCTCGGCGTGATCACCCCCGAAGTGGAAGCGCTTCGCGACCGGCTAGAAATCCCAGGTATGAAAGTGCTGCAGTTCGGATTTGGCGATCCCGGCGCGCACATCTATCTTCCGCACAAGTACCAGCCGAACACGGTCGTTTACACCGGCACGCACGACAACGACACGACCCCCGGCTGGTGGCGCAATGCCAGCGAACCCGAGCGTCGCGCCGCCTCGGCTTACTTCGGGAATGAGAAGGACGGCATCCAGTGGGCGATGATTCGCGCCGCCGAAACATCGGTCTCGCGGCTCTGCGTCATTCCCTTGCAGGATGTACTTGGGCTTGGCAGTGAAGGTCGCATGAATGTGCCCAGTCGGGCCGATGGCAACTGGTCCTGGCGGTACACGCCGGGTGCTCTGAAAGCCGATCTGGCGAAGAAGCTCGCCGACCTGACCGAAGTCGCTGATCGTGTTTCACCGGACGTTAAGAACGGCAACCGGAAAGCTGGCGAAGAGTTCGCTGCATAGCAGTCGCGAATCTCGGAGCTGAACCTTGTCGCCGGTCAGCACGTTTTCAATCTCGCCTGCCAATTCCGGAGCCATGATCGAGCTGTCCTGCCAAACTTCTGCTCCGAGTGGCGGACGCATATCGCCTCTCATGAGTGTGTACATAAATCGCGGCACAGCCACAATGACGGACTGCTCCTGCCATCGCCGGACGAATGCAACCACGTGCTGCTCCCGGTCGTCGCCGGTCGTCAGCTGCTCGTAGCTTCCGTGCTGAAACAGCTCGGGATGGTCTCGGCGGAAGCGCAGGACCCGCATTGCGGTCCACATTTTCACGCGACCGTCTTTCCAGTTGTCCAGCAGCTCGCCACAAAGCTGCGGTAAGTCGCCTGCCAGTTCTCGAACGCGCAAATCGCTTAGCAACTGCTGTCGCAGGTCATAGTCCACTGGACGCCGATTATCCGGATCAACCAGGCTGAAGTCCCACAATTCCGTTCCGCGATAAATATCCGGGACTCCCGGTGCGGTCAGCTTCAACGCCAGTTGCGCCAGCGAGTTCAGCGCTCCGAAATAACTCACTCTCGGCAAGAAGCTCTGCATCGTGCGCCAGAACGAATGCTCTTTCGACGATGGCGTCAGAATTCTCGTAATGAAATTTTCGACGGCCAGCTGGTACTCCGGATTCGGACTCGTCCAACTCATGTTGACCTTGGCTTCGTTCAGCGCCTTGGTCATGTACTCGCGGATTCTACGAACGAAATTTTCGCGATCGTTGCTGCTATCCATTGCCAGCGGCCATGCCCCCACCAGCGTTTGATACAGAAGATATTCTTCGTTCGCATCTGGCGCGACCCGTCCATCTCCCAGTGTCTTCTTCCTTCGTTGATTCGCTCTCTTCCAACTCAGCACCGCCGAAGCCCACTCCTTCGGCATCTCCGAAAGCACGTTCAGCCGTGCTCGCACATCTTCGCTGCGCTTACTGTCGTGCGTCGAGGTTGCGAGCATCGATGAAGGCCAATCGCGGGCACGCTCGCGATTTCCTTCATGGAACTCCTCCAAGCTGATCCCAAACTCGGCCGGCGAACCTCCCACTTCGTTCACCGAAATAAACCGGTTGTAGACGTAGCAGGTCGTGTCTTCCAACCCTTTCGCCATCACCGGCCCAGTCAACTGCTGGAACTTCAGAGTAAATTGCAGTCGCTGTCGATATTGGTCGGACGGAATGATGCCCGCGCTCGTGTCCAGCAGCAGCACCGAGCGCAAAAAATCAAACATGGCCATCGGACTATTTCGATTTCTGCGCTTCGCCCTTGCGACTGCCTCCTGTATGTACGAGCGATCGCGGTCGCTGATATGGCCGCGCGCGTCGATATAAGTCCGGTACACAGGAAAACACGCAATCACCTCGCGGATCGCCGTCATGAGCACATTACGCGTGAAATCCCGCGCGCGCCGATCGCCGCTCGCAATCTGCTGCAACATGTCGGTGAGCACCGTTACCTCGCTCGCCAGAGCCGTTTCCATGATCAGCTTCTTGCTGCTGTAGATCAGCGTGGCGACATCGACCTCGCCGCCGATAACTCGGTAATACGTGTTGGTGAATGCGCGCTCATTCTGTCGTTGCACGAACAAATTGTTCAGCAGGTTGCCGAATTCATATCCGACGGTGCCGTCCACCGGCCATTCCTGTGGCAGCTTCTCCCCTGACTCGAGGATTTTCTCTACCAGCAAGTAAAGTGGCGCGCGCGGCCCCATCCAGTTGTGATCGCCGAAATGAGCGACGATTTCTTCCTCAATTCCGGTCTCGGCCAACCGCCCGACCGGAACAGCCCCGCTGCACTGGCTCGCCGCATAGAGCATCTGCAATCGCGTGAAGTATTGGATTGGGTTGAGCAGACCGTCAGGATGATCGAGCCGCAATCCGGTTACGGCTTCCTCCGCCAGCAGTTTTCGAATCAGCCGGTGCGTCGCGGCAAACACTGCCGGATTCTCCATCCGCAGCCCCACCAGGTCGTTAATGTCAAAGAACCGCCGGTAATTGATTTCTTCGGACGATACTCGCCAGAACGCCAACCGATACGCCTGTGCCTCCAGCAACCGATGCAGTGGACCGAAGCTCCGCGCCACGCCTGGAATCCCATTCATCCGCTGCGCCGCCACGTCCACCACTGCCGCGGCCGCTGGATACTTCGCACGCAGTTCCGCCAGCCTGGTAAGAAGGCGTGGGATGTCTCTTCTCCGTTGCCGAACTTGAGTGGGATCTTTCGTCGTATTTACCGGCAAGGACCTGAATTCGCCAATCAATTCGATCAGCGCCGGTTCTCCCTCGTTCAGCCATGCGGGATCGGAACTGAACTCCTGCAGCCCGCTCACTTGTTCGAAGATCAGGGCGTAGGTTTGCGGATCCACTGGCAGCTTCTTGTTGTAATAACAAAGCCGATACCGTCCTTCGTTGTATTCCAGCTTGATATTTCCCTGCTCGAGTTCCTCCCCGTACGTCTGGCCAAGAATCGGCAGCAGCACCTTCCCCCGGAGCTCTGGTTTCAGCGGATTCCAGTCAATATCGAAGTAATTCGCATACTCCGACGATTCTCCATTGCGCATCACGTCCTGCCACCAGGGCGTGGTGTTGTAGCCGACACCCATGTGGTTGGGCACGACGTCCAGGATCAGTCCCATTCCCAGCGACTTCATATCGCGCACGCAGGCATCGAACTCTTCCTCCGTGCCGATTTCCGGATTCAGCTGGTTGTGATCCGTGATGTCATACCCGTGCGTGCTGCCGGGCCGCGCCTTCAGCACGGGCGAGAAGTAGCAGTGCGTGATTCCGAGTTGATTAAGATAGGGCAGCAGAAGGCGAGCATCTTCAAAACGAAAACCCTCATTCAGTTGCAAACGATAGGTACTGACGGGACGGTTCTGGTCTTTCTCGTAGGAAATACGATCGAGACACTCGGAGACTTCGGAAGTCTCGACCAGAGCTGCATGACGGGTTTCCTGCATCAAGCACTTAGATGCAAATTCAGCTCTGGATTGCCGCTTCGCTGGTGCAGCTTCGCTGAAAGACTGCACGCTCCCCAACAGCAGTGCACCTTATGATCTGTCATTTAGAGCGAGCGCGCATTTGCGGCCGAGTCGAGAGACCTTCGTCACTCTAAAACATACAGTTTTTCTGCAAAAATCCCTCAATCTCCCGCCCTACCCTGTCCAATTCTTCTGCTGTCAACCGCTGCTGCACCGCCTCAAACAGCTCCCGCTCTTCTTTTCTTATGTGCGCGCTCAGACTCGCGGCAAACACCTGTATATCGGACGCGGTCAAATCCCGAGCCTCGGCCCGTTTCACTCCACGCCGTATTAGCCCATGCTCGATCCGCAACTCATCGACCAGGCTGGTCATCTCTTCCAGTTGCTCCGCCGCCGGAAACAGAAACCGCTCTTCGGCCTCAAAGTGGCTCGCCAGCTCACTCTCATATAGCCGCGTGATCTCCTGCTGAATTGTGGCGGTTTCCATTGCCGCCGGATTCGCCAGCGCCCGGTCCACCCTCACGCAAAAAGCCAGCGCGTGCTGATGCTGGTGTGATAGCGGGATTAGGTTTTTATTTCGTAGCATGCGTTCAGATTATCTCTTCCCATGCGCTTTACTAACCGCTGTTTACCGTTGAGAATAGATTGTTTGCCTCCGAAGGTCGATCCCGACCCGTCCAGTCGGACGTTTTACAGGGATACTCGTTAGGCAGCGCTCTCATACCCTGACACGTGAAGGAGTAACAATGGTCGTATCTGGCGAATTGATTCGCATGATGAACTACGTTGACGAAATGGCCACCACCCTGCGCCGTATTGGCGCCAACATCCCCACCATGAGCGACGACGAAAAGAAGCGTCTTGCTGACTACATCCGCAAGTCTGATCCCTCAGTTCAGGGCATCCTGCAAAGGCTGGAGTCTAAGTAGTGGCCGAGATCCGCACCATTGCGGTGATCGGCGCCGGTACCATGGGACGCGGTATCGCCCATGCGTCCGCGCTTGGCGGATACCGCACCATCCTTGAGGACATTCTTCCCGCCACTCTCCGCCGCGCTGGCGAAGAGATTCGCGCCAATCTCGATCAGGCCGTTGAACTCGGAAAGGTGTCCGCCGCAGAGGCCAATGCTGCCTTCGACAGGCTCGAGTATGCTACCTCCGTTGACTCCGCGGCGCGCGACGCTGATCTCGTCATAGAGGCCGTTCCCGAGGAGATGGAATCCAAGATCGAGATATTTACCCAGCTCGACAAATTCAGCCGCCCCGGCACGATTCTCGCCTCCAATACCTCTTCGCTGAGCATCACGGAGATCGCCTCGGTCACGTATCGCGCTCCCAAGTGCGTCGGCATGCACTTTTTCAATCCAGTACACAAAATGAAGCTGTTGGAAGTGGTCAAGGCCCTTGAGACCGATGCCGATACCCTCAGCACCGTGGTCGAAGTTGGCCGCCGGATGAAAAAAGAAGTCGTGGTGATCAAGGAATCCCCGGGCTTCATCACTAGCCGCATCAACGCGCTCATCGGCAATGAGGCCTTCCATATGTTGCAGGAAGGAATTGCCTCGGCCGAAGACATCGACAAGGCTCTGAAGCTTGGCCTCAATCATCCAATGGGCCCATTCGAACTGGTGGACCTTGTCGGTCTCGACACGCGCCTGCATATCCTGGAATACCTGCACAAAACCCTGGGCGAGAAGTATCGTCCGGCGCCACTGCTCTCCCAATACGTGAAAGCGGGACGGTTGGGTCGCAAGGCGGGACGAGGCGTTTATGAGTACACCGAAACTCCGTCTCATGCGCCCGCTGCCGACCGCCATGCAACCGCAGCCACCGCCAACCCATTGAAAAAACAGCCGTAACAATTGCGGTTCCGCAGAGTCTATAAGCTGGGGTACGTACTTTCGGAACCATGCGTAAGTCTCGGACGTATATGGGATGTGGGGCGCGTCCGGACTCTGCGTTAGAGTTTATAGAACACTGAATGCAAAGATTCTTTGACATCATCCGGCAATCCCTCAGCACGCTCTGGGCGCACAAGCTGCGCTCATTTCTCACGATGTTCGGCATTGCGTGGGGAGTCGGATCGCTGCTACTTCTCGTCGGATTAGGCGAAGGCTTTCGCTCGGGCCAGCATAAGCAACTTGCCAGCATCGGCCAGGACATCATGTTCATCTTCGGCGGACGCGTACCGTCGGTCGAAGGCAGCTTGCAATCGATGCTTCCTTATAAGCTCACGTACGAGGATTATCTGGACCTGAAGCACGAGGCCAATCTGGTAAAGCGCATCTCTCCGGTTCTGAATCGCGAAGATATCCGCGCCGTCAGCGAGTACAACAGCGCAAATGGGCAAGTGTTCGGTGTCGCCGCGGTCTATGCGGACATACGCACAATTCCCATTCAGACGGGACGCTGGATTTCGGAGACTGACGAAGCATCGCGTCAGCGAGTGGCCGTTCTTGGAGTGGAACTCACCAAGACTCTCTACAACGGACGCGCAGCCGTGGGCACTACGATCATGCTGAACAACATCCCGTTCCAGGTGATCGGAATTCTGGAGAAAGTTGGCCGCGAAGGAAACAACGGTACCAACATTCGCATATTCATTCCGGTCAGCACCATGAGGGAATACTTCCCTCTCAAAGAACAGAACTCCGAAAACGCGGTTTCGTTCATCAACTACCAACCGGTCACGTCGGACCAGCATTTAGAAGCCAAAATCCAGGTGCACAAGATCATTGCCCGTAATCACGGCTTCGATTACAGGTCCCCAGATGCGTTCGAAGAATGGGACACCATCGAGAACGAAAAGAAGGTCTCTCTTATCTTTGACGCGATGGACTGGTTTCTCGGGGGAGTTGGCCTGGTTACCCTTGGCCTCGGCGCCATAGGAATCATCAACATCATGCTGGTCTCCGTCACCGAACGCACGCGCGAGATCGGATTGCGCAAAGCACTTGGCGCGACCAACCGCAGCATCTTGACGCAGTTCTTCTTCGAAGGTGCGTTCCTCACTGCGCTCAGCGGCATCATCGGAATGGCCGTAGTCTTCGGATTGATGGCGGCAATGAACAGCGTTCAGCCTCCCGAAGGGTTCGATCCGCCACGCATTGTCCCGGCATCAGCGGCATTGGCAATTGCGTGTCTGTCATTCGCGGGCATTGTGTCGGGACTCTACCCAGCCCGTAAAGCTGCCATGCTCGAACCCGTAGAGGCCTTGCGCCAGGAGTAGTCATGATCTTCAGCATCTTCGAGCAAGCTTATAGCGCACTGAAGCACAACCGGCGGCGCGCCGCGCTGACCATGCTGGGGATGGCATGGGGGATTGCCACGGTCGTCATCCTGCTTGCCTACGGAGCCGGATTCGAGCGCGCGATCATGACTGTCTTCTCCTCGTTCGGTTCCAACATGATCGCCGTCTTTCCTAATCGAACTTCCATGCAAGCGGGCGGCAGCAAAGCCGGAAGCCAGATCCGCTTCACGCTGGAAGATCTCGATCTGATTACGAACGCGGTGCCCATGGTGAAGCGCACCTCTCCCATGGTCGACAAGCAGACAAACATACGTTACGACACCCGTGCGTTCGCGTTCCGTACGGTGGGCGTATACCCATCGTGGATGCAGATTCGCCGCATGGATCTGCTGGAGGGTCGCGCTCTCACCGAAGAAGACGAAAGTACCCATGCACGCGTTGTTGTGATCGGCGATGAAGTGAAGAAGAAGCTATTTTCCGGACAAGTTGCGATCGGCAATTCACTTCGCATCGACGGAATCAGCTTCCAGATCATCGGCATTCTCAAGCACAAGGTTCAGGATGGCGATGACAACGACAATCGCATGCTGATCGTCCCGTTCAACACTATGGGCGACCTCAAGGACACTCACTACCTCAGCGGCGTCTTCATCGAATACGAAGGCACGGCCTACAAGAAGGTGGGCGATGCCGTGCGACAGGTTCTAGCCGCACACCACAACTTCAAGCCTGAGGATAAACAAGCTGTCTTTGTTTGGAACCTGATGGAAGACATCAGCCAGTTCCGCATCGTCACCACCGGTATCAAGATCCTGCTGACCTTTATCGGATTTCTGACGCTAGGTATCGGCGGCGTTGGACTGATGAACATCATGCTCGTGGCGGTCACTCAGCGCACTCGCGAGATTGGCGTCGAAAAAGCTCTGGGCGCACGCAGGCGGCACATCCTGGTTCAGTTCTTGTCGGAAGCGTTAGCCATCACCTTCACCGGCGGCGTCCTCGGCGTGATGGCGGCGTACATCATCTCCACCATCATCGGTTCTCTTCCGCTGTTCAGCGCCTTTGCCGAGAATGCCGAGGACGCCGACATTCACCTGCATATCGATCCTACGATCCTGATCGCATCCAGCATCATTCTGGCAATTGTGGGAATCGTCAGCGGAATGCTGCCGGCCATCAAAGCCGCTCGTATGGATCCGGTGGAAGCCCTGCGTTACGAATAGTTGGCTGGGTAACGCGAACATGGTTGCGGAGCTCCTTCGATGATCATCGAGATGCGGACCTACAAAACCAAGCCGGGCAAGCGCGCCAAGTTCCTGCAAATCTTCCGGACGAAATCGATTCCCGCACACGATGAGATTGGAATGAAAATCCTCGGCCCATTTCTCTCGATCGAAGATCCCGACGTATTTTTCTTTATGCGCGGTTTTCCCGACCTTCCCTCGCGTGAACCGATGAAAGCGAAGTTTTACGAAGGCAAGCTCTGGAAGGAAGAACTGGAAAACGTCCTCATGCCCATGCTGGAGAAGTGGGACGTGGTTCTGGTCGACGATCCCGAGAACAAAATTCGCTGGTAAGAGTGGCTGACGGTTCAAGCCACCACGAACTCATCCAACACCACCATCTCATTCTGAGTGAAGCCCGGCAGTGTTTTTCGCGCCCGAAGGCCGTGGCCGGGCTGAGCGAAGAATCTCTGCATTTCGCTGGTAGACCCGTGTAGCCCATCTAGCGCATCGCTACTTTTTGCGCTTCCGCTCTACCTTTGGCCAGTACTGAAAAGGATCCGCGTAGAGTTCGCCATCAAGATCTGTCACGCGCTGCTGCATGCGCGCTTGGGCGTCAGAGATGGCCTTGTTGTAAATCAGGGGACCCACTTCATCGAGGAAATAATTGAGTAGTAAGCCTGCCGCCAGATCTCCAATTGGCTCAGGCATATTTTCCTGGAAGTAGCGTTTGATGGATGCGATCGCATCGGCACGCTCTTGTTTGGGGATTTCCATCATGAACCCAGCCTAGACTTGGGGCGCCGGGACACCAAGACAAAAGCATCCTTCATCGCAGATCGCTACGCAGCATCTCTTCCGGGATGCTCCTCTGATCTGTCCGCTTGCTCTGCGCCTGGTTTCCCGGAGGGACTCGCCTCTTGTTCCGGGCGGTTTGCATTTTCCGTGGATTTCTCCTGAGAGTGGACAGGACCCTGAGCAACCCTCTCTCCCTGCTCTGCGGAACCCTGCTGGCGGC
>CAZBCQ010000025.1:12681-18288 GCA_964490255.1 uncultured Terriglobales bacterium | reverse complement strand
TGGACAGGACCCTGAGCAACCCTCTCTCCCTGCTCTGCGGAACCCTGCTGGCGGCCTTTGTCAGAGTGCTCGCCTCCCTTTTCGTCGGGAGCCGGTTCTGTAGGTTTGGCAGAACTTTTTTCGGCGTACCCTTCGTCGCTCTTCATCGCGGACGAGAGCATACGCTTGATACGCATCCGACCAGCCTGCC
Organism: uncultured Terriglobales bacterium; assembly: GCA_964490255.1. Lineage (GTDB taxonomy): Bacteria > Acidobacteriota > Terriglobia > Terriglobales > Acidobacteriaceae > JAJPJE01. The sequence goes on along the minus strand of CAZBCQ010000025.1, from coordinate 18,098 downwards.
ATTTCACACTACTTGCAGCGGACGCCTGATCCAGGTAAGGGGCCAAATCGTCGTCCGTCGCCGTTCCCTTGTCTTTGAGGAACTGCAGAATGGCCATGTTTTGAGTTTCAAGAGCTTCGAGTGATTCGAGCAACTCGTCAAGCAGTTGCTCGACTGCAGCCTGGTCCATTGCGGTATCTCCAATCCCACTCTCTTCTTATGATGCAGGACCGGTAGCGTGCCGTGTGCCCCGAAGAGGACACGCTATTCATTGCAAAGCTGACAACGCCACCTACGCCGTTTCCAGCTTCTTGTCTCCGTCGGATCGGATCTCCGGCTGGCTGTGTCTCTCGCCCGTGAATTTCTCCGGCAGCCAGACAGTAAATGTGGTGCCGTGATAGTCCGGCTCCGTACTGCTGTCTACCGTGACGGTGCCGCCGTGTTTGTCGATGATGCCTTTGCTCACCCACAGTCCGATGCCGGTACCCTGCTCGCCCTTGGTGGTAAAGAAGGGCAGGAAGAGCTTGGAAAGATTGTCGGCTGAAATCCCAGTTCCGTTATCGGCGACAACCACCGTGGCCCCGGCGGGCGTGTTGCCCCGGGCGGGCGTTTTCGAAGCCATTACCGAAACGGCTCCGCGCTGGGGGATTGCGTCGAGCGCGTTACCGATGAAATTCGAAAAGACTTGGCGTAACTCCGCAGGGAAGCCTTCCAACACCAGTCCCGATTGCAAGGACTTGGCGATACTCGCTTCTTTGCTCGCGATCTTGGTTTCGAACAGCGCCAGGACGCTTTCCAGCACATCCTTCACCGCGACCGGAACTGGCGTTTTCGATTCGCGATAGAGCGACAGCATGCTCTTCGTGACCTGGCTCACGCGTTGCAGTTCCTGCATCGCCAGCTCGATATGCTGCCGAACCTCTCCTTGCGAATCGCTCTGAATTAGATAAAGCACGTTGCCAACAGTATCGAGCGGATTGTGAATTTCGTGCGCAATGGTGGCCGAAAGCCGCCCGGCGAGCGCCAGCTTTTCGGTGGTGCGAAGTGTCCGCTCCATCTGGTACGTGCGCGTGATGTCGCGGAACACCAGCACGACCCCAACCATCTCACCTTCGGAGTTGCGGATCGGAGCCCCGCTGTCGTCAATGTTGTATTCCTTGCCGCTTTTGCTGATAAGAACCGTGTGATTCGCCAGGCCCGCCACTTTGTTCAGCCGGCGAACCTTCGAGACCGGGTTTTCGACCGCTTCGCGAGTTTCCTGATTGACGATTTTGAAGACGTCCTGGAGATCGTGCCCTCGGGCTTCCTCCTCGGTCCATCCGGTAAGTTCGCACGCGGCCGCGTTCATCAGGGTGATTTTCCCTTCTGCGTCCGTCGCAATCACCGCGTCTCCGATGCTGCGCAAGGTGGTGGCAAGCCACTCTCGTTGCTCCTGCGCTTGAGAACTCTTTTCGCGGCTATCACGCAGGGCTTCTTCGTAGCTGTGCGAAAGCCCAAGCAGTTGCCGACGCGAAAGCAGCACGAGCGTCGTAGCGAGAACAACCGCCAATGCAATCAGGCTGCCGAAGAACATCCTGTCGAGATCAGCAGATTTGCGAACGCGCTCGTCACGCAACTCGTGCTCGGAGTTCATGAAGTCTTCCATCTGAGCGCGGATATCGTCCATAAGCTGCTTGCCCTGGATATTCGCTTCAAAGCTGCCCGAAGTGAGTGCCGACTCCTGTCCGAGCATGCTCTTCGAGTACGCGAGCCATTTGTCGTAAGTGGTTCGCAGTTGCTCGATCCTTTGTAGCTGCTCGGGATTTTCTGCAACCAGTTGCGGCAGTTTCCCGAACTCTGCTTCCACCGTCGGAAGCGCGTCGTTGTAGGGTTGCAGAAACTCCTCGCGTCTGGTGAGCAGGTATCCGCGCAGGCCGGTTTCTTCGTCCACTATTGAGCGTAAGGTGAACCGGACCTCGGCGATGACCTGGTCGGTGTGATCGACCCATCCCAGCGCAGTCCGTAGTTGCGTGACTTCCCAGGCTACGATTCCCGCCATCGCCAGGATGACCAGTACTGGAATGAGCAGAGAAATGCGAAGGATACGACCAAATTTCCTTGGCTCCATCAATGATTCCCGCCCTGATCGAGAGAGATGAGTTGCCGAATGGAATCCAGCAGTGCTTCTGGATGAACACCCTTGGTGATGGAGGCATCCACGTGCTGAAGCGCCTCGTCCGGAAGAGTAACGTACGCAGAAAGCATCACGATTCGCGCCTTAGGCTTTATCTGACGCATGACGCGCGCCACTTCCGCGCCGTTCATCGCGGGCATGTAGTAGTCGAGCAGCACCAGATCGAACGGCTGTATCTTGAAAAGATCAATCGCCGAGGTACCATTGGAGGCGGTATCCACCTTATAGCCCCGGCGCTCGAGCAGCAGTTTGCGGACTGTCAGGCCGACAGGCTCATCGTCCACGCATAAGATCCGTGCTTGCGGTTGCTGATTTTCTAAGTTCAAAGTACGGAACCACCAGTTCTGTTCTTGTATTGTAACCAAGCAGCACAGGTTGTCGCATTCAGGTGAACTACTGTCCTCAGTTCATACTGAGTCAAACCCTGAAATTCAGCAGCACTCTTCTGGGTGACCGCGGCTGAACACGCATCAGCAGCGCAGATCCGAACTGATTTTGTCCGCGATCAGGTACAATCTAGTCTTCCCGCCAACGCTGCGGAAATTCTGGCCCAAGGGCAAGAACGCTGACTTTGCTTACCTCCAATCTAGCTTTCGCAGTTTTGATACAGCAGCGCGGTTTTGGCCATTACTTCCGCACCCATATCCTGGATACAACCTTTAAAGGTTTGTACAAGGCCAATGCGTTCGACATGGCCTTGCTGATCCCGTACTTCGTAGTGCTAATCCTGCTGGCGTTCTATGGGCTGCACCGGTATCAGCTTGTGTGGATGTATTACCGCAATAAAAAGAACAAACGGACCGAGCCCAAAGAAAAATTCACGGAATTGCCTACAGTCACGATCCAACTGCCGATCTTCAATGAGCAGTTTGTAGTGGACCGACTGGTGGACGCGATCTGCAGGCTCGATTACCCGCGAGAGAAGCTGGAAATCCAGGTGCTCGACGATTCGACGGATGAAACTACCGAAGTAGCCCGCGCGGTGGTGGAGCGCTACGCAGCCATGGGCCATCCGGTGACATTTATCCACCGCACCAATCGCGCAGGATTCAAAGCCGGAGCGCTGCAGAACGGCATGCAGTTCTCCAAGGGCGAATTCATCGCGATCTTCGATGCGGATTTCGTGCCTCCGGAAGACTGGCTGATGAAGGTCATCCACCACTTTACCGACGCCCAGATCGGAATGGTCCAGACGCGCTGGACGCACTTGAATCGCGGTTATTCGTTCCTGTCGGAAGTGGAAGGGATTTTGCTCGACGGACATTTTGTACTCGAGCATGGTGGCCGTTCGCGCATGGGCGTCTTTTTCAACTTCAACGGCACGGCCGGCATGTGGCGCCGTAAAGCGATCGGAGAAGCCGGCGGCTGGCAACACGATACCCTCACCGAAGACACCGATCTCTCCTACCGTGCGCAACTGAAGGGCTGGAAGTTCGCTTACCTGCAGGACGTAGAGTGCCCGGCGGAATTGCCGATCGAGATGACCGCCTTCAAGACCCAGCAGGCACGCTGGGCCAAGGGGCTCATCCAGTGCGCGATCAAGGATCTACCATTCGTGTTGAAGAGCGACGCGCCGCGACGCATCAAGATTGAGGCCTGGTATCATCTGACAGCGAACATCAGCTATCCGCTCATGATCGTGCTCTCGACCCTGCTGCTGCCGGCGATGATCATCCGGTTTTACCAGGGCTGGTTTCAGATGCTGTACATCGACGTGCCACTGTTTCTCGCCTCCACGTTTTCAGTCTCCAGCTTCTACCTGGTCTCGCAGAAGGAACTCTATCCGCGCACCTGGTACCGGACTTTCATGTATCTTCCCTTCCTCATGGCATTGGGAATCGGGCTTACGATGACCAACACCAAAGCCGTACTGGAAGCGCTGGTCGGCAAGCAGACGGCATTTGCGCGCACTCCGAAGTACCGCGTGCAATCGAAGTCGGACAAAGTGATTTCCAACAAATATCGGCGACGCCTTGGTTGGATTCCTTATCTTGAATTAGCGGTCGGAAGCTACTTCGCGCTGACCGTCTGGTACGCGGTGACGAACGAGAACTTCATCACCGTTCCCTTCCTCGGACTGTTCGTTCTGGGCTACTGGTACACCGGATTGATGTCCCTTCTGCAAGGACGCTTCGAACGCTTCTTCGGTCGCGAGGCGCGCGAACCGCAAACTGCGAAGCCGTATCCGGTCGGTGTGTAACTGCGCACTGGGCGTAGCGGAACTCACGCACTTGTGAATCCACTCACAAAGAGCCTACAATTCGCTCTTTTGGGCCCTTGGTTTCCCGCCCGCATTTTCTGCTAGAGGTGTTTTCATGTTTAATCTGCGACGACTTGCCTGCGCGCTTATTTCCCTGATTACCGTGCTCGGTTTGACTGCCTGCTCCAAACACGACAGCGACGAAAAGTATTACCTCATCACCGTAAACACACAAATCCCTTACTGGCAGTCGGCAGCGGCCGGATTCTACAAGGCCGCGGAGCAGATGAAGGTTCGCGCGGAAGTAGCCGGACCTGACAATTACGATCCAGGAGCGGAGAAGCAGGCATTCGACAAAGCGGTGCAGTCGAAGCCTTCGGGAATCCTGGTGTCCGCGGGAGATGCGGAGCTTCTGCGGCCTTCGATCGATGCAGCGATTGCCGCGGGAATTCCGGTGATCACCATTGATTCCGACTCGCCGGTGAGCAAGCGCCTCTTTTTCGTGGGAACGAACAATTACGACGCGGGTGTGCGCGGCGGTGAGCTGGCTGCCAAGCAACTTCATGGGAGAGGAAACCTGGTGGTCTTCACTATGCCCAGCCAGGCCAACCTCAACGCCCGGCTGCGCGGCTATCAAAAGGTGTTTGAAAGCTATCCGCAGATCAAGATCCAGCGCATCGTGGACATGAAAGGCGATCCACGCGTTGTCTTCGACGAAACGCAGCGCGTCGTCGACAAGAAAGAGCCCATCGATGCGTTCATTTGCCTCGAGGCGCAGGGAGGCAAAGAAGTGGCCGCAGTGCTCAACAACAATCACGTCACCGGCAAGCTCGTGGTCGCCATGGATACAGACGACGACACCCTCGACTGGATTCGCAAAGGAATGATCGAGGCGACGATCGCGCAAAAGCCCTACACCATGGGCTATTTCGGAATGCAGATGCTTGACGATTTTCACCACAACCGCATGGACGCGACCAACGCAAACGCGGAAAATCCGAATGCCGCCCTGCCCACCTTCATCGACACCGGCTCTACGCTGATCAACAAGAGCAACGTCGACGG
>CAZBCQ010000025.1:10289-12581 GCA_964490255.1 uncultured Terriglobales bacterium | reverse complement strand
CTGCGTTTGCCATCGAGCGACAGCCCAGTGCTGATTACCACGCACGCCGCGAGGCCCTCGCCAAAAAGGCCGATGCAGCGGTGCTCGTGTTTGCCGGAACCGAAGCCGCCGGACAGAACGACCTTTACGGCTTTCGCCAGGACAACAACTTCTATTACCTGACCGGCTGGACCGAGCCCGGAGCTGCGATTCTCGTCGCCCCGTCGCGTCCGGCGACTGGCGATCAAGCCGCTCTGCCCTACACCGAAATCCTGTTCCTGCCCGCGCACAACTACACCCAGGAGCGCTGGACTGGACCCAAACTCGGCGCGGAAAGTCCGCAGGCTCCGCAGTTGACCGGCGTGGATCATGTCGAAGTATTGGACCGCCTGCGCGACGAACTGGTGCGCGTTTTGCCTGCGCCTTCTGCCACCATTTACGTGAACTTCGGAGACATCTCGGCGTCATCAATGGCCTGGCTGACCCGAACCAATGCCTTTCCGAATTACATCTCCACTCAAGATGCCGACCCCCTGATTGCGGAGTTGCGCGTTCGCAAAGACGCGGGCGAAATTGAACTCATCCGCAAAGCCACACAGGCCAGTATGGCCGGACATGTTGCGGCGATGAAGGCGATGCATCCGGGCACAGGTGAGCGCCAGATCGAAGCCCTTATGCAATACGAGTTCACCAAGGGCGGTTGTGAGCGGCCAGCCTACGCGCCAATCGTCGGCGCGGGCTACAACTCCACCGTCCTGCACTATTCCGAGGACGACGGCCCGATTCGCGATGGAGACGTAGTTGTCATGGACGTTGCAGGCGAGTACTCGATGTACGCGTCTGACATCACCCGCACGCTGCCCGCCAATGGCAAGTTCACCCCGCGCCAGCGCGAGATCTACGAGATTGTTCTAGGCGCTCAACAGGCCGCGATCGACGCATTCAAATCCGGCAAGTCATCTCTTTCGCGTAGCGCACAGAATTCGCTCTACAAAGTCGCCTACGACTACATCAACTCTCACGGCAAAGATCTGCACGGCCAGCCCCTCGGCCAATACTTCATACATGGCTTGGGACACTTTGTAGGACTGGAAGTTCACGATGAAGGCGATAACGCACAGCCTCTCGGGCCGGGCATGGTGTTCACAATTGAGCCCGGCATCTACATTCCTGAGGAGAAGATCGGCGTTCGCATTGAAGACATCTTTTACGTCGTTAACAGCGGCAAGCTGATTCGCTTTACCGAAGGACTGCCCCGCAGCGTGGAAGAAGTAGAAGCAGCGATGCGGGCGCACTGAGCACCGCCGAGTGGGGATTCCTCAGCGATTCTGATATTCTAACGAGCTGTGTTCATCCAGGTGCTTTACGCGATTCTGGTTATCAGCACGTTGTCGGTCCTTTGGGCCGTTGTCGCCGCGTTCCTTCGCGTTCGTCGACACATGGCGGGCAAAGAACCGCAGCCGGCTCCAGTCGTTGAGACCAGTGCGCCACCAAACACAAACGACACTGCAAGTTCCTGAGGAGTAGAGGATGCCAAAACAATTAGTCCAGGCTGTCGAAACTCAGCCGTGGAAGAGCGCGACACTCGCGAAGAACGTGGCCTTGATTACAGGCGCGGCCCTGCTAATGGGAATTTTGGCGCGCTTTGCTGTGCCGCTGCCGTTCACGCCGGTTCCGCTCACCGTCGCCAACTTCGGCGTTCTGCTGGTGGGATTGACACTCGGCAGCCGTCGCGGATTCGCCTCGCTTACGCTCTATCTCGCGGCGGGCGCCGCAGGTATGCCGGTGTTCGCCCCCAGTTCACTGCCGGGCGTTGCTCAACTGCTCGGACCAACAGGCGGGTATCTGATCTCATATCCCTTCGTCGCATTTGTTTCCGGGTGGATCGCGGAGCGCGGACAGAAGACCTTCGCGCGCTACGCCCTGGCTTCGATCGCCGGTGAGATCTTGCTGTTTGTATGCGGCGTATCGTGGATCATGGTCCTGTTGCATGCCCCTCTGGCCCGGGCTGCCAACTTCGGACTGTTCCCATTTGTGTTTGCTGAAATCATTAAGGTCATGGCGGCAGCCGAACTTGGCCGCCGCGCCAAAAGTTCGTACAGATTTGGAAATTTGTTAGCTTAGTTTTTGTTTCACCACTTTGTCTGAGGTTGTTCCCGCCTCGTAGAAACGGAACGTTATGGTCAGCAGTGCAACCGCTGGATTACAGGAAATTACCGTCGCGCATAGTCCCGACTCCGACGACGCATTCATGTTTTACGGACTCGCGACCAACAAAGTTCGTGTCCCTGGTCTGAAGTTCACCCACACGCT
>CAZBCQ010000025.1:7250-10189 GCA_964490255.1 uncultured Terriglobales bacterium | reverse complement strand
GTCGTGCCGTTCGATCAGATCATTCCTCAAGTGCTCGCTGGAAAGTACGAAGCTGGACTGATTATTCACGAAGGGCAGTTGACCTATTCGAAATCTGGCTTGCAGCGCATCGTTGATCTCGGCAAATGGTGGCGGGATATGACAGGCCTGCCACTACCACTAGGCGGCAATGCGATTCGCCGCGATCTTACGCGGCAGACCATCGCCGACGTCGCAACGGCTCTGAAGACCAGCATTCAATACGCGCTTGATCATCGCGAAGAGGCCCTCGAATACGCCATGCAATTTGCGCGCGATCTGGATCAGCAATCAGCGGACAAATTTGTCGGCATGTACGTGAACGAGCGCACGATCGAGTACGGCCCCGATGGCCGCGAGGCGATTCGGCGTCTGCTCGACATGGGGCACAAGGCTGGAATCATTCCGCAAGAATCCAAGGTGGACTTCCTCGGATAGCTTTCTCGGTTGATGGAACCCGCTCGCCCGGTCGGGCAAACTGAGTCTCCTCATAGGCAATCGCCACGTCTTTCATGCCGTTTTCCGCGCAAAGATGTACGCTCTCCGGCTCTGGTATCCACTTCCGGCGGATAGGGCGCTCGCTCGAAAACTTGTTCTACTACGAAACCGGCCGCTTCAAGTAGGGTTCGCACGGCGGCCGTTCGGAACAGGAAAAAATCCATAGCAAGGGCCCGACCCCACAACTCGGAAGGGCGAATAGTCTCGTCGCCCACATGAAACGACAGCAGCAACCGTCCACCAGGCTGCAGCACTCGGTTCATTTCACTAAATGTTTCAGAAAGGTACTGTTCGGGCGTATTGACGACAGCGTAAAAAGCAGTGATCCCGGCCAGGCTTCCGGCCAGAATAGGTAACCCCACCATGTTGCCTTCGCAGAATTCAATGTCGGGATTCAATCTACGGGCCTGCTCGAGCATTCCAGGAGAAAGATCCAGCCCGAACACTCTTATACCTGCATCGCGGAGATACCGCGCAATATGACCAGGGCCGCAGCCGATATCGCAGACGCGGCCACGATGCCGCACCTCAGCCGCAAACCACTCAAGCAACTGCCGATCAAATGGCTTGTTCTGTAGCTCATTGAAGAGATGATTCGCATATTCATCGGCAATGCGATCGTAATTCTCACGGACATTGGCAGAGTTATCGAACATCATGTTGCGTCAAGCGCATAGAGTCCGTGCGAACATAGGTGCCCGCTCGGGGCGAGCGGGCTCCACCAAGACTTACTCCACCTTATCCTTGAAGCTGAACTTCGGATCCAGGTCCACAGGGATGTCCCGCGTCTTTGCCAGATCCTGACTCAAGTGGCTGGGCATGTCTCCATACTTCTTGAACCACGCTTCCCCGCGAGCGCGATCACCAGTCGCTTCAATCTCCAGCAATTCTTTCGCGAGTGCAGCAACCGCCGTCGGCATCTTGTCAAAATCGAGCGCATATTTCCCCGAGGCATCACGACGCACAGCGCCCTGCTCTACAAAGAAGTTGAACTCCATCATCTCTCCGCGGCCGTGACCTTCACCGACTCCGAAGCGAGACGCGCGGAAGATATCAGCGATGTGCGCAGCATAGGCTTCTTCGAGACGCTCCTTGGGAAGCTTGCCGTTATCTACCATCCACTTCACGCAATAGAGCCCGACAATATCTGCTTTCGATTCCTCCAGGCCACTGTACAGCGGCCCGATAGCTTCCCTCGTATCCACCTGCTTGCCATCCTGGCGCGAGAACGCTGGACCGAGTCCGTGGGAAATCTCATGTGCCAGCGTGCCGAGGAAATAGCCTTCTGCCGTAGCTTTCGAAGCCTGAGTCGGCACCATCAGCCGCTTCGCGAGCGGCAGCACAATGTACGTAACGCGCGCGTCCATGAAGTTCTTGAAGAAGATTTTCTTCGATCCCTTCGCTTCGTGAACCCGCGGATCGTTCGGAAGATTGTCGGCAACCGCCTGATACCCGTGACGCAGATCCCCCGCGCGATAAGGCGCGTCGACCACCTCCATTGGAGTTTGCAGGCCCTTTTTTGACGGCCTGTCTTCCGCCGCAAGAGGCAGTGCGTCCTGCAGATCAGGCACGTACTCCTGGAACACGGCCAGCTTCTTGCTCTCGGTTTCGTTGCGGACCAGTACGGCGGGTCCATACGACGCCTTTACGCCGAGCAGGCCGTCCGTGTAGGTCTCGTACGGCGCGAAGATCACGTCAATCTTCGGATCTTTCAGATCGAGCCACGCGAGATCGCTCGGATAGTAGTCGTCCGAGAGCAGCGCGTCCGCACGCATGCGCAGGAACTTTGCGAAATCGGCGTCGTTACTGAGCGCAGCGGCTTCGCGCAGCGCCTTGGCCGCGGGCTCCAGGAACGAACGATAGGCGACCGAATACTTGATGGCGTGCAGCTGCTCGCCGTTCTGGCGCACCACCGTGTACGGACTGAAAATGTCGTTCTTCTGCTCGGGATGATCCTTCACGTACTGCTCGATCCGTTCGCGCGTAAGACCCTGCGAATAAAAGCCGCGCCCAGGCGGCATCGGCTCGTGTCCGACAAACGGCTTGAAATTATCGAGCAGGTCGAAGCGTCCGCCGTTGATGAAAAGAAACCGTCGCAGTTTCAGGTCGCGCGGCGTCTGACTGCCAGCCAGTTCCTGGTATAAGGTCAGTCCTTCGGGATCGCTCTGTCGCCAGTAGATGTCCTCCAAATAGCGGCACGCGTCGACTAGCTTTTCGACTTCCTCGCGCTCACGCGCCGTCAGTCCTTGAGAATGAAACGGCATTTCGACAGGCTTCCACTTCGCCAGCCGCTCGGCGAGATCAGGGACAACGTACATGTCTTCTTTCGACGCGCGCCCGGTGTGATACACGCCGTTCTTGGTGTGGTGCGCCTGGGTTTGCGAAAAGGACTTCGAGGTGGACATCAGCAGAATCGCCAGCAA
>CAZBCQ010000025.1:0-7150 GCA_964490255.1 uncultured Terriglobales bacterium | reverse complement strand
GCGCCTGGGTTTGCGAAAAGGACTTCGAGGTGGACATCAGCAGAATCGCCAGCAACGCGCCGGCAACAGGTTTCAGAGTCATCACTGGTGATTCTATCAAGAGCCCAAGGCAAGACTACTCGTTCTCCGCCGCCAGACTCGGAGCCACTTTCAGCTGGATTGTCTTCTTTGCCGCATCGTCCAGATGAACTGAGGTGCCTTCACGCGCATACTTCGCAACCGCGTCGAGGTCGAAGCGATCATCCAGTTCGATCCCTTCGGCGGCGATAATCGAGTATTCCCCGCTCGCTAAACCACGCAGTTCGAAATGGCCACGTTCGTCGCTGGGCGAAACATCGTAGAGATCGAAACGCTTGCGACGGCTTTCGTCTGGAATTGCCATCACTGGAATGTTCCCGAGCGGCTGATTATTGCTATCTACGACTGTGCCCTCGACCGATGCTCCGCGGGAGCTGACAACGATGTCGAGAGTAGCCCCACGCGTGGCCGCGCCGACGCGGAGACCTGAGTCGGTTACATCGCGTCCAGCGAACTGTACCGACTTCGTGTACCAGTCGCGGAAGTTACCTCCATTCGCGGTGAGGCCAACCACGTAGTTACCCGGAGCTAGATCGTGAATCTCAAAGTTGCCATTCGGCTCCACCTGGCCAAAGCCGGCTTCCATCCCATAAGCCGAAGCAGGCCGTCCGCCCCCTTGCGGCGTCTGCAACATCACCATCAGCCCAGAAAGGTTCGTTCCTGCGGGTGGGGTTCCATCCACACGAATGGCGCCTTTGAGATTGGTAGTGCTGGCGAGCGCGAGCGAAAGACCTTCGACGCCGTCCGGCCCCACGTCCACCTCTTCCTTGGCTACCTTGCGCGCACTGTTGGGCCCTTGCGCTGTCACGATCAGCAAGTAAGAGCCGGGAAGAATTCCTGCAATATCAAAGTTTCCGCCGATCACCGGAGCACCGCGTGGTCCTTCGAAAATCGAAAGATCTCGCGGCATTAACATGGCCATCGCTCCCATGCCTTCGGGGAGATCTCCAGAAACAGTGCCGCGCACGTGTACGGTCTTTTGCTTGGACACGCTGATATCGACGGTCGCCTCGTCTCCCGGTTTCAGGGTAACCACCGAAGCCTGCTTCAGGTCCGAGACTCCCGGGTAGTAAGTGGGAACATAAGTGAGATCGTCCGGTTGTTGCTGGTTTTGCCCTCCGCGCGAAAATACCATTGCCATTCCGGTCGATCCTGCATTGCAGTTGGCGACCACGTAATAGTCGCCTGGGACCAGATCGAATACGCGGTATTCGCCGCGATCATCAGTTTGCCCTTGACCCATGCCGCGTGGCGCGTTGTGCCTTCTACTCACGCGCATCGCCTGCACTGGGCAGGCTACCATCGGATCTCCATCAAGATTCAGCACTCGGCCACGAATAACGCTCATCGGATCGAGCAGAATACTCACGTCCGACACATGCTGCGCTGCTTTCACCGTGATCACTTGACCTCTAGGAGCCTGATTATTGATTCGCGCTGATCTCCTCAGGTATCCACGCGCGTCCGCCACTACTCGGCATGTCCCGGCGGTTACGCCCGCAAACTGAAAGCGTCCGGTCGCGTCCGTCACCACCTGTTGCATTGGCCCGCATCCGGTAACAGGCAATAGATGAACCTGTGCGCCCTTCACCGGTTGAGAGGTGACGGAATTGGTGACCGTTCCTTCTACAGTTGCCGCTACATCATCTTTCGTTTGTGAATAGCTGAGAGAAGCGAGCAAGAAGAAAATCCACAGCGATTGCCGCATGTTTCCGCTCCGCGCTCGTGCGTCGCCACAGCTGGGTTGTGCACACGATATGATGGTTCGCAGAGAATGGTTACGCAAGGACACAATGGTTCCCAGACCCTGCTCATCGACGCCGACGATACGCTCTGGGAGAATAACATCTACTTTGAACGCGCCATCGCGCAGTTCATTTCATTCCTGAATCACGAAACGTATACCCACGAGCAGGTCCGGGAAGTCCTGAACGATGTGGAGCGGGACGCCATCGTCAGCCACGGTTACGGGCTGCACAGCTTTGCCCATGCGCTGGCGCGGACCTTTGAGAAGCTCTCGGTTGAGCCGGTAACTCCCGACCTGCATCAGCAAGTTCTCGGCTTTGCGCATGAGATTGCCGGTCATCCCGTAGAGATCATCACTGGCGTTCCGGAAACGCTACAGTATCTCGCCGACCGGCATCACCTCATCCTGATGACCAAGGGCCACATCCCCGAGCAGACTGGTAAGATCGAGCGCTCGGGATTGAAAGATTATTTCTCGGCCATCGAGATCGTGAGCGAAAAAGATGTGCCAACGTATCGCGCGATTGCCGACAAGTATGCGCTCGACCTCGACCGCAGCTGGATGATCGGCAATTCGCCGAAGTCGGATATCAATCCCGCGCTGGGCGCCGGCTTCAACGCCGTATTCGTTCCGCATGACAACACATGGGTGCTGGAGCACGAAGAAGTCGCCGCCGCCGAGAACAGCCGCCTGCTGGTGCTCGGAAACTTCGCGGAGCTGCGCAAGCATTTCTAGCCGCTGCTAAGGCGTCGAACGAGGCAAGTTCTGCAATATCTTCCACTTCCGAGTAACCACTGCATTGGTTACTTCAACAATTATCCGCACCAAGTTCATAACCAGCTACATTGCATCGGAAAAGGTGCGCTCGTGATAGTCTCAGCTTGCTCTGACGTGTTGTGCTCCCCGTGGTAGGTGAGCTCACGAAATAACAATTTTCGGCGATTGCTGCTGACCTTCGACGCGTTGGCGGACCTCGGTTCGTTGATGACAGCCGATCGCGAGTTCCCCGAGACGGCGAACTCCATCCTTTCCTCACTCATGGAATCGGTGGACGCCCGAGAGGGAGCCCTTTTCATTTTTCGCGACAAGCCCGCCATGCTCGGCTCCATCACCGCGGCGGGATTCCTTCACTTCCCTGAACGCGCCGTCATTCCTCTTCTTCCGAAACATGTGCATGCGCTCACGAATCTCCGCGGCCCGCTTGCCATGACTTCGAAAAGCTACGAGGGATATCTGACTGCGAACGGAAATGTCGCGCCCGAACTGTTCCGATGCATCGTTCCGCTGCGCGTGGCCGGTAAGCTGGTTGGCCTCTTAGGACTGGGCCGTCGCGAAGGCGATGCCGCCTATAGCGAAGATGAACTGGAAGCGCTCGGGATGCTGTGCCATTACGTGGCACTCGCTGTTCACAACTACACGTTGACGGAAACACTGGCGAGCCGCGTGTCCGATCACTTGCGCCTGCTCGCTTCTGTGCAGAGCTTTTATGACAACGCCCTCGAGACTTTCGCGAACGCCATCGACATCAAGCACGTGAATATTCGCGGGCACTCACTGCGCGTCGGACGCTACGCAGCCGGTATCGGTGAAAGCCTTGGTCTTGATCTCGGTGATGTCGCCGCGCTTCGCGCGACTGGCTATCTGCACGACATCGGCAAGGTCGCCATCGACAAGCGTCTGTTTGGCAAGCCAGCCGCGCTCAACGAGCAAGAATTCCAGGAAATGGCGGATCACACCGTGATCGGCCATCAGATCGTTTCCGGCGTGCAGTTCCCCTGGCCCAAGGTTTCCGAGGTCGTCCGCTCGCATCATGAACGCGGCGACGGCAGTGGCTATCCGGATCATCTGCACATGGACGAAGTCGCCCAGCAGGTGCGTGTGATTGGCCTCTCGGACACGTTCGACGCCATGACCAGCGAGCGTCCTTACCGTCATTCGCTCTCGGTGGGCGAAGCGCTCAGCGAGATCATTCGCAACACTCCCACGAAATATGATCCCCAGGCAGTGCAGGCTCTGCTCATTCAGGTTCGCCGCGATGCAGTCGGCAGCAACAAGACCCGGTTTATCGACGAACACATCGTCTGCAATATCGCCGCTACCGATGTTGATGTCCTCGCCTCCATGCTCAACCACAAGTTAAATAGCGGCCGCATATACTCAGCCTAATCAGCGACATACAGCCCCCACCTTCACACTTCACCAGATCGTCAGAAAATCCTAGTAACGCAACAAACCTGGTCGCGCTGGGTTGATAATTGCCGAATTCACACTTGGGGTGGGGTTCGAATGAGGCTGGCAACACGAACGCGGACGGCTTATGTCCTGATAGCGCTATTGGCTCTCGGTGCGTCGCTCACTTATGCAGGCAACAAGAAGAAACAGAAGCAGGCAGCGATACCGCAGATGGATGACCGCCAGCGCGTGATTCACGCCTTGAACCGCCTCACCTTTGGTCCGCGTCCCGGCGACGTCGATCGTGTGATGTCCCTAGGCCTCGATAAATGGATCGACCAGCAGCTCCATCCCGACAAGATAGACGATTCCTCGCTCGACGCGCGCCTCACGGGTTTTCGCACGCTTGGCATGAATGCGAAGGCGCTTGAGGAAAAATATCCATCGCAGCAAATGGTGAAGGCTGTCATGAATGGCCGCGCTTCCATGCCATCCGACCCTGCCGAGAAGGCGATCTACAAAGCGCAGATGGAACGCCTGGAAGAAAAACAAGCTAAACAGCAAGCCAAGCTAGAACAAGCGAGCGAGACCACAACAACAACCGCCAACCAGGCCCAGGCCGCACAGGCCGATGCGATGCAGCCCGATTCGCAAAAGGACGACTCCCGCAAAGAAGCGCAGATGTATGCCGAGCTGCAATACAAGCAGCTGATGAACCAGTTCCCTGACCAGCGCATGCAGGCGATTCTCAACATGCAGCCGCAGGACCGCCAAGACCTCGTACGTGCGTTGAAGCCCGCAGAGAAAGAACAGCTGATGCAATCGCTCACACCGCAGCAGCGCGAGACGTTGCTTGCGCTGCAAAATCCGGAACGCGTCGTGGTCACCGAATTACAGCAGGCGAAGATTCTGCGAGCTGCCTATAGCGAGCGGCAGTTGGAAGAAGTCATGACCGACTTCTGGATGAATCACTTCAACATTTTCATTAACAAAGGCGCGGATCGCTATCTCACCACGGAGTACGAGCGCGACACCATCCGCCCGCACGCGCTGGGCAAATTCAGGGACTTGCTCGTCGCCACTGCGAAGAGCCCGGCCATGATGTTCTATCTCGACAACTGGGACAGCATTGGGCCGCACTCCGAATTTGCTCTCTATGGAAAGCGTCGCCAACCGCAGGTTCGCGCGACGCGTCCTCATTATGGTGGCCCGTTTGGCATGCCGCGCATGCCGGGACCAAATCTCCCGCGCAATCCGACTGCGCAGAACGGGAAGCAAAAAGTCCCCAAGGGCCTCAACGAGAATTACGCCCGCGAACTGATGGAACTGCACACCCTCGGCGTCGACGGTGGCTACACGCAAAGTGATGTCACCGAAGTGGCTCGCGTCTTCACTGGCTGGACCATCAAAGAACCGAATCGCGAGGGCGAGTTCGAGTACGACGATTCGAAGCACGAGCCTGGCAAGAAGATCGTCCTCGGGCATGTGATCAAGCAGAACGGCCAAAAGGAAGGGATGGAAGTTCTCGACATCCTTGCACACAATCCCGCGACCGCTCGATTCATTTGCACCAAGCTGGCCACGCGTTTTGTATCCGACACTCCGCCGCAGGATCTTGTCGATCGGATGGCGCAAACATTTCAGAAGTCCGACGGCGATATTCGCGACGTGTTGAAGACCATGCTGAAGTCGCCTGAGTTCTGGTCGCCCGATCTGTATCGAGCAAAGGTGAAGACGCCACTGGAGTTCGTTGCGTCGGCGATTCGCGCCAGCGGTGCCGAAGTGCAGGACGCCATGCCGCTGGTGCAAACCCTGAACCGCATGGGCATGCCGCTCTACGAACAGCAGCCGCCCACGGGCTATCCGATGAAAGCCGATGCGTGGGTGAATTCGTCGGCGCTGCTGAACCGCATGAATTTCGCGCTGCAATTGGCATCTGGGCACATGCGAGGCGTCGACTTCAATGCCCAGAACTTGCTCGGACTTGGACCAGCGCCGGAGACTGACGCCGATCAGGTGCTCGCGACGCTCGAGAATTCCCTTGTCCAGGGCGACATCTCGCGTCAGACGCACGACACAATTGTGAAGCAGATGAACGATCCGCAGGTCACCGGACGCGTTCTTGACGACAAACCACGCATGCCGAACGCAGGAGTGATCGCAGGATTCATTATGGGATCACCGGAGTTTCAGAAGAGATAGTGGCAAGTGGTTAGTGGTTAGTGATTAGCGTAAGTGGGGTAGCTGGTAGCTAGTAGTAGTCGACGTGGAAAATCGCGAGAACCGCTTCGACGAACGACCAATGACTAACGACCAACGACTAGCTAACGACCACCGACGAAGGACGAAGTTATGAGCATTACACGGCGCGTATTCCTGAAGGGCGGTGCCATGGCGGTAGTGGGCACGGCGACGATTCCGAGCTTTCTCTCGCGTGCGGCATGCGCGGCCGAAGCCGCCGGACAAGGACGCAAGCGGTTGGTCGTTATCTTCCAGCGTGGCGCCGCCGACGGCCTGAACATCGTCGTGCCTCACGCCGAGTCTTCTTACTACGCGATGCGTCCGACCATTGCGATTCCGCGCCAGAACGTCATCGATCTCGATGGCTTCTTCGGACTGCATCCCTCGATGGCGTCATTCAAGCCACTATGGGATCAGGGACATCTTGCCATCGTCCATGCCGCGGGTTCGCCGGATACGACGCGCTCGCATTTTGATGCCCAAGACTACATGGAATCGGGCACACCGGGCGTAAAGTCCACCGAGGACGGCTGGCTGAATCGCGCGCTGTGCGTGGATAAGCACTCCGATCCCGATTCGCCCTTTCGCGCGATCGCTCTCGGTAGCCGTTTGCCGCGTACGCTCACCGGTTCGAGCCCAGCCGTCGCAATCGATAACGTGAACAACTTCGGAGTGGGCGGAAATAACAAATCGGCGCAGCCCCTGGCCAATACGTTCGAGGCGATGTATGCGTCATCAGTCGACAGCGTTCTCCACGGCACAGGCGCGGAGACATTCGATGCGGTGAAGATGCTGAAGTCCGCCGATCCGAACAAATACTCTCCCGCTCCCGGCGCGGACTATCCTCGCGGCGGCCTCGGCCAAGCACTGAGGCAAGTGGCACAACTGATCAAAGCCGACCTCGGTGTGGAG
>CAZBCQ010000024.1:25113-37131 GCA_964490255.1 uncultured Terriglobales bacterium | reverse complement strand
TCGACAGGCATGTGGGAATGGTAAGCCCACCGATCAACGCGGCGCAAACGCGGGCTAAACGCGGACTACAAGGCGGCGCAGGTCTTTCAGTTTTTCAGTTGTTGAGTTTTCAATTACCCGATTAGAAATTTCCCGATTACCCGATTCAGTCGGTGCTTCTGTGTCTTTGTCCTGAATACGATTACAGCGGCGCGACAGCTGCAAACGTCATCTCCTGAGCGTCGCTTCCCGTCTTGCGCTGCCATCCGAAGAATAGCTCGGTGTAACTCTGCGTGATGAACTTGTCGTCGGCGATCTCCAACTTCTTGGCAATCTGATCGATCCAGTCGGGCTTGCCTTCGATCTCCCCAAAATCGCCGATCGGCGTCTCGTCGAGCACCACATGGCCATTGCCGTCGGTCCACTCACTGCGGAACTTTTCGTACCGAAAGCTGGGCTGATACCCGAGCGCGCGGATAATCTGCTCCATCTGCTCGCCGTCCGCTACCTTGGTTTCCAGCTCTTGACGCGTTTTATGACGGGCATTTACCGCCTTTGCCTTGTAGGTGAGCGTCCAGTTGCCCCCGTAGTCCCGCAAGCGCAGTAGCTGGCCTTTCGACCGTAATATGCCGTCACGATCGTACAACGTGTTCATTTCGTGGGTGCGCGCAGTCTGCTCGCGGAAGCCGGTATGGCGCAGTTGCTGCTGCACGCGCTGCAGATTGTCGATCCGGAATTTGATCTCGACTTCGTCCGCCATACGGCCAGTTTATCAGCCAGGAAAGACCGCCAGATTTAACGATTGTCGCTTCGTACGCGAGAGTTGCTTACAATAGCTCACGCAGGAGTTAACGATCCGCCATTGCGAACGTCTACTCAAGCAGACATTCGTCTCAGCTCCCGATGACATCGTGAATACCATTGCAACGTGGGGAAAAATGAATAAATTCTTCAGAACGACCCTGGCTGTAGTTTTCGCCGGGTTTTCTTTACAAACTTCTATGCCAGCTCAATCCAATCCAGCTTCCTCTCAGACGCACTCGACGCCCGCCTGGGTCAAACGCAGTGATCAGAACGCTGAAATCCTGCTGAAGGTTCTCGCCGATCTGTCGCCCGAAGGCGCAGGACAACTCGGCGTGGAAGGCGTTGACGAGAAGATCTCCGACTTCAGCCCCGGCTCACATGAGCGCGCCCGCAAAGCGCTCACTCCCGCTGTCAAAGAGCTGCAATCCCGGCTCTCCACCGAAAAAGATCCTCTCGTGGTCCAGGACCTTCACATCCTGATCAAGGCCGGTAACGACCAGATTCGCGAAACCGAGCTCAGCGACAAATACGACATTCCGTACACAAATCTGAGCCGCCAATTGTTTTCAGGAATCCGTGCCATTCTCGACGAGCAGGTCTCGCCCGATCGGTACCCCGCAGCCGTGGTCCGTTTGAAGCGGTACGCCGGAATGGAACCCGGATACAAACCTGCAGTCGAACTGGCCGAAGCGACCACGCGAGAGAAGCTGAACAAGCCCGGGCTGATCGGCCCGTATAAGGGCGAAGTTGAGAAGGATCTTGCTACCAGCAGCACCTATGTCGATGGCATTGGCAAGCTCTTCGAGAAGTACCATGTGCAAGGCTATGAGCCGGCCTATGCCAAGCTTAAAGAGCAGTTGGCTGCCTACAACGATTTCATCACCAAGGAAGTGCTCCCCAAGGCCCGCACCGATTTCCGCCTCCCGCCCGAAGTCTATGCCTTCCAATTAGAGCAGGTTGGTGTCGACATTCCTCCCGCGCAGGTCGCGGAAATGGCACACGCCTCGTTCAATGACCTGCAGAAGCAAATGCAGGAACTCGCGCCCGTCGTCGCCAAGCAGCATGGCTGGCAGCTCACCGACTATCGCGACGTGATCCGCGAATTGAAAAAAGACCAGTGGACCGGCGAATCGATTCTGCCCAACTACGAAAAGCGCATTGCCGACATCGAGGAGATTATTCGCAAGCAGCAGCTCGTGACCTTGCCTGACCGGCCAATGCGCATCCGCCTGGCCAGCGCAGCGGAAGCTGCGTCAACTCCTGCGCCTAACATGCATCCCCCGCGCCTGCTGAATAACAAAGGTGAGTCTGGCGAGTTCGTGTTGCCTCTCTCAATCCCTGGCGGCAAAGCAGGAGAAACCCAGAAATTCGACGACTTCACCTACGCCGCCGCGTCCTGGACCCTCGAAGCTCACGAAGGCCGTCCCGGTCACGAGTTGCAATTCGACGCCATGGTTGAGCACGGAATCTCAGCCGCGCGTGCCGTATTCGCGTTCAATAGCGTGAACGTGGAAGGCTGGGGCCTCTATTCGGAAGCCATCACGCTTCCCTATATGCCGCCTGACGGACAGCTCGTATCGCTCGATTTCCGTTTGCTCCGTGCAGCACGCGCGTTTGTCGATCCCGAACTGCAGGCTGGAAAGCTGAAGCCAGAGGACGCCACTCGCATTCTGACGCAGGATGTCGTGGTCTCACCAGCAATGGCGAACTCCGAAGTCGAGCGTTATATGTTCTGGGCGCCTGGTCAGGCGACTTCTTATTTCTATGGCTACACCCGCCTGGCGCAACTACGTAAGGACACGGAGACAGCGCTGGGGCCGAAATTCAATCAGAAGCACTTTCATGACTTCATCCTCGCGCAGGGGCTGCTACCGCCTCCGTTGTTGAGAAAGGCCGTTATGGACGACTTCGTTCCGCAAGCACTGAAGTCAACGAATGTGGCCGAGACCTCCACGCCGAAGCCCGCAACCAACTGACCCAAACGAAAAGGGTGGCCGTATTCGGTCACCCTTTTTGCATTTCTAATCACTATCCACTAACCACTAGCCACAATTTCTCAGGAATTTCTCGCCACCACGAAATCCGGCGCCCATAGCAACGCACGCTTGTACTCCGAGTCCGGGAAGTTGCAGATTGCCTTGCGCGCTGCTGCTGCATATTCCGCGGCCTGGCTCATGGCCGCGTCGAGGGCACCATAACGCTCCAGAATGTTCAGAATCTGCCGGTGCGTCACTCCGTTGAAAGCGCGATCATGCAGTACTTTTTCGATCTGCGTGCGCTCGTCAGCCATGCATCGATCCAGCGCGTGAATGACCGCCAGTGTTGCTTTGCCCTCGCGGAGATCGCTCGCAACCGGCTTCCCGAGAACTTCCTCGGAGGCAGTGAGATCCAGCACATCGTCAACGATCTGGAATGCCATGCCGAGGTTGCGGCCGTACGAGGCCACAGCTTCCTCTTGCTCGAGAGTGCCGCCACCCACGATCCCGCCCAGTCGCATGCAAACCGAAAACAGGCATGCGGTCTTGCGATAGATAAGATCGAGATGCTCCTGCTCAGAAATAGCTTTCCCCAGCTTCTCGATTTGCAACAGTTCGCCTTCGACCATCTGCTGTGTCAGATCGGTGAGCACGTCGAGCACACGGAAATTGCGCTCCTGCACTGCGATCTTGAACGACTGCATGTAGAGCCAATCGCCAGCGAGCACGCACTTGGAATTTCCCCACTTCGTGTTCGCGGCCGCGCGTCCACGACGCTTATCAGCCTCGTCGATGATGTCGTCATGAACGAGCGTGGCAGTGTGGATAATCTCTACCACCACTCCAAGCCGCACGGGTGTGCGCCCCTGGCATCCGAAAAGCTTCGCGGAAAGCAGCAGCAGCGCCGGGCGCAACCGCTTGCCACCACCAGCGCGCAGGTACTCGCCGATCTCGGTGATCACATGCACATCGGACAGCGTCTCCTGCCCGAACTCACGCTCAATCGCCTGCAGATCGTCCCGCAGCAGATCAAAAACTTCCTTCGTACTACTTGTCGCCGAACTCGCCAAACTCTAGCCTTCCCACAACCCCAGAGGTACTGCTTAGCTCGAACGATAATTCGTAAACTGCATGTCGATGCCGAAATCGTGCTGCTTCAGCAGCGCAATGATCTCCTGCAGCGTGTCGCGATCTTTGCTGCTCACTCGCACCAGGTCTCCTTGGATCGACGCCTGCGCCTTCTTCTTTGAATCTTTGATCGTCTTTACGATGTCGCGCGCCCTCTCGATCGGTATGCCCTGTTGAAGTGTGATCTTCTGGCGCACCGAGCTGCCCGCCGCCGGCTCAATCGTTCCGTACACGAGACCCTTCAGCGTCACACCGCGCTTTACCAGCTTGCCTTGCAGAATTTCGTTCACCGCCTTCAGCTTGTACTCGTCAGCCGACGCGAGCACGATGGCATCCTTGCCTTCGAGTTTCACATCGGAGTGTGTGCCCTTCAGGTCGAACCGGGTGGTGATCTCCTTCAGCGCCTGCTGAATGGCGTTGCTCACTTCCTGCAGATCGATTTTGCTGACGATATCGAAGGTGTTCTCGGGCATAACGGTTTAGTTTACGCTATCAGGCCTTTTCCTTAGTCTGATTTCGAATCGTAAAAAACCGATAGAAATTTTGTGTCGTCTGCTCGCCAATTTCCTCTGAGGAAAATCCGCGGAGCTCTCCGATACTCTTCGCGGTATCGACCACGAATGCCGGTTCATTGCGCTTCCCGCGATTCGGAACCGGTGCCAGATACGGTGAATCCGTCTCGATAAAGAATCGGTCCTGCGGCACCATCTGAGCAGCTTCCCGAATGTTGACTGCTTTCGTATAGGTGACGTTTCCCGCGAACGAGATCATGAAGCCCATATCCAGCGCCGCAGTCGCATGATGCTTCTCGCCGGTAAAGCAGTGCAGCACACCGCCAATGCCGCTGGGCGCCCAGTGCTCACGGATCATCCCCAGGCAGTCCTGCCAGGCATCTTCCGAGTTCTGTGATGGACGGCAATGAATGATGATGGGCAACTTGGCTGCTATCGCCAGTTCCATCTGGCGCACAAAGACTTGTTTCTGTACGTCGCGCGGCGAGTGGTCGTAGTAGTAGTCCAAGCCGATCTCGCCCCAGGCGATCACATTGGGATTCCGCGCCAGCTCCGTCATCCGTGCGTAATGCTCTTCGGTGACCAGACGCGCTTCGTGGGGATGGACTCCGAGACTCGCGTAGACCTTCACGCCGGATCGATTCGATTCCGCCAAACGGATCGCGACGTCTACCTCATCGGGGCCATCGCCGTTCCCGATTGCCAGAACTGCTTCGACCCCGGCCGCTTCAGCGCGCTGAAAGACCGCGTCGCGATCCTGCGCGAACTTCGGCCCCTCGAGATGACAATGGGCATCGATATACATGTAGCGTGAGCAGCAGATGTAAGTGGGTAGCTGGTAGCTGATGTAGCCGAGTATGTCGGACGCTCCGCTACTAGCTACCAGCTACCCCAACTCATAAAACTATTTCAGCTTTGCTCCGAGCGGCACGTCCTCCAGGAAGCTCGCCAGCACCGGCTTTCCGTTCTCATCATTCGGAAGCGAAGCCGCCAGCAACATGCCGTTCGACTCCAGCCCACGCATCTTTCTTGGCGCGAGATTCGCCACAATCACGATCTTGCGTCCGATCAGCGCGTCAGGTTCGTAGTACTTCGCGATCCCGGCAAGAATCTGCCGCTGCTCGTAGCCCAGATCCACTTCGAGTCGCAGCAGTTTGTCGGCGCCCTTAACGCGCTCGGCAACTTTCACCTGCGCCACGCGCAAATCCACTTTGAGGAAGTCGTCGATCGCAATCTTCTGATTGTCCGCTGCAGGTGCAACCTCTCCTACTGCTTGCGTCGCTGGTTGGCCAGCCTGCGCTCCTGTTCCTGCTGGGACTTCCTGCTTCGCTTCCGCTACCGGAGTTGCCGGCCGATCCTTCTCTTCCAACTGTTGCATCCTTTCAATTGCGCTTTTGTCCGCGCGAGGAAATACGGGTTCCACTTTGCCCAGCCGCGTTCCGGGTTTCAGCTGTCCCCATTTCAAATCCGTAGGTCGGCATTTGCGTATGTCGTGCAGCCCAAGTTGCGTCCAAATCTTCGCGGTCGATTCCGGAATGACCGGGTGAACGAGTGCAGTCACCAATCGCAGCGCCTCGGCCGCCGTATAGAGAATGCTGCCCAACCGTGCACGGCTCGCTTCTTCATTCTTCTCGGCAACAACCCATGGCTCATTTTCGACCAGGTACTTATTCACCGCTCCCACCAGCGCCCATGCCGACTCCAGCGCCCGTGAGAACTGGAACTGCTCGAAGTACGTGTCGAAATCTTTGATCGCCGTCCGCGCCAGTTCTCCAATCGCTTCATCGGCCGCTGACTTTCCTGAATCTGGGTTCGGCACCTCTTCCCCGAAGTAGCGCCCGATCATCGTCAGCGTGCGGCTGGCGAGATTACCCAGGTCATTCGCGAGATCCGAGTTATACCTCTGCACCAGTGCGTCGAACGAAAACGATCCGTCCTGTCCGAAGGCCACCTCGCGCAGCAGGAAATAGCGCAGCGCATCGCCGCCGAGCACGTCGAGAATCGTCTCCGCGCGCACGATGTTCCCACGCGATTTCGACATCTTGCTCTGTTCGAACAGCAGCCAACCATGCGCCACTATGCTCTTCGGCAGCTCGATCCCAGCCGCCATCAGGAATGCCGGCCAGTAGACACAATGGAAGCGCACGATCTCTTTGCCGATCATGTGCACATCGGCCGGCCAGTAGCGATCGAACTTCGCGTGATCTTTTTGACCGTAACCAAGCGCGGTAATGTAGTTGCTCAGCGCATCGAGCCACACGTAGATCACGTGCTTAGGGTCGCCCGGCACCGGGATGCCCCACTTGAACGTGCTACGACTGATCGACAAGTCGCGAAGCCCGCTGCGCACAAATGAAATCACTTCGTTGCGCCGCGTTTCCGGTCGAATGAAATCCGGATTCTCCGTGTACAACTTCAGCAGTTTGTCTTCGAAGGCCGAAAGCTTGAAGAA
This sequence comes from uncultured Terriglobales bacterium, assembly GCA_964490255.1. Classification (GTDB taxonomy): domain Bacteria; phylum Acidobacteriota; class Terriglobia; order Terriglobales; family Acidobacteriaceae; genus JAJPJE01. Next base: position 30,280 of record CAZBCQ010000024.1, on the reverse strand, counting down.
GTAGTTCTCTTCGCTGATCGTCTCGGTCGGTCGCCCGCACTCCGGACACGGCGCACCCGGCCCAGTCGACTCCACGAACATCTCGTCGTAAACGCAATATTGGCCGGTATACGAATCCTTATAGATGTAGCCGTTCTTCTGCAGGACCTTGAACAGTTCCTGCACGCCGATCTTGTGACATTCGTCGGTCGTGCGGATGAACTGATCGTAGGTAATCCCCATGCGATCCCACAGCCCGCGGAATGCCGCCGAGACATCGTCAGCCAGTTGCTTCGGTGTGATCCCCGCCGCGGTCGCAGCGCGCTCGATCTTGATCCCGTGCTCGTCCGTGCCCGTCAGAAAATACGTGTCATCGCCGAGCATGCGATGCCGCCGCGCAATCGTGTCGCATGTGATCGTCGTATAAGCGTGCCCAATGTGCGGCCGCGCGTTCACATAATAAATAGGAGTAGTTATGTAGAACTTTTTATCCATTCTGGAGATAAACCCGGATGGCTTCCTGCATCACGCTCTTCAGCGGGACGCCTTTCTCTTCGGCAATTCGCCGGCAATCTTCATATTCGGGCGCATAATTCGTCACCGTCCCATTCAGGTTGGCGACCTTCATGCGCACTTCGCCCCACTTCGTTTGCACCAAGGTGGATCGCCGCTGCAGGACTTGCCTTCGCTCTTCTCGCATGCGAACGCCCAGCGTCGTTGTCTCAGCAAAAATGATGTTCGTCATCTGGGACGCTTGCTCCGGGCGCGTGAGCACCGTCAGCACCATCCCTGGGCGCCCCTTCTTCATCTGCACCGGCGTGCCGAACACGTCGAGCGCGCCTTCAGCGAACAGTCGATCCATGACGTACCCGAACACCTGTGGATTCAGATCGTCCAGATTGGCCTCAATCACCGAGACTATTTCTGGCGTCGTCTCCGCCGAAACCGCGCTCTCGCCAACAACCAGTCGCAGCACATTCGGCTGGCCAGGCAGATCTCGGCTCCCCGCACCGTAGGCCGACTTGCTCACCACCATCGCCGGAAATGCACCGTATCGTAAAGCGAGTGTCTTCACAATCGCCGCGCCTGTCGGCGTCACCAGTTCCTTCTGGATCCCTGACGAATACGTTGGCGCGCCCTGCAATAACTCAATGACCGCTGGCGGAGGCACAGGCAGGATTCCATGCGCACACTTCACCGTCCCGCCGCCCACGTTTAGCGGAGAACAAACCCACTCGTCGACGCCGAGCGCTTCCGATCCCACCGCCGCGCAGACAATGTCGACCAATGCATCCACCGCGCCGACCTCATGGAAGTGAATACTCTCAATGTCCGTGTTGTGAACCTTTGCTTCCGCGGCGCCGAGATTCTCGAAGATCGCAATAGCCGTCTTCTTCGCCGTTTCGCTGATCGCCGCCGCGTTAATAATGTGGCGAATCTCTTTCAGCCCACGGCCATGCACATGCTCGTGATGATGTTCGTGCTCGTGACGGTGCTCATCGTGGCGCGGGCGCCCCTTCGCTCCGCTCAGGGCAGGCTCTCGCGCGCCCGAGGCCTGAACGTCCGCATGCTCATGCCCGTGCCCATGCGCATGACTATGCTCATCGCTCTCGTGTTCCGCCCAATACTCATCCCGCGGTTTGTCCTTCTCTCCTGCAACCCAGACGTCCGCCTTGGTGGCCGCTAATCCGCCCTTGTTGACCTTTGCAATCTCCAGTCGCGCTCCTAGGTTCAGCGCCGCCACCGCGTCCTCGAGAAGTTTGGGCGAGACTCCGGCGTCCAGCAGAGCGCCCATGAACATGTCGCCGCTGATGCCGCTGAAACAGTCGAGGTACGCGATTCGCATTGTCCTGGAGACTTCCCGAAAGGCGCGGCTTACGCCGAACCATCTACTCTACTGAAACGAGGGGAGTACTGCCCCGGAAGGCCACACATGCAGCTCTTCACCAGCGCTTCAAAGCTCCATCATAGGTAAGCCGCCCTAGCCCGTCAAACCGGATCGCCGCTTCTGCTCTGCTATAATCACTTGTTTATTCAGCAGCTTACGGGGATTCCTGTCACTTGTACCTCTATTTCCAGCGCATTCTTACCGACCGCGTTCGCCACTTCCTTCAGCAGCAATACGGGCTCGACCTGCCCACCATAGTCATTGAGCAGCCCCCGAAAGTCGAGTTCGGCGAGTACGCCCTGCCGCTCTCGTTTGAGCTGGCCAAGCGCCTGCGCAAGGCGCCCCGCAAGATCGCAGAAGAGATCGTTGCCGGACTGGGCAAAGTCGAAGGTTTCGACCGCCTGGAAGTCGCCGGCACCGGCTATATCAACGCCCGGCTTTCACGTCCCGAAGCGGCCACCGCGCTAATCAAGTCAGACTTTGCCCCCGCGGCCGCGGAACGCCCCAAGATTCTCGTCGAGCACAGCTCCATTAACCCGAACAAAGCCGCGCACATCGGACACCTGCGCAATGCGATTCTCGGCGACACCTTCGTCCGGCTGCTGCGCTTTGATGGCTACCCGGTCGACGTTCAGAACTATATCGACAACACCGGTGTGCAGGTCGCCGACGTAGTCGTTGGCTTCCGCGAACTGGAGCACAAGAGCAAACAGGACATCGAAGCGCTCATCCCGCAGCCGCGTTTTGACTACATCTGCTGGGACGTGTACGCCGCCGCCTCTTCCTGGTACGAAGAAGACAAGAAGAACCTTGAGAAGCGCGCCGAGACCCTGCACGCCATTGAAGAGGGACACAACGAAATCGCCGAGATGGCCGATCTGATCTCCACCGCCGTGCTGCGCCGGCATCTCGAGACCATGGATCGCCTCTCGATCGAGTACGACTTCCTTCCCCGTGAGAGCGAAATACTGCACCTGCATTTCTGGGATCTCGCCTTCCGCCAGATGAAGGATAAGGGCGTCCTCTATCTTGAGACCGAGGGCAAGAATGCCGGTTGCTGGGTAATGAAGCGTCCTTCGGCGCTCACCAAGAAGCCGGAAGAGATGACCGACGACGATACGAAGGTCATCGTGCGTTCCAACGGAACCGTCGGCTACGTTGGCAAGGACATCGCCTATCATCTGTGGAAGTTTGGGCTGCTCGGTCGCGACTTCGGGTACTGCAAATTCTATCGCTATCCGACAGGCCTGCAATGCTGGATCTCCGCCGTGAAGGGCGAGCCCGAACACCCGCACTTCGGTGACGTGAGCGCCATCTACAACGTCATCGACACGCGCCAGGCCGAGGCGCAGAACACTGTCATTGAAGCCCTGCGCGCGCTCGGCTACAACGATGCCGCCAACCACTACACACACTTCTCTTACGAGATGGTCGCCCTCACTCCGCGCTGCGCCAGCGACATGGGATATCCCTTATCGGAAGACGAGATGGGCAAAGCGTTTATTGAGGTCTCGGGGCGTCGCGGTTTCGGCGTGAAGGCCGATGATCTCATCGATCGGCTCATCGCCAGCGCACAAAAAGAAGTCGATATGCGCCATCCCGAGCTGCCGGACTCTGACCGCTCGGCCATCGCCACGCAGATCGCCGTCGGCGCGCTGCGGTACTTCATGCTGAAGTTCACCAAGACTTCGGTAATCGCCTTCGACTTCAAAGAGGCACTCAGCTTCGAAGGCGAAACCGGGCCATACGCGCAGTACGCTGTCGTTCGCGCGACGAACATCTTCCGCAAAGCTGGAGTCACGCCCGAACAAGTGCTGGCTTCCCCCGTCGACTTCGACAAGTTCTTCGAGGGCGAGACCGGAAATGAAATCTGGGAGGTCTGGCTGGCGGCCTCAAAGACCTCAACCGTGATCGACCAGTGCATTGCCACCACCGAGCCCGCCTATGCGGCGAAACATGCGTTCCAGTTGGCGCAGCTCTTCAACAATTTCTATCACCGCCACCACATCCTGACGGAGCCGGATCCGAAACGTAAGCAGTTCCTGCTCGCCACAGCCGCCATCGCTCGGCGCGAACTGATTCAATTGTTGGCAGTGATGGGCATCAGCGTTCCTCCGGTGATGTGAGCGCAGATGGCTTCTAGTACTACTTCGACTGAGCGCGCCACTTCCCTCGACAAAAGCCTCGTTGCCGTTGTCCTTGCAGGCGTCTGCACATTCTTGGAGGTCTATAACACCCAGCCGCTGCTGCCGTTTTTGCAGACGGTGTTCCATGCGTCGGAAGCCGAGGTGAGTCTCACCGTAAGCGCTACGACGCTGGGGATTGCGGTCGCCGCCCCGGTGATCGGACTCCTTGCCGAATCGATCGGGCGTCGCAAAGTCATCGTGCCCGCGCTCTTTGGACTCACGATTCCAACGCTTCTGGCAGCCACAGCTCACACCCTCCACACTTTGCTGATCTGGCGATTTCTTCAGGGCCTATTTGTGCCTGGCATTATCGCCGTCATAATCACCTACATCGGCGAGGAGTGGGCTGGTCGCGGCGTCGGCTCCATGATGTCCGCGTATGTGAGCGGCACCGTGCTGGGCGGCTTTCTCGGGCGTTTTCTTTCGGCGCAGGTCGTTACACGCTTCCACTGGCAGGATTCGTTTCTGCTGCTGGGCACCCTCAACCTGATTGGCGCAGTTCTCGTCTGGCGATGGCTGCCGCCTTCGGCTACCTTCAAGCGCGCGCCCGGAATCCTTCACACGGTTCGTCACACTGGCGAGCACTTTCTGAATTGGCCGCTGGTTACCAACTTCGTGACCGGATTCACAGTCCTATTCAGCCTGGTCGGCGCATTCACATCCATCAACTTCTATCTTGCCGCGCCGCCGCTCAGTCTCGGACCCGGCGCGCTCGGTAGCGTCTTCTTCGTCTATCTGCTCGGGCTGATCGTGACGCCGATCTCAGGCCGCTTCCTCGATGGCCGCGGATTCCTGCGAACCGCGACCGTTGCAGTGACAATGGGAATCGCCGGGCTGGCCCTCACGCTTATTCATTCGTTGTGTGCCATTATTCCTGGATTGGCGGTCTTTTCTTCCGCCATTTTCGTCCTGCAATCGGCTGCCACGGTGCAGACGGGACGCCTCGCGGAAAAGGCACGGTCTTCTGCGACCGGACTCTACGTCACCTTCTATTACGTGGGAGGAAGCTGTGGAGCCGCACTGCTGGCCTGGATGTATTCAATCGCGGGATGGCCATCCTGCGTGACAGTGCTCATCACTTCTCTGATCGCAACCCTATTGCTGGCACGCTCCA
>CAZBCQ010000024.1:23243-25013 GCA_964490255.1 uncultured Terriglobales bacterium | reverse complement strand
TGCCCGTCGCAACGGGCGTTCTAGCAATCAATCCGAGATCTTCTTCGACTGATGGTCCGGAGCTTTCCTTCGGTCTGAATACTCTGAATAAGCGATCACCAGGGACGCGCCCAGCAAGGCCGAGACGGCGCCGATCAAACACCAAAATAGCCACATGTCGGTCCCTCACGAACCGTTCAATTACAGTCCCGCTCCTGAGTTCGCTCTCTCCTGAGCCGCCTGCGTACCCTTCTTCCCGCCAGCACCGTCCGCGACTTCACGCGCCAATTCAATCAGCGAGCGCACCGCAATGCCAGACGGCCCTTTCGCGATCCAGGACTTGTTGTCTTCCATCCATGCAGTTCCGGCGATGTCCAGATGTAGCCACGGCGTGTCTTCGACGAACTCCTTCAGGAACATCGCCGCGGTAATCGCGCCGCCCCAGCGCCCGCCGGTATTCATGATGTCGGCGATATTGGAGCGAATCATGTCCTGATACTCGGAGTCGAGAGGCATGCGCCACATCTTCTCGCCTGACCGCTTCAACGCTGACTGGAACTGTTCATACCAGGCGTCATCGTTCGCAAATACGCCTGCATTGACGTAGCCGAGCGCCACTACAACCGCGCCGGTCAAAGTCGCAGCATCCACCAAGTGCGTCGCACCCAACTGCCGCGCGTAGTGAAGACCATCGGCCAGCACCAGCCGCCCTTCCGCATCGGTGTTAATGATTTCGATCGACTTGCCTGACATCGCAATCTGCACGTCACCTGGCTTTTGCGCTTTGCCGGAAGGCATGTTCTCCGTCGCCAGGACGATTGAGATCACCTTGACCTTCGGCTTGAGCAGCGCAATCGCGCGCATCGCGCCCAGCATCGTCGCGCCGCCGGCCATGTCGTACTTCATTTTTTCCATGCCGTCGCTCGGCTTGATCGAAATACCGCCGCTATCGAACGTAATGCCCTTGCCTACCAATCCCAGCACCGGCTTTTCCGGCGCGCCCTGAGGCTCGTAGGTCAGCACGATCAGCGCTGGTGGTTCATCCGATCCCTGCGCCACGCTCCAGAAGGCGCCCATTTTTAACGCTTTGATCTTTTCCGCACCGTACACTTCGCACTTCAGCCCGACTTCCTGGGCCATCTTCTGCGCGCGCTCGGCAAGGATGGTCGGTGTCATGCGATTCCCTGGTTCATTCACGAGCGTGCGGGTGAAATTCTGAGACTCGCCGATAATTCGCCCCTCATTCACAGCAGCCTCGAGCGCAGCCTTGTCACCGGAGCCCGCGACCAGCGTGATCTCTTCCACCCGCTGATCCTTGCGATCGCTCTTGTAGACGTCTGGATCGAAATTGCCGACGAACGCTCCTTCGACACTCGCGCGGATAGCATCCGGCGGTCCAGCCGCAATCTCGGGCACCGCAACCGCAAAGCTTCGAATGCTCTTCGGCTTCAGAAAGCGAACCGCCGTTCCCACCGCCTTGCGCAGTTCCACCGCGCTGAAGCTTTTTGCCTTGCCGCCGCCTACCAGCAGCAGTCGCTTGGCAGCGAGTCCCTGCGGACGATGTAACAGCGTGGTCTCGCCCAACTTTCCGGTCACTTCGCCACCTGACAGCAGATCTTTAGCTGCGGCTTGAACCGCCTGATCCGCAGATAGCACCTGCGCGCTTGCCTTGTCCTTCTCGCCCGCGTCCACAACGACTACGGCCAAGACTTCTGTCGCGACCTGTGCCGCGCTTCCCTGCACTAACTTCGTATTCATTTCCACCCCGTTATGACTAAGTTACATGGAACA
>CAZBCQ010000024.1:18184-23143 GCA_964490255.1 uncultured Terriglobales bacterium | reverse complement strand
CGACGCCGTTCCGTCTCGCGCTTATCCCAAAGCTGTTTGCCCTTTGCGAGGGCCAGCTCCACTTTTACGCGCCCATTCTTAAAATAAAGACGCAGTGGAATCAGCGTCAGCCCCTTTTGCTGCGTTTTCCCGATCAGCTTCCGGATCTCTTCCTTATGAACCAGCAGTTTTCGTGTCCGCAACGCCTCATGGTTAAAGATATTGCCGTGTTCGTATGGGCTGATATGGGCATTCAGCAGCCATAGCTCATTGTTTTTGACGATTCCGTACGAATCCTTCAGGTTCGCCCGACCCGCCCTGACCGATTTCACTTCCGTGCCCGTCAGCGCGATGCCCGCCTCGAACTTTTCCAGCAGGAAGTAGTTATGCGAAGCCGCCCGGTTGACCGCCGCATCCTTCTCGCCGGCGGCGGTAGCCTGGCGTTTCGGCGCCTTTTCCTTATCTGGTTTGGTCTGGTGGGTGGCTTGCCGCGGCATAAGGCTTTCTCAGGAGAGTCCCAAAAGTTCAATGCTAACACAGGGTTAACATCACCCTAGTCCCCCGCCAAAGGCCAGAAATTGCGCTGCTCCGGATGTTATAATCCCGACTTCGCGAAGACGAATCATCTCCAATCTCTTCGACTTTGCGTGCAAGTCCAGCGCTGCACTTCGTTCTATTTTTGCGTAGCAGCGGGCGTGAACCGAGGCTGTCTATTCCTGTGTCGATTCAGAGCAGAGGTCTGCGTTCACAACCAATCCGGATGAGGTAATGCGTGGGAAACACTGGTCACCCAGGAAGCTCGATGAAACGCCTGATACGAATTGCGGGAGTGCTTTCGCTCCTCGCGCTCTCTTTTACTCTGCTGGCAGTTGCCGCCGATCAAGCCGCCAGGGCATACAAGATCGGCGTCGACGCCGAGGCCCGGAACGACTACCTCAAGGCTTACGAGGAATATAAGCAGGCATACGACCTGAAGCCGAAAGACATCAGGTATCGCGCAGCGTACACACGGATCCGCTTCTATGCGTCGTCGGAACTGGTGCATCAGGGCGTACTCCTGCGGAAAGAGGGTAAGTTGCAAGACGCGCTCGTGCTGTTTCAGCGCGCAGTGGCTATCGATCCCAGCAACTTCGCGGCTGAGCAGGAAGCGAATCGTACCCAACACGAGATTGAGACTCAGGGCAATCCCAAACCCACGGCACACAAGAATGAATCGGCCATTAGTCGGCTGGCAGCTAATGCCGGTGAGCCAGCCGAACTCAAGCCTATCTCAAACACGCCGATCACCTTGCGCATGACCGAGGACAGCAAGGTGGTCTACACCACGATCGGCAAGCTTGCTGGTATCAACGTCCTTTTCGACCCCGATTACACGTCGCGCCGCATCAGCATTGAACTGAACAACGTTAGCCTCGACCAGGCCCTCGAGATCGTCGCCCTAGAATCCAAAACTTTTTATCGTCCTGTTACCGAAAATACGGTCTTTGTCGCTGCCGACACACCCGGCAAACGAAAAGAGCTCGAACAAAGCGTAGTTAAAACCTTCTATCTTGCTAATGTCTCGAGTCCGAACGACCTCCAGGATTCCGTTAACGCCGTTCGCCAGATCACGAATATCAACAGCATTATTCAAATACAGTCTCAAAACGCGATCGTGGTTCGTGGCACACCAGATCAGGTGGCTTTGGCGCAGCGCATTCTTTCCGATATCGATAAGTCCAAGCCAGAAGTTGTAGTTGAAGTTGTGGTGATGCAGGTCAACAAAGATAAGGTGCGAACGCTGGGCTTGCAGCCGCCTCAGACAGCAACCGTGCAGCTCCAGTCGAATACGACCTCGACAAGCAGTACTACGGTCACTGGAAACAGTGGAAATACTGGAACAGCTACCACTACGTCAGGTAGCGGCAGCCTTACGCTGAATCAGTTGGCGCATCTGAACGCCACGGATTTTGTCGTAAACATTCCGACCTCGACCGCTTCGTTCCTGTTCTCCGATAACAATACGAAGATTCTCCAGAATCCCCAGATTCGTGCGGTTGACAACCAAAAGGCCACGCTGAAGATTGGTGAACGGGTTCCGGTCGCGACCGGATCGTTCCAGCCCGGAATTGGTGGCGTCGGCATTAACCCGCTGGTCAACACGCAATTCCAATATCTCGACGTCGGCGTAAACATGGACATCACGCCGCGTATCCACTCTGACGGCGATGTCACGCTGAAAATCGTGCTCGAAATCTCCTCGGTCACTGGTAATACCAACATCGGCGGCATTAACCAGCCCATCATTGGTCAGCGTCGTGTCGAGCACGAAATTCGCCTGAAGGAAGGCGAGATCAGCTTGATGGGCGGAATGATGGAAGATCAGCAGATCAACAATCTGAACGGATGGCCTTTCCTGTCCAAGATCCCAGGCTTGCGCTATCTCTTCTCTTCAGAAGACAAAGAGACTCATACCACCGAGACCGTGTTTGCGTTGATCCCGCGCATTGTTCGCTTGCAGGACATTACGGCACAGAATCTGCAACCCATAGCGGTAGGAACGGCGAACGCAGTTGATCTGCGGCGCGTCTCGGAACTCATGCCCCTAATACAGCCAACCGGAGCACCGGCTCCCGCCGCAGTACCTCCGGCCACGCCTCCCGGTGGCGCGGCGCCTGCGTCGGCCAACATTCCGCCGGCTTCCGCACCGCAGGCGAATCTGTCGACTGGTAACGGCATCATGAGCTTTGAGCCGGCAACCATCAGTCAGCAGGTCGGATCCACCTTCATGGTGAACTTGAGCCTGGGTGGGGCATCGAACGTCTTCTCCGTACCGGTCGAGGTTTCCTACGACCACAACGTGCTACAGCTGCTGAATGTCTCCGACGGCGGGACGCTCGGTAAAGACGGTCAGCCCGTGACGCTCGTGCATCGTGAGGATCCGACGAACGGAAATCTTCAGATCACGGCCACGCGGCCGCCGGGTTCCGGAGGTGTGGCCGCGCAAGGCCCGGTGTTCACCTTAACCTTTGCGGCCAAGGCTCCCGGTAGCTCGCAATTGGTGATTACGCGAGGCACGGCGCGCGATCCGAACATGCAACTGATTCCGCTAGCCGGAAGTCAGGCCATGATTACGGTGACGAAATAGCGGCGAGTCAGAGAAGATGCCGTCGCGTTTCTCGCGTAGAATTTAGGTAACGGCTTGTGGGTTTCGTATTGATGTCCTGTACCAAAAGTCGCCGCTCTCAGCGCGGGATGACCCTGATCGAGCTCATCGTGGCTATTTCCATCATGATGATCCTGACCACGGCCGTGCTCCCCGTAGCTCGCCTCACAATCAGGCGCGAGCGCGAAAAAGAGCTGCGCCGGGACCTTTGGGAGATGCGGGATGCCATCGATCGCTACAAGGACGCTGCGGATCGTGGTCTCTTCCAGATCAAGCTGGGCACGGAAGGGTATCCGCCCGATCTCGACACGCTAGTCAAGGGAGTCGACATCGGGGGAAAGAAAGTTCGCTTTCTGCGCCGCATTCCCGTCGATCCCATGACCGGCAAAACAGAATGGGGACAGCGGTCGATGCAGGATGACCCCAAGAGTACCTCCTGGGGCGGCCAGAACGTGTTCGATGTGTTCACGCAATCGCAGGACACTGCGTTAGATGGGACAAAATACGCCGAATGGTAGATCGCCGCAAATCCCGCCGCTCGCGTCTTAAGGCAGCAGGCTTCACGCTCATCGAGTTGATGATCGTGATCAGCATGATCCTGATCCTCATCTCGGTGGCGATACCAATTTACACCCAGTCCATCACACGGGCCCGCGAAGCTGTTCTGCGGCAGAACTTGTTCACGATGCGCTCGGTGATCGATCAGTACTCAATGGACAAGCAGAAGGCGCCGCAGTCACTCGACGATCTGGTCCAGGCCGGTTATCTGAAGCAGATACCCACCGATCCCATGACCAACTCGAAAGATACTTGGCAGACCGTTCAGGAAGACGTGCTGGTGAGTGTGGATCAGAGTCAGCCCGGCATCACCGACGTGCACTCCGGTTCCGAAACCACGGGCAGCGACGGCACGGCTTACAACACCTGGTAAGCCCGCTGCACTAATCCTGTGCTTGGAGTTCGTACTCGAACTCGTACGAATGCTTGCCGTCAGCGATATTGATTACCATCTTCCCGGACAGTCCTTTTAGCTCCTCAGTGGCCGAATCCGGAACTACCGTGATCATCAATGATGGATTACCCCGGTTCATAGTCCCGCTGTGCTGAAGAATGAAGGAACCGCTGCGGCCCTGCAGCTTCCCGGTCACCAGTTCTAGAGCAACGTAGCCAGCCGAACCTTTGACAGAAGTGCCAGCGGTAAGCATCTCGCCTTTGCTGATACCTTCGAGATCGCCTTGAAATTGTTTATCGAGCGACAAGCGACTTACGCGAGGATCGCCATCCGCCGCTTGTGGCACCAGTTTTACTTGGAACGTTCCGATTGCAGAGCTCATCCTCGCAGATTATCACTACCTCGAGCAGCTGCATTGGAAGCCTGCTCCCGTTTATGCAGCGTGAGCTTTTTTCTGCACTGCTTGCTCGTATCCTCGGACGACAAAATAGAGCGCCTGATCGAAGAAGTTGTCGAGCATCCGGGCAAACTCGCGTTCGCCGTAGAGTTCCAGAATCCTGTCGCCCAGACGTTCGTGCTGCAACAAACCCCACAGCTCTTCTTTGGACATCAATAAGGCCCAGATCACCTGACTCAACGGAATTTCCTGTTGCGCCCTGCGTTGTCCCAAGTGGCTGTACCGGAGTTCGATGTCGCTGGATGTCTTAGTCAGCAGCCAATCGCTCAGATTCTCATAAACCTGCGACGCCAGCATGATCAGATCTTCTTCCGCAAGCCCGCGATAGCCTGGAGTGCGTTCCGATGTTCTCAGCTTGCGGGCAAAGTTGGCGGACAACTCACTTGAGTGACTTTCTACAATCTGAAACAGTCGATTCCCAACCAT
>CAZBCQ010000024.1:16279-18084 GCA_964490255.1 uncultured Terriglobales bacterium | reverse complement strand
CAGCACTTCTTGTATTTCTTTCCCGACCCACACGGGCACGTGTCGTTTCGTCCAACTTTTGCGGCGCCTCGTACCACCTGCTGTACTTGCGCGCCATCACCTGCACCCGCCATTTGCGCCTGCTGCAACTCGCGTTTCTTTTTGCGCAGGAACGCCTCTTCCACCTCGTCCACGCTCGTCGCTGCGTGCCGCTTCGGGGAATGGCCATTGCCGCTACCTGGGACAGGCTGCCGCACTCCTGTGCCATCCCCGTCAAAACTGCCACTTGGACCGCCACCGCCTTGCGGAGCGGACGGCCCGCCGCTGGTCTGCTGCTGTGGTCCGCCAATCACCTGCATCAGGTACAGGTACCGGACCGTCTCCTCCTGGAAGCGCTTCATCATGTCTTCGAACATGTCGAACGACTCGCGCTTGTACTCCACCAGGGGATCGTGCTGACCGTACCCGCGCAGCCCGATTCCCTCGCGCAGGTGATCCATATTGAGCAGATGATCTTTCCAGTACTGATCCAGCACGCTCAACATGATCATGCGCTCGTGATAGCGCATCGCGTCCGGACCAATCAGTTTCTCTTTCGCGTCGTAACGCTCGCGCAACTTGTCGAAAATCGCGTCGCCCAATTCCTGCCGGTTCAGCGTCTCCGGCTTCAGGCCCTCCGCCGTGATATCCACGCCGAATCGCGTGAAGATCGCGTCTTTCATGCCCTTGATATTCCAGTCTTCCGGATGCACTTCCTTGGCCGCGTACTCATCCAGCAAGCCGGTCAGAATGTCGGCAACGTAATCCTCGAGAATCAGGTCCTTCTGATCCACACCTTCGAGCAACTGACGCCGCAGTCCATAGACAGCCTCGCGCTGCTTGTTCATCACGTCGTCGTATTCGAGCAAGTGTTTGCGGGCTTCGAAGTTCTGCGCTTCCACGGCCTTCTGCGCTGCTTCTATCCGGCGAGAGATCAGCTTCGACTCGATCGGCACGCCCTCTTCCATGCCCAACCGTTGAAGGAGCGTGCTCACCCACTCTTTCGCGAAGATGCGCATCAGGTCGTCTTCAAGCGAGAGATAAAAACGAGATGATCCAGGATCTCCCTGCCGTCCGGAACGTCCGCGCAACTGGTTGTCGATGCGCCGCGACTCGTGCCGCTCTGTGCCCAGAATGTGCAACCCGCCGGCGCCCACAACTTCCTCGTGTTCGCGATCCGTTTCCGTCTTGTATTTCGCGAATGCTTCTTCCCAGTTCTGGGTGGGGACTTCGTATTCATTCCCCTGGTAATACCAGACCGTGATGCCTTCCCGATCGCGTGTCTCGATTTCACCGCCCGCCTGCTGCACGGCGCGCGCAATGCCCTTCTTCACCAATTCCTGCTTGGCCATGAATTCCGCATTGCCGCCCAGCAAAATGTCGGTGCCGCGGCCTGCCATATTCGTCGCAATCGTTACCTGGCCTTTGCGTCCGGCTTGCGCCACGATCTCGGCTTCGCGCTCGTGGTACTTGGCATTCAAAACCACGTGCTTGATGCCCTTTTTCTTCAGCAGATCGGATATGCGCTCCGACTTCTCAATCGACGTCGTGCCTACCAGGATCGGCTGCCCATTCGCATACAGCTTCTGAATCTCATCGGCTACCGCGAAGTACTTTTCCTTCTCCGTGCGGTACACCATGTCAGAATTCTCAAGACGCAGCATGGGCCGGTTCGTCGGAATGACTACGACTTCCAATTTGTAGATCTTGTCGAATTCTGGCGCTTCCGTTTCGGCTGTACCGGTCATGCCGGCCAATTTCTTGTACATGCGGAAGTAGTTCTGGAA
>CAZBCQ010000024.1:14351-16179 GCA_964490255.1 uncultured Terriglobales bacterium | reverse complement strand
CGCTCGACTTTTTCCCAGCCTTCGTCGGAAACCGTGATAGTCCGGTGCTTCTCGTCGACCACGAAATCGCCAGTCAGAATCTTCGGTTCGCCCGGAGCTGTCTCCTGCTCCTCGCCCTTAACCAGGCTGGGGATAATCTTGTTGACGCGGTAGTACTTGTCGGTCGATTCCTCGCTGGCGCCGCTGATGATCAGTGGCGTGCGGGCTTCGTCGATCAGGATCGAGTCGACTTCGTCGACGATCCCGTAATTGTGGCCGCGCTGCACGCAGTCCGCGAGATCGAACTTCATGTTGTCGCGCAGGTAGTCAAAACCGAACTCGTTGTTGGTTCCGTAGGTGACATCTGCCCCGTACGCCTCACGCCGCTCCTGGTCGTCCAAGTCGTGCACGATCACGCCCACCGTCAGCCCAAGGAAGGTGTAGATCTTGCCCATCCATTCGGAGTCGCGCTTGGCTAGGTAGTCGTTGACCGTGATCACGTGCACTCCGCGCCCCGGGAGGGCGTTGAGGTAGACCGGAAGGGTGGCGACCAGCGTTTTGCCCTCGCCGGTCTTCATTTCAGCGATCTTGCCGTCGTGCAGCACCATGCCGCCGATCAACTGCACGTCGAAGTGCCGCATATTCAGGACGCGGCGGCCCGCCTCGCGCACCACGGCGAAAGCCTCAGGGAGAATCTCATACAGGACCTCATTCTCAACCCGGCGGCGCTCGTCGTCGTCTTCAATGTCCCTGGTTCGTTCCTGGATTCGCGCCCGGAACTGGTCCGTCTTGGCGCGCAATTCGGCATCGCTGAGCCGCTGCATCTCGGATTCAAGCGCGCCAATCTTCTGAACATTTGGCATCGTGCGCTTGATTTCGCGCTCGTTGTTGGTGCCGAAAACCTTACCTAATAACGTATTGATCAAAGTAGAATCCTGCTGCCCACTTGACGCGCCGCGACCGTCGCTGGCGACCTGCTCCGTAGAGCCGGAGTTTGGACAGACTTCACCCAAGTCTAACAAATTATTAGATGCTCTTCAGAAACTCCGGACTCTGGTACAGGCAATCCTCGCCTGCCAACGTGCGGTGCCCCCTCTTTTGGCGGACATGGGTACAATCCAAACAACAAAGCGCGAGCCTCGGCCCGCGCTTCGCCATTCCAGACCTCCACTTACGCCGCTCTGCGACTCCTGCTCCGGCCCGAACGAGTCGTTTCGCGCTCCTCGCCTTCCTCTTCTTCTTCGCCCATGCCCATGTTCTCTGGTTTCAGTTTCTTGCTGAAGCTTTCCATCTTTTTCAGCGTCTGCTGCTCTTCCTTCAGATTCTGATTCAGCAGCTTAACTGCTTTCTTATGACCCATCAGTTCGGCGAGTCGGATCAAACTTTCATAGCTGCTGATCTCGTACCGTTCCACTTTCGTCGCTGCTCCAACGTTAAAGATATCCATCAGGTCTTCTGACGGATCTTCTTCCTTGAAGCTGTCATGCTCCTCGACAAGTCCCTTCACTCCCTTGCATTCGGTTTCCTCGGGCTGTTCTTCGATGGACTCGAAAACCTGTTGCAGTCTCTCGACTTGCTTCTCGGTTTGCGCCTGATGCGCCTGGAAGGCTTTCTGCAACTCGGGACGGCTGCTCTCTTCCGCCTGTTGGCCCAACGCCTCTATCAATTTCTGTTCGGCATCAAGCATGTCTCCTAACCCATGGATGAAAAACTCGTGTGCTGTCTGCATCGACCACCTCCTGCCAATTCGATGCGAGTCTACGGAACTATGCTGACTGCCAATATCGCTTGGAACGCAGTTATGCGAATCCGCAGTTCTGGGCTCAGCCACGCCGTTTCAGGTATGATC
>CAZBCQ010000024.1:0-14251 GCA_964490255.1 uncultured Terriglobales bacterium | reverse complement strand
CGCAGTTATGCGAATCCGCAGTTCTGGGCTCAGCCACGCCGTTTCAGGTATGATCTTTCGAGCTTACATGGCCAATTTCTATACGCGGTTTCTGCAGGCAGTTCAGCAGTTCCCTGCGCATGTCGCCTTCCAGATGCAACGCGAGAACGGCGACCTGGAAACCTATACCTTTTCCGACACTCGGAAGATGGCCGACTCCGTAGCCGCATGGCTGGAGTCATCTGGGATTAACAGAGGCGCCCGTTGCGCCATTCTTGCCAGCAACAGCCCGCGCTGGGTCACGGCCTATTTCGGCATCCTTGCCTCCGGACGCATCGCCGTCCCCTTTGATACGGCTTTCAATGCCGATCAGGTCGCCAAGCTGTTGAAAGATTGCGGTGCCGAACTACTGGTCACCGATGCCGCCCACGTTGCCATCGCAAAAGCGGCCCTGGAAAAGTCTCCCTGCCGCCTGGTGTTGCTCGACAGGTCCAAGTCCAATGGCGCGCCGGAATTGGCTTCGCTCGATTCTGTCCTGTCCAACCCGCGGCCCGATCCGTTTCCAGTAGTGGAGGTCGGCTCCGCCGAGACCGCCTGCATCCTCTACACGTCGGGCACGACGAGTGACCCCAAAGGCGTGATGCTCAGCCATGCCAACATTCAGGCTGAAGCAGAGGGCGCCTTCCGCATTTTCACCGACGTGGGAGAACGTGATGCGCTGCTCGGGGTTCTGCCCCTCTTCCACGCGCTATCGCAAATGGCCAGCCTGTTGCTCCCGGCAATCAAGGGGGCGCGCGTCGTCTTCCTGGAATCCCTGAATACCAGCGAACTGATGCGTGCTCTGCGCGAGCGCGGCATCACCATCTTCGTTTGTGTCCCGCAGTTCTTCTATCTCATCCACAATCGGATCTTCAAAGAAGTCGCCGCTCGCGGCCGCATGGTGGAATCGCTCTTCCGTGCCATGCTTTCGCTGAACCGTATCACTCGGCGCATGGGACTGAATCTCGGGCCTCTGCTCTTCAAGAAGGTTCACCAGACGCTCGGATCGCGCATGCGCTTATTGATCACCGGCGGCTCACGTCTCGATCCAAAGATTGGCGCCGACTTCCAGGCTCTGGGCTTCACACTGCTCAATGCTTATGGCCTGACCGAAACCAGTGGCGCGACCACAGTCACCACGCAGTCGAATAACGTCATCGGCTCCGTGGGCAAGCCCCTGCCGGGAAATGAAATTCGCATTCACAAGCCCGAGAAAGACCCCGAAACCGGCTACATGGTGGGCGAGATCGCCGTGCACGGCGGCATCGTGATGAAGGGCTACTACAACCGCCCCGACGCAACCGCCGCTGTAATGGACGACGGTTGGCTGCTCACCGGCGACCTGGGCCGCCTCGATGAGCACGGCAACGTCTTCATCACGGGTCGTGCCAAAGACATCATCGTGCTCGCCTCAGGCAAGAACATCTATCCCGAGGAAATTGAATCTCACTACCAGCGCAGCCCGTTGATCAAGGAGATTGCCGTCATCGGCCTGGAAGGCCGACCGGGCGAACCCATCTCGGAACGGCTGCACGGCGTAATCGTCCCGAACTTCGAAGTCCTTCGCGAGCGGAAAATCGTAAACGTGGGAGAGGCGATTCGCTTCGAGATTGACGGCCTTTCCTGGCAACTGCCTGCCACGAAGCGAATCCTCAGCTACGACATCTGGCAGGAAGACCTACCTCGTACCACTACCCGCAAGGTGAAACGCAACGAAGTCGAGAAGCGCGTTCGCGCCATGCAGGGTCACACCGCCAATCCCACAGAGCCCACCGGTTCACTCAGCGCACAAGATGAAGAATGGATGGGCATCCCCGAAGTGCAGCGCGCGCTCATGGTGTTGCGCGATGCTTCGAACAACAAGCGCGAGCGCATTCTTCCCAGCGACAATCTCGAACTTGACTTGGGCCTCGACTCCATGGAGCGCGTTGAACTGCTGGTCGCTCTGGAACGCGAACTCAATTCGCATGTGCCTGACTCGATTGTCTCCGAGGTCTACACAGTGCGCGAGATAATTGACGCCGTTCGCGCGCGCATCGGCGCTGAGAGTTCTCGCGAGAAAGACGTCGCAGCCTGGGGAACCGTACTCCAGACCGACCCCACCGAACCGGATGTCTTGGACATCGCCAGGCCACGCACGCTGCGCCTTTTTTTCTGGTACTGTTTTGGCCAATTCTTAATGTTTTTTTGTCGGATAGCCTTCCGTATACAGGTCACCGGCATCGACAAGCTTCCTCGCAAGGGCCCCTACATCATCGCCCCCAATCATCAGACCTACATTGACGCTCCCATTTTCATGGGCCTGCTTCCCTGGAGCGTCTTCCGGTACCAGTTCTCCGTCGGAACCAGCGACATCTTTGGCGCCGGACTGGTGCGCCGGATCGCGAACTCTTTCAACCTTGTACCCGTCGATCCGGACGCAAATATGGTCCCCGCCATGAAAGCCGCCGGCTACGGCCTGCGCCATGGCAAGATTCTGGTCATCTTCCCCGAGGGCGAGCGCTCGATCGACGGCTTGCCGAAGAAGTTCAAAAAGGGCACCGCGATTCTCGCCGTCAACCTCAACCTGCCGATCTACCCGGTTGCGCTCGATGGCTTCTTCGAAGCGTGGCCACGGGGCCAGCGCTTCCGCGGCTTCACTCGCACCAAGTTCACAATTGGTGATCCTATTTACCCCCCGAAGAACGCCCCCTCTCCCGAAGCTGCCTACGAGCAATTGACTACGGAGCTGAAAGATCGCGTCATGGAAATGTGGCTACAGATTCACGAACCGGATCAGCAAACGGTTAACGCCACCGCTGACTGATCGCATTCCTTGAGAAGACCTTCGGGTGCGCAGAAAGACCTTGGGGTGCCCCATACGATCTCTCTTTTCTTTTTTGTCATCACGAGCTCGCGCAACGAGCGAGGGATCTGCATTCCTCAGAACTGGGTAACGCAGACTCTTGTTCCATCTGGTTCAGTCCCGCAATTCCCTCTGCGCCCTTCGCGTCCTCTGCGGTTTAATCTGATCAATGCACGACTTCGGATTCACTCGCGCCGAACTCCGCCGCCTTCGCGCCCTACGCACGCCTCTGCTCATCCAGCGCTATCTGGAATCTCTGCCCTACCATCATGCGAACACTGCATGGTCTCCGCGTCGAGTTCTTCAGGAAGGAACCGCGCATTGTCTGGAGGGCGCAATCTTCGCGGCCGCTGCTCTGCGCATCAACGGATACGAGCCTTTGCTGCTGGACTTTGAAGCCGTCCGCGACACCGACCACGTCTTAGCAATCTATCGTGTCAATGGAGGCTGGGGCGCAATCGGCAAATCGAACTTTGCCTTCCTGCGTTTTCGTGACCCCGTCTATCGCTCGCTGCGCGAACTCGCGATGAGCTACTTCGATGGATACTGCAATCTGCGGGGCGAACGCACGCTGCGCGCTTTCTCACGTCCGGTGAACCTGAGACGCTTCGATCATCTCGACTGGATGACTACCGCGAAGCCACTCTGGTTCATCCCGGAGTACCTCTGCCGAATCCCGCACACGCCTTTGCTCTCGCGGGCCCAGGAAGAGGCGCTCACTCGCCTCGATCAGCGCTCATTCCGCGCCGGGCTGACCGGACATCAGCCGCACTAGCCATCGCGCCGGCCTTTCGCCAGCATATGAATCGGCACCCTTGTTGAAAGGTTAGCTGGTCGCGGCCGGCTCCGGATTGTGCCAACCACCCAAATGATTCGCCAGCAGGTCCGCTTGCGCCGGACCCCATGTGCCCGGCTCGTACATGTGCACAGGCGTCACATCTCCGAGAATCGGCTCCACGATCGTCCAGGCGGCTTCCACCGCATCCTGCCGCACGAACAGCAACTGATCTCCATGCATGGCGTCCGTCAGTAAACGTTCGTACGCTTCATCCTGGTCACTGCTCTTCTCGTTCACTGCCGAGAGTTCCACTCCCGTGGTCGCCCCCAAACTTTGCATGCTCATGCCCGGGCACTTCACTCGCGCTCCGAGGCTAAGAGACAGATCCGGCCCTAGCCGGAATCGGAAGTAATTGTTCTTGTCCAATTGCAACTTGGCCAGTGGAGGTCGCCGCAATTTCACCAGCACCTCGGTCGCCGTCACCGGCAGATTCTTGCCCGCACGGATCAGGAATGGCACATCGGCCCACCGCCAGGTGTCAATATGTAGTTTCAGCGCCGCGAAAGTTTCGACTTGCGAATCCGGAGCAACTCCCGGTTCATTCCGATATCCACGGAACTGTCCTCGCACCAGGCTCTTCGGATCAATCGGCGGAATCGTCCGGAACACCTTCACCTGTTCATCGCGCAGCGATTCAACGTACATCTGAGTAGGTGGCTCCATTGCTAGAAACGCCACCACCTGCAACAGGTGATTTTGCACGACATCGCGGATCGCGCCCGCTTCCTCATAGAACCTGCCGCGTCCCTGGACGCCGAACGCTTCTGCCATGTTGATCTGCACGCTGTGTATGTAATTGCGATTCCAGATCGGTTCCAGGAAAGCATTGGCGAATCGGAAGAACAGCAGATTCTCGACCGCATCTTTACCGAGGTAGTGATCGATACGAAAGATGCGTGACTCCGGGAAAGCTTTGTGTAGCGTCTGATTCAACTCGATCGCCGATTCCAGGTCGCGCCCAAAGGGTTTCTCCACGATTACGCGAGCATTGTCGGCGCAACCTGCCTGCGCCAGCCCCAGCACGACCGTCTCGAACATGCTGGGAGGAATCGCCAGGTAATGCGCCGGGGCCTTGCAGCCCGCCAGTTCCTTCCCAAGTTGCTGGAACGTCTTCGGATCAGCATAATCGCCGTCGATGTACCGCAATTCTTTCATCAGTTCCGTGAAGGCCTGTTCATCGACTCCGCCGCCATGTTTCATCAGGCTGTCGCGGGCACGTTCCCGGAGTTGATCGATCGTCCAGCCGGCTTTGGCGACGCCGATAATCGGAACATGCAGCCTTCCTTTGCGGATCATGCGCTGCAGCGCTGGAAATATTTTCTTGTAGGCCAGGTCTCCAGTCGCGCCGAAGAACACGAGCGCGTCTGCCTCATGTGTCGAGGACGGTGGCCGCGGAACCTCTACGCAATCCCCTAATTGCTGGGTGTGTGTCGTCGTGGTCTGAATCGTTGTCGCCGAAGAAGTCTGACCGTTGCTCACAGTTCCTCCCCCAAGGTGTAAGTCTAATCGCCGTGTCAGGCTTAGCGGCAATCATTAATTTCTCGCAACTTCATTGCCACCATAGTTCGCCCTCGCCCCTCGCGTTATAATCGAGAGATGCCCACACCCCAAGATTCGCTTCTGTGAGGGACGTGGCCATTGTTATCCGAGTCACAAGTTTGCAAGAAGTTTCAGGACTAAGTGCTAACTGCTAATTGCTTATAGCTTCTTTTGGAATTCAAACTCCATTCCGACTACTCCCCCCGTGGCGACCAGGCCTCTGCTATCTCTTCGCTTACCAGGGGCATCGATGAAGGCGAGAAGCACCAGGTTCTACTTGGCGTCACCGGCTCCGGTAAGACGTTCACGATGGCCAAGATCATCGAGCAGGTAAATCGTCCTGCTTTGATCATGGCCCACAACAAAACTCTCGCCGCCCAGCTCTATCACGAGTTCAAGAACTTCTTCCCGCAGAACGCGGTCGAATACTTCGTCTCTTACTATGACTACTACCAGCCGGAAGCGTACATTCCCGCTGGCGACGTCTACATTGAAAAAGAAGCCACCATCAACGACGAGCTCGACAAGCTTCGTCTCTCGGCTACACGCTCTCTCTTCGAACGTCGCGACTGCATCATCATCGCCAGTGTCAGTTGTATTTACGGCCTCGGCTCGCCGGAAGCGTACTACGGCATGTTGCTCTTCCTGGAAAAAGGCCAGCGCATCAAGCGCGAAGACATTCTCCGCAAGCTGGTCGAAATCTTGTACGAGCGCAGTGATGGCGACCTGCGCCGTGGCACGTTCCGCGTCCGCGGCGATGTGATCGAGATCTTCCCGCCTTACGACGACATGGCCTTCCGCGTTGAACTCTGGGGAGATCAGATCGAGTCGCTGTCGCAAATCGATCCGCTCTTCGGAACCGTAAAGCAGCGCTACTCGCGTCTTCCCATTTATCCGAAGTCACACTATGTGATGAAGCCCGAGACGAAGAGTTCGGCAGTCGACTCCATCCTCGCCGAACTCGCATG
Source organism: uncultured Terriglobales bacterium (assembly GCA_964490255.1). GTDB lineage: Bacteria > Acidobacteriota > Terriglobia > Terriglobales > Acidobacteriaceae > JAJPJE01. The sequence goes on along the minus strand of CAZBCQ010000024.1, from coordinate 8,043 downwards.
GTGGGAAGAAGAGCTGCAAAAGCAAGGACGGCTCGTTGAATCCCAACGCGTGCACCAGCGCACCCGCTTCGATCTCGAGATGATCAAGTCTATGGGTTACTGCCACGGGATCGAAAATTACTCGCGACACTTCACCGGCCGTCTGCCCGGAGAGCCGCCGCCAACGCTGCTCGACTACGTGCCCCGCGACTACCTGCTCTTCATCGACGAGTCGCACCAGACAGTCCCACAGGTGCATGGCATGTGGCATGGCGATCGCTCGCGGAAAAGCACGCTCATCGAATACGGCTTCCGTCTGCCCTCGGCGCTCGATAATCGCCCACTCACCTTCGAAGAGTTCGAGCATCGCGTGAATCAGGCTATCTACGTCTCCGCGACTCCGGGCCCGTACGAACTCACCAGATCGGCAGGAGTGGTGGTCGAACAGATTATTCGCCCCACCGGCCTAATCGATCCGCCCGTTGAGATTCGCCCTGTGAAGGGCCAGATCGACGACTTGCTGCATGAAATTCGCGAGCGCGCCAAGATCGGCGAACGTGTGCTCGTCACCACGCTTACGAAGCGCATGGCCGAAGATCTCGCGGAGTACTACAGCGAAGTCGGTGTGCGCTGCCGTTACATGCACTCGGAAATCGACACGCTCGAGCGCGTGAAGATTCTGCGCGATCTGCGCAAGGGTGAATTCGACGTGCTCATCGGCATCAACCTGCTGCGCGAGGGCCTCGATCTTCCTGAAGTTTCGCTTGTCGCCATTCTCGACGCCGACAAAGAAGGTTTCCTCCGCTCTTCCGGTTCGCTCATTCAGACCATCGGACGCTGCGCCCGCAACCTGAACGGCCGCGCCATCCTGTACGCCGATAACATGACGGATTCCATGAACAAGGCGATCAGCGAAACCGATCGTCGCCGCGCTATCCAGCAGGCCTACAACGAAGAAAATGGAATCACGCCGCAGTCGATCGTTCGCTCGGTAGATATGTCGTTGGCGCGAATTGTCGGCGCAGACTATGCGGATCTGACCGAACAGGCCGACAGCATCCCCGAATTCAAGTCGCAGGAAGACGTGGACAACTACATCGCCAAGCTCGAAACCGATATGCGCGAAGCCGCCAAGCGCTTCGAATTCGAGCAGGCCGCCAAACTTCGCGACACCATCAAAGAGCTGCGCACGAAAGAGTTTCTGTTTACCTAGTAGCGCTGGCCGTTGCGAGGGCGTCTCGTCGGCGCGCTGCTGCGGGGGAACCAGCGCGCTGACGCTGCGGCAGGCGCTCGCTATGTCCGCCGCAAAGCAAAAAGCCGGACCCTCAGGTCCGGCCCTCTCAGATCCAACCGCTGAACTACTTCTTTGCTGCGGCTGATGCCGACAAAATGTGTTTGTTCAACGACGAAATAAACGGCTGCGCATCTTGCGGCGCCGCAAGCTCGCCGGTCAGCAGCGTCTTGAATGGCACCATGCGTCCGTAGAACGCTCGCGTATCGTCCTTGCCTTGCGTTACAACTACCCCATCCAGGCTGATCCCGGCAAAAACGCCGCGTGCCCGCGAATAAGTCAGGATCTCTGCACGCATCTTCCAGTCGGTTGAGCCCGCCGCCTGACGTCCTACCGGACCAGCAGCCGCCGACGCATCTGCGCCAATCTTGAACTTGCTCGCCAGCAGATTCTGCATGCCTTGGTCGTTCATCACCACCATGATCAGGTCGACAGCCTGGCCGCCAATCTGGAAGCCGAAGCTCCCCCCGGTCACCCGGAAGAATGCCGGAGCGCTCCAGCCCTTCTCCGTGCGGCAGCTGGCTACGCCTTTACCGTATTGCGCGCCGAAAAGGAAGGCGCCTTTCAGCATGGAGGGCACTACCGCGATGCATTTCGCGGAGTCAAAAATATCGTCCGGAATGCGCGAATCGGGCGCATTCATAATCTCGTCAATGACGGTTCCCGCGGCTTGCACGCGCTCCACGGTATTGGCACGGTCGCCTTGCGCCCACAGACCAGCCGGAATCATCGCTAGTACCACCAGTAAAACTAACTTCTTCATGACATCACCTTCTGGAAGACTCCTGCCCGCTGCCGCATAACCTAACAGCAACTCACAGGTGAATAGTTGGATGTTAACTCAGGCAGGGTTGTTGAAGTAAATGAGGTACTGAATTGGTTACCGGAAAATAAGTGAGGGGCTAAGGCAGATGACCCTCGTTATCAGCCTTAACCCCCGTCTCCCAGGTTCTGTGGTAGGTGAGTTGAGTATCGGCCTAAACCGCTTTGCCGACAAGTTACTCAGGTCACTGCCCGAAAGTAATGCCTACTTCGAAGTGACCAGCGAATGCGTAATCGCGTGCACCGAAAGCGCAATTCGGTTCTGTACGCCCACTTTTCGCATCAATTTCGCTACGTGGGCCTTTACCGTGCGCTCCTCGATACCCAGCGCACTGCCGATCTCTTTATTTGACCGGCCGGCAACCAGCAGCTCCAAAACTTGCTTTTCACGGTCGGTAAACGTCACGCGACCCGCGGGGAAAATCCGCCCGGGCGACGAGGTCACGCGCTCGATGAACATGGACAACACCCGGCGTGGCGCCCATACCGATCCCTGTTGCACGATACGGATCGCCTGCACAAATTCCTCGGGGCTGGCGCCTTCGTCGACGTAGCCCTTCGCGCCGCCGGCCAGCGCCTTCAAGATCATCTCGTCATCCGCGCCGGTGCCAGTCACAATAATTCGCAGATCTGGACGCGCCGCCTTCAGGCCCGCCATCGTGTCGTAAAGATTCTGTCCTGCCTGGTTTCCCAGCAGCACGATGTCAACATTGGTCTCCGTAGCCAATGTAGCTAACGTGGTGGCGGATAGTTCAAAATCCGATTCCGTATCGAAAAGAGCGCGTAGACCGATCATCCGCAGCGGGTCAGTTTCCACAACCGCAATCTGAATCTTAGGTTTACGAGCGGCAGCAGCTTTCATATGTGCGCCAGCAGCCTTCATATGGGGATTCCCTTAAGGGTTCGGGCGTAAGCATAACGTCAATTCAGCTTCACGCAAAGCGGGGAATCCCTTAGGTCAATGAACCAAAGGACACGTACTACTCGATACGGGAAGGGTACAGCTCTTGTATTTCCGCGAAATCAGCCGGTAAAACGGGGTCGAAACCGGTCATTTCGCGGCAACGTGCGGATTGTCCTGCTGATTCGTATATCCGTCGGAATAGCCAATAGAAAAGGCTCGTCGGAAGCCATCACAATACTCGGCGTCTTTCGGCGCGGACGCATTCTGACCCAGTGCCGTGCAGCCTGGCTCCATCAACCGGAACGCTGACGCCGTCCGCCCGTCATGCAATCCTTCGGACTGACCAGCGTAATAGCCTTCCTGGATGCCCGATTCGAACGCCTCCCGCCGCCGCTGACTCCAATCGGCGGTTGAAAGCCCCGCCAACGCCAACCGCAGCGAACGAACCGCGCGGAAACTCCGCCCAGACATTCCATCAATGTATCCCACGCGAAATCCCTGGCGGAAGCCGCGTTCGAACACCGTCTTATCGCCGTTCTTGGCCGGACACTCGGCAATTTTCTTGTATTCGGACATCGTGCTTACGTCGCGGAAGCCGTGCGCCATTTGGATATCGATGTCGGCGTTATGAAACCCCTCCTCGTATCCATGAACATACCCATGAAGAAACACGGATTGCGACTTGAGAGCCGACGCAAGCGAATCCTCGGTGTACGGCTGAGCTTTGTTCGGATCGCGCGCGAAAGCAGGCGAAGCGAGTATCAACACAAGGGTAAAGCAGAGAACACGAATCACTTGGCACCCCGGGTGGTGCTATCGAAATTCTGATGTTTTCCCCTACGTCGCGGATGTCATCTGGCCCGTTCGCCGTCCCAAGGTTTTATCTGGTTAAGGTCTCTTCTTAGGGTATCTAGGGACTTCCACGAATTCTTTCCCGACCCGCGAAACGGCATACTTCCTGCAACACACCCACAAGAGATTAGCGGCTTAGCGGGCGTAATTTGAAACTGGGGGAAACGCGCCCAAGGGCCGCTTAGCAGGGTGCTCCCCGCTGCTAAACCCAGCGGGGAGTTCATTTCACTAACGCTGATGCCCTTCGTCCATCATCTGCGCGCGTCGTTGCTGTTGCCTTTTCTTGGGCTCGCCGCCCTTGGGTTCGCACCCCTGACCTCGGGACAAGAAGCGAATCGCGTCGACCCATCGTCATCTACTGTCAAGAATCCTTACAATCTCCGCCTAGACGCTGCGGAAGCCAACTTCGCATCCGCCACTCCAGCCCAGGCTGCCGTCCTGCTCAAGGAGATTCACGATCTTCGCGATTTCGTCGACGAACCCGAACAAACCACGGATTTCCTCCGCCATCTCGCAGCCGACGAGCGCGAGGGTACTCTCCTCCGGGACGAAGCAGGTTCATACCTGCCCGCGACTCACACCGGATCTGCAGCCCCCCAACCCAGTACTACTAAAGGCGCTCGCGCCGACGAATTGATCCGCAGTGCGCAGCAAGCCGTTGCTGCCGACCCCTCCTCGGCTGCGGCCCACGAAACCCTCGGACAGATCGAAAAGCTTTACGAACGCCCGGGCTACAGCTCAGAACTGGAAAAAGCAGCCGAGCTCGAACGCACTGCCGCTCGATGGACACAAGTTGCCGAGAGCTGCCCGCTCGCTTCCTGCAAGTTTTCCGCCCTGCAACATGCGCTTCAGGTAGATCCTGACGATGCCGCCGCTAACGCCCTGCTGGCTGAGTACTATCTGAATCGCAAGCAACTGGAGAAAGCTCGCCTTCTCCTCCGGACCGCGACCGCCAGCGCCCCAGCTGACTTCGTAATCGCCAAGCAATTAGCCGACGTGCACCTTGCGATGGGCCACTCGTCTACTTCCGTCGCCGAATATCGCCGTTTGGAAGCTCAATTCCCTTCGCCCGTTTGGCTGCGCCGCGAACTCGGCCTCAAATTCGCTGATCTCGGCTTCTTCTCGGACGCCTCCAGCTTGTTGGAGCCCCTGCTCGCAAGCTCGACCGATCATCCGGCCGTCTACAAAGCTCTCAAACGCGTTTACCAGCGCACCGAGGACTCTGCCAAGCTGCGCGATCTCGAGCGCCGCGAACTTGCTCTCCATCCGGCTAATGCTGAGTCGGCAAGCACCCTGGCCACTCTCGACAGCAACAGCGGTCCCGCGGACGAGGCCATCCGCACCATGCAGTCCCTTGTCGCCCAGCATCCCGAAGACTCGACGCTGCATGAGTCCCTTGCGTATCTGTACGGCAGTAGCGGTCACAAGCTCCAGTATGAGCAGGAACTCGCAAAGGCGGCAGATCTCAGCGGTCAGCCGGAAAACCTTCGCCGCCGCCTGGAGTTCGCCGGGGCTTCCGTCTCGGCCTACGATTCCGACCGCCAGTATTTGGCAAAGGTCTCAGAGACATTGCAAGACGTTCGTCGCAATCCTCCCTCTGACTCTTCGAACGTCACCTCGCTCGCGAACGTCACGGTGGAACGTCTGGCGTCCAATGGCCAGAGCTCGCAACACACTCAACTGGTTCTGTTGATGAACTCCGACGCGGGCGCCGCCGAGTACTCCACGTACCGTCTTCAGTACAGCAACGCGCTGCAGAAGCTAGACCTCATCTCCGCTCGCGTTCACAAGTCGGACGGCCGCATCATCCCCGCTGAAAACGGCGGCGAAACCGGGTACGCCGATACCGCTGTCTCGATGTACTACGACACTCGTCAGCGCATCGTGCATTTCCCGTATCTCGCCAAGGGAGACGTCCTCGAGCTCGAATACCGCATTTCGCCGAAGACGAACGTGAATCCCTACGGAAACTACTACGGCGGCCTCGTCACCTTTCAGTCTTCGCTTCCTGAGAAGCTTCGCCGTTATGTTCTGATCGCGCCCGTCTCCGAGTCGCTCAACATCTCGGAATACCGCATGCCCTCGGCGGCCTCCGTTAAAACCGATGGCACCCTGCGGACTTACACCTGGGAACTCCGTAACATGGCGCCGCTGCACACTGAGCCGCGCGGCCCATCCCTCACCGAAACCGCGCCGTACGTGAACGTCTCCACCTTCGATTCGTGGGAAGCGCTCGGAAAGTGGTATGCAGGCTTTATCGAGCCGCAGTTGCAGCTCGACAGCGCACTTCGCGCCGCATTGGACAAAATCATCCAGGGCCAGCCGACGGAAGTCGACAAGATCCGCGCCATCCATCAATTCGTTATCGAGAACACTCACTACGTTGGCCTTGAATTCGGTGTCTACAGCTACAAGCCGTATCCTGTCAGTCAGGTGTATGCGCGCCGCTTCGGCGACTGCAAAGACAAAGCCAGCCTGATGATCGCCCTGATGCGTGCCGCCGGTATCGACGCCGATTTCGCCTTGGTTCGCACCCGCAAGATGGGCGATGTTGGGAATAAAGCTACCGCACTGCAGATTTTCGATCACGCCCTCGTTTACGTGCCCAAGTACCAGTTATGGCTCGACGGCACCGCAGAATACGCCGGCTCGCACGAACTTCCCCTCGATGATCAGGGCGCCATGGCTCTCACTGTTGCCGCCGATGGTGACGCGGTCCTGCGTCGCATTCCCGGCACTTTGCCGATGGAAAACTACACGCATCGCGTGGTCCGCGCGTCGGTGCAAACCGATGGCAGCATCGTTTTCAGCGGATCGGCGTACACTCGCGGCGAAGACGCGCCCGGCCTGCGTCGCGAATTCGAAGTCAGTGATCACCAGCGCGATTCTCTACGCTCTAACCTCGCGCAGGTTTACCCCGCTGTGCGCGTCGAAGATGTCCACGTCGACGGAGCCAACGACGTCGAGCGCGATATTAATCTCAAGTTCACGGGATCCATCGATACCTTCGCCGGATCCCACTCGCTCTCTCTTCTCTCCTCGTGGATGCCGCACAAATACACCGAAACTCTGGCCTCTCTGTCCACGCGCACTCAGGATTTGCGCCTCCCCGCTCCGTGGACGACGGAAGAAGAGTTGCACTTCGCACTACCAGAGGGCGCTTCATTCGAGAACGTTCCCGCCTCGACTACTCTGGACACTCCCTTCGGAGTTGCGGTTCTACGTTATGAACGCCGCGGACATGAGTTGGTCGTGAGCACTTCGGTCCAATTCCGCCAGCTTCGTATCACGCCTGCGGAATATCCGGCATTTCGCGCCTTCTGCGACAACATCGAGAAAGCCTTCCACACCGAAATCAAAGTACGGCTCGCGGGCTAGCAACCGATGTCGATCCGAGCGGCGACCCTGCTTCTTCTGCTCGCCATCGTTCCGGCTTACGCCGTTCAGAAAACTCCTCCGAAAACAAGGGCTTCGCAGGCTGCCTCCGAAATCGATATCGCCACACGCGATCTCTTCACTCGCTCTGATATTGCCAGCTCACGTGCTCACGCGGAAAGAGCCTTGGCCGTACGTCCTCACGATCCCGACGCCTTGTTTGTTCTCATGCAAGCCGCGTCGCTCCAGGCTGACTCAGCTTCTGAGCTGAACGCCGCTCTTCGCCTTTGTGAAGCCAGGTCGGCAAACGGCGATCCGCGCGTCGAGGTCGCTTCCGCGCACATTTTGGACCTCGCTGCAAACACAGCTCAGTTTCGTCCTGCAATCCCTCGCATTCAAAGAATCGTTCGCAACGGCAGAGCCTGTGAGAACAATCTGCGCGCTGCGCTGATTGCCGCCGCCATGGATGGAGTTCCCGGGCTTTCGCCCAGTCAACTCGCGCACGATTCTGGATTGCTCACCGACTGGAAGATTGCAGGCCCATTTGGTCGCTATCGAAATGTGGGTTTCGATACGCACTGGGCTCCAGAAAACGATCGACTGCTTTCCGTAAAGAGCGGAGGCAAGGCCGTCGAGCAGCTCAATCTTCTCGATGGCACCTTCCAGCTTCCCGACTACGTCAACGGCGAAGACGTCTACTACTCGGCTGCGGAATTCACGCAGCCTCATCGAGGCCAGCGCATTGTGCGCGTCGAGTCTCCGGGGACCTTGCAGTTGTGGATTGATGGCGTTCCGATCCTCACCAAGGATGATCGCTTTC
>CAZBCQ010000023.1:13611-37278 GCA_964490255.1 uncultured Terriglobales bacterium | reverse complement strand
TACTCTCGGGACCTCCCATTCCGGGAAGATTTCCAACGAGGTAGGACTTCTGACTACTGGCTGCTGACTACTGGCTGCTGACTACTGACCGCTTTGCTCGCGCCATTCGTCCTCGCGATCTCCGCGTACACGCGAGCGCTCGGCCTTAGCCGTCGCTCCTGCGTTTCCAGATCGAGTTCCACCAGTCCGAAGCGCAGATGCCAGCCCTGGTTCCATTCGAAGTTGTCGGTGAGCGTCCAGTGGAAGTAGCCACGCAGATCGATGCCGCGACTGATCAGGTCGCGCATTTCGTTAACAGTATTCTCCAAAAGCCATGGGCGGATGCGGTCGCCACGGTCGGGCACGCCGTTCTCGAGCACGTAAACAGGTTTGCCGATTTTAGCCACGTGTTCCACCACGGCAGTAATCGAGCCGGGAGTGATTTCAGGAAAAGGCAGTCCGATAGGCTGATCACCTTGCGGCGCGTCCGCTGGGATGTGAACGTCGGCAAACAACGTCGCCGGTCTGCGGATGCTCAGTCCCACGTGCACGCGTCCATAGACGTTGACTCCGACAAAGTCCGTTTTCCCCTGCACCATACCGGTTTCGCCGCAAAACGGCTGGATGTAACTTCGCGTGCGGCCGCGATGGATGAAATCCGTAAAGATATCGTTATAGAAGTAGCTTTGAATGCCACAGGCGAACCGGTTGAGCAGACTTCGATCCTTAACCGGCTGGAAAACGATGTAGTTCTGTGTCCAGCCGACGTTCGCGCCTGGCTGTAGTTCGTGGATTGCGTCGTAAACGCGTGCATGCGCTCGCGCGATATTGGCCAGCACGCGTAAAGAACTGATCAGATGGTTTTTGCGTCCGGGAGGAAACTCGCCCAGTTGATAGCCCAGCACCGAGTACACATTGGGCTCATTGAAAGTTACCCAGTCCGAACAGAAGTCGCCGAGGCTCTCCACCACCTTGCGTGCGAAGCGCTCGAAAACGAGCACAGACTCGGAATGCAGGAACGCGCCCGAATTTTCGAACCACAGCGGATTGGTGAAATGATGCAGACAGACAAACGGCCGCATGCCACGCTGGTGAAGCCCTTCGAGCATCTGGCGATACCGGGCAATCGCGCCTTTGTCCCACTCGCCCGGGCGCGGCTCGATGCGGCTCCACTCCACCGAGAAGCGCAGCGCGTTCAGGTTCAGGTCGCGCGCAATGTCGAAGTCTTGCTCAGCCTTGTGCCACCAGTCACAGGCCAGCCCGCTGCGGTCGCCGGAACGGGTTCGGCCAGTGGTTTCCCACTCGAACCACTGATTATTACGGTTTTCGCCTTCGCACTGGTGTGCGGCGGTCGATACACCCCAGAGAAAATCCGGCGGGAACATTCTATTTGGACGCGGCTCAGCCATTCGGAGAAATGTGCTTCGAGATTACCATTTCGCCGCAAAATGCTCACCACTACAGCTACTTTCTTTTCTGATGATCAGACCGGAGGCATAGTTGGACCGGGACGAGGCAGGACAAACCGCACGCTGGGATCGCCTTCGGACTCACCCATCAGCGTGTCACCCGACTCTGCATCCATCATGGCGACCAGAACGGCGCCGCACACCGCGATCCGGTTAGGGGTGCTGGAGGTTTCGGATTCCGTACATTCGAGGCGTTGGTGTAGATCGGTTGCAGAAACCTCGACGGCATCTCTGCCGCGCTGTGTCTCTTCCGAAAACAGCTCCCACAATTCCCGCTGCACATCACCGGATAATGGCATACATATGACTCCTCACTTCTTCTTCGTATCAGATGCCGAGGACGTAATTGGAGACTCTCGTCTAGGGGACGGCGCAACCAATAAAGTCTTCGGCTCACCTGCGTACGCTGCGCGCCTACAAGTTTGGGTTGCAGGCAGCACCGAATGTCTCAATGCCGAGAGTCTCTGGGCACACGAACGGATCACTGAAGTCTATTCAATAGCGAAGAGGAAGCCTGAACGGCGTGGAGGAATTGGACTCCAAAACTGGTTAGGGACGAGGTTCGAACCAGACTGCGTGATTGATCACGGTCACGCGCTGTTCTTGAGGACGGTGCTCTCGAGAACGGTGCTCTCGGAATCGTTGAACGGCAAGAAGACGGAGAACACAGTGCCGCTACGCCCTTCATCGGTCCTGCTGCGGGTTCGTATAAAACCACCGTGCTTTTGAACGATGCCATTGGTTACCCACAGTCCGAGACCTGTTCCCTTCTCACCCTTGGTCGTAAAGAATGGTTCAAAAATACGTTGGCGCAGTTCTTCCGGGACTCCCGATCCTTCGTCAGCCACAATCAGCCGAACACCCGGTTTATGAGAATTGTTCCACTCCACGCTGGGATAAAGACGAATGGTGACGCGGCCGCCGTCCGGAGACGCTTCGATGGCGTTCTCCATGATATTGGTCACCACCTGGCGCAACTCATTCGGAAAGCCCATTACGTCGTCAGTGGGTTGCAGCGCTTGAACCAGATGAACTGTTTTCGTGCGAATCTTGTGATTTAGCAAATAGGTAACGGACTCGATCACTTCGTTCAGGTTGACTCGAACTGGCGTGTCGCTCTCGCGATGGAAAGCCAGTGTCTGCTTCGTTATGTGAGACACGCGTGCCAGTTCGGTCTGTGCCATTTCGGCGTAGAAGGTCAGATCCTTTGAAAGCCGCGGATCGGTGCTCAACAGGTAGAGAAGATTGGTGACCGAAGTCAGCGGATTATTGATCTCGTGCGCAATCGTCGCCGCCAGCCTGCCGGTTGCAGCGAGTTTCTCCGATCGTCGCAGCGCCTCTTCTGCAAGTCGCCGCTCTTCGATATTGAACAGGCTTACCACGCACGCGCTGGTTCCGGTTTCCCCAGGAACTCGCAGCCGCGCCGCGCTTAACAGCAAATGCACCTGGCGTTCTTCTCCTCGACGGAAGATGACCTCAGATCCACGATAGGACTCGCCGGCCAGAACTGAGTTGATAGAGAATACGCGCTCGCTGGAGAACCGATCCATGGGAGCGAGGCGCAACGGCAGCACTCGGTCGAATGGCTCGAGCAGCGGATTGCCGCCGCAGAGATCGTGCAAGGCGTGGCTGGCCAGGAGAATTCGTCCACCATTGTCGCAAACGGCAATTGCCTCGACCGCCTGCTGAAGAATGGTTTGCGCCAGCCGTCCAGCAGAGATGATCTCCTCCTGCCGCTTTTGCTCGGTCAGGTCCGTGATCACCAGACACAGCGTCTGCGAGCTCTTGTCGAACAGGCTGCTGGATATGAATACAGGGACGAGGCGGCCGGCTTGCGTTCGAAGCAGTACTTCGCCCTTGTGAACTCCATCCGACAAAGGCTTGCGAAAGATTGCCTCGAACTTCTCCAGGTCCGAAGGAGTGACAAACTGGCTGAAGCTACTGCCAATGATCCGTTCGAGCGGGCGGTCGACAATTCCAGCGAAGGCACTGTTCGCGTAGAGCACGGTCGCGTCTGGCCCAATCGTGACCGCGCCTTCGCTCATCGACTCCACGAACACGCGATAGGCCGCGTCGGAGCCCGCCAGTGTGAATAACCGATCGCCATCAGGGCCATCTACGACGATGGCGTCCACTTGCCCGCGCCTGATGGCATCGAGCGTGTCTTCGGCGGTCCTCAGTCTCGACTGCAAGTCGTCGAGTTTTCGTTTCGCTGGAGCCTTATTGTTCTTTTGACGTTGAGATCCCGACATTCACTTGTTCAGATCTGATCCCCAAACCCGCGAGCACGCGGGCTGAATCAGACAGGTTGCCAACAAAAATTATGCGCGGTCCTGGATCGAGCTTAACGAGTGTTGGTGCCGCAATTACACCATCTCGGGCGGCGAGTTCAGGTTGCTGGTACATGTCCACAATTTGTACGTCGCACCTGTTTCGCAGCTCGGAATCCCGCAACCGCATAAGATTTTCGATGGCGAGAGAAGAATTTTGGTTTGTGCCAGCCACGTACAGACGCAGTGAATATCTCGGTGCTCCTTCACCAGTGAGTGGAATCTGCCCAAACCGGTTTGAGCGCCTGACGGTCGTGTTGGCGTGCTTGCTTTTGGAGCTTTTCTTTTCCGCCAAACGGCCCTCCGGAGCCTATTACGAGCTGGTCGCAATCCGTGCCATTCCGGCCGGCTTCAGCTCCAGTCCGACCAACACTCGTTCGCGATTCGAAAGATCGCCAATGATCTTCTTCACCGGCTGAGGAAGTTCCCGCACCAGTGTTGGCACGGCAACGATCTGATCACCCTTAGCCAACTGAGGCCGCTGCAGGAGATCAATGACCTCAATCTCGTACTCGCCGCCGAGATGGACATCACAGATTTCCTTGAGATTCGCGAATGCTGCAATGGAATTGGGCGTATTGCCGGCCACGTAAAGACGCAGTCGCCACTTCGATAATGCTCGCCGCGAACTGTTTTGCTTTCCGGCCTGCGGCTTCCCATGCTTCGCTTGTTTCCTGGGTGCCATCAGTCCTCCTGCCCGACAGCGGCCAACTCCAACCCCGCGTTTTTGAGTTGTATGCCGTTGTCGCTGATCACAAATGACCGAATCTCTCCCGAATGCGACATGCCGCGTGACTTCAGCACATGCACCAGCCGCTCACGGTTCGTTCCTATCTGCTCGTACCGCAACATGATCCATGTATCCATGAGAGAGGAGATTTCGGTGTTGGTCTGCTCGAACTCGCTTCCGATCGAAAGATTCGTGAACAGTGCGGTAACGCCCTGGAGTTTCAGAAAATCGATCAGACGCGTCAGCATCGACTTCACAGAGATTTGGTTCCCGACAGAAATCAGGTTCGTAATCGGATCGACCACCACTACTTTCGGATGGAAATCGCTGACCAATTGATGCATCGAAACGAGGTGAGACTCCAGTCCGGTGCTGGTGGGACGCACGGAATGGATCAGCAGCCGGTTCTTATCCAGATGAAGTGCCAAGTTGACCCCAACCGCTCTCATGTTTCGAAGGATCTGCTGCGGCGACTCTTCGAAGGCGAAGTACAGCGCTTTCTCGCCACGATTGCAGGCGGCATTCGCGAACGTCGCTCCCACTATTGATTTTCCGGTTCCCGCGGTCCCGCTTACCAGCACGCTGCTGGAACGATAAAAACCGCGTCCACCAAGCATGTCGTCTAGCACCTCGATACCGCTGGACATTCGCTCGGTCGGCGCGTCATGCGTCAGGCCTACGGACGTAATGGGCAGAACGGAAAGGCCACGCTCGCCCATCAGGAACGGGTACTCGTTCGTCCCATGAGCTGATCCCCGGTATTTCAAAACGCGAATGCGTCGGGTAGAAATCTGCTCGGTCACGCGCTGGTCGAGCATAATAACGCAGTCCGCCACATACTCTTCCAGTCCATGTCTCGTGATAAGGGTGCCAGTGCCGGATTCCGCGGTCACGACAGCGGTGACTTCGTGATCTTTGAGCCAACGGAAGAGACGGCGCAGCTCGCTGCGAATGAGCCCCTCGTTGGTGAAGCCGGCGAAGAGCACTTCGATGGTGTCGAGGAGTACGCGCTTCGCCTTGATCTGCTTGATGGCATAGTCCAGCCGGACGAACAAGGCTTCCAGATCGTAGTCGCCTACTTCTTCGATTCGATCGCGCTGCACTTCCACGTAGTCGATCGAAATCTTTCCGGCGCGCTCCATCGCCCGCAAATTGTGTCCTAAGGAAGCGACATTCGATTCGAGTTCCTCGGGCGTCTCCTCGAAAGTCATGGCGACCCCGGGCTCACCGAAACGTTCCGCTCCGTGCACCAGGAACTCCAGACCCAGCAAGGTTTTGCCCGAGCCAGGACCTCCGGCGACCAGGCTGGTGCGCCCACGGGGCAAACCGCCGCCGGTGATCGTGTCCAGACCGTCTATGCCTGTGGGCGCTTTCGCAACTTTGGGTAAAGGTTTGGTTCGGTTTGAATTTGTCATTTACATGGATCGTCCGGCGAGAAACCACGCCGGGCAAGGTTTTCAAACGAGATCGGAATTTTCGATGCAGGAGGAGGTCTGTTTGGCTGCTTCGAGGGGAAATTTCGGTACAACTGCGCACGTGACCTGCGAGCGCGCGTAAATTCCTCGATCTGAGGTACCTGTTAGAATCGAACTACGCTCGATGGACCGCAAATTCATCCGAAATTTCGCGATTATCGCTCACATCGACCACGGAAAGAGCACCCTCTCCGACCGTCTGCTCGAGCTCACGGGCTCGCTGACTGCGCGCGAGATGCAGGAACAGGTGCTCGATGCCATGGACCTGGAGCGCGAGCGCGGCATCACCATCAAAGCGCACTGTGTGCGCATGATGTACAAAGCCAACGACGGCCAGACCTACCAACTGAACCTGATCGATACGCCCGGTCACGTGGATTTTTCCTACGAGGTTTCGCGGTCGCTGGCTTCCTGTGAAGGCGCTCTGCTGGTGGTTGACGCCTCACAAGGTGTCGAAGCGCAGACGCTCGCGAATGCCTACCTGGCCATCAATCACGGGCTGGAGATCATTCCGGTCATCAACAAGATCGATCTGCCGAGCGCTGACGTCGAGCGCGCCAAAGAGATGATCGAAGGCGCCGTCGGACTGGATGCTAGCGACGCTCTGGCAATCTCCGCCAAGACTGGCCAGGGTGTGCCGGACGTCCTTGAGGCGATCGTGAAGAGAGTTCCGCCGCCCAAAGGATCGCCCGAATCTCCGCTACAGGCACTGATTTTCGATAGCTGGTTCGATCCCTATCGAGGCGTTGTGGTCTTGACGCGAGTCTTCCACGGCACGATCCGCATGGGCCAGAAGATTCGGCTCTGGTCGAATGGCAAAGTTTTCCAGATCGAAGGCTTGGGCACGCTAACACCAAAACCAGTCGTGGTGGAGACCCTCGAGGCTGGTGAAGTCGGATTCCTGATCGCGAACCTGAAGAACGTCGGTGACACGAAAATTGGCGACACCATCACCGACGACGAACGCCCCGCCATTGAGCCGCTGCCCGGTTTCGAAGACATTAAGCCGATGGTGTTCGCCGGACTGTACACGGTTGATTCGCACGAGCACACACTTTTACGTGAGGCGCTCGAGAAGCTCAGGCTCAACGACTCGTCGTTCTTCTTCGAACCCGAAAGCTCTGCCGCGCTGGGCTTCGGGTTCCGCTGCGGCTTTCTCGGATTGCTCCACATGGAGATCATCCAGGAGCGGCTGGAGCGCGAATACAAACTCGACCTGATTACGACCGCACCGAGTGTGCGCTACAGGGTCACGAAAACTGACAACGAACTGGTGGAGATCGACAATCCATCGAAGTGGCCGCCGCAAGGCGAGATCGCCAAGATTGAAGAACCGGTGATTCTGGCCACGATTCTCACGAACGAAGAATTTGTAGGCGGCATCCTCAAGCTGGTGGAAGACAAGCGCGGCAAACAAAAGGGATTCGAATACGTCAGCGCGAATCGCGTGATGCTCACTTATGAGCTGCCGCTGAACGAAGTGGTGCTGGATTTTTATGACCGGTTGAAGTCCGTGTCGAAGGGATACGCATCGCTCGATTACCACATGGCCGGATTCTGGCACTCGCCCATGGTGAAGATGGACATCCTCGTAGCCGGCGAACCGGTTGATGCGCTTTCACTGATCGTTCACCAGGACTTTGCCTACGAGCGCGGACGGGCGCTCGTGTCAAAGATGCGCGAACTGATTCCGCGACAGATGTTCGAGGTGGCGATCCAGGCGGCAATCGGGGCCAAGGTCATCGCCCGCGAAACGGTTGGGGCGATCCGCAAGAACGTTTTGGCGAAATGCTACGGGGGAGATATTACCCGTAAACGCAAGCTTCTGGAGAAGCAAAAAGAAGGCAAGCGACGCATGAAACGGATCGGCAAGGTCGACATCCCGCAGGAAGCGTTCCTTGCTTTGTTAAAAGTTGGTGAAGAAGAATAGGGTCCTTCCCCTAGGGCTGCTAATGCCCATCACCCAGTTCGATTCTGGTCCAATCCGGTACAAGTCAATCCCCTCTAGCAGCTTAGAACGCTGCCGATTCAGGAACTTAGTTGTGAAAAAGTGACTTTGGATTGGTGAAAGGTTGGCAAGAATGCAACGGTTCCGGTGCGCTTACGCGAAGACCGCTAAGCCCTTGTTTCTGCACGATTTGAAGGTGTTGTAACAATTGGGCAAAACGCTCAAAGTCGCGCTATTCGCGAGTCCCTTCGGAGCGCAACCACTGTTCTCCACAGGGTTTTCCACAGATCAGAGGAAAAGCGTTCGGACACATCGGCAGTTTCTCCAACGGACTGGTTCTCAGGCGGAACAGGCGCAGGAAAACCTTATCCCTTGCGCCTGGCAGCATCTAAGTCTGCGGAGTTTCAACAAAGAAGACCAACTATTTCGTCAGGCCATTGTCTTTCAGAATCTGCTCGGCGAAGTAGTTCTCCACCTTCGCCTGATCGCGAATGACGTCGTAATAGGCTGACTTGAGCAGCTGTTCGCGGCGATCGCGAAGCTGGTCCCGGATCGCCTGCTGAACACGAGGGTCGTTCAGTTCTCGCTGGCCGGCAGGTTCTTTGGACACCAGTTTCACAATCCGGTATCCCATGAACTGCTTGGTCTGCGGGTTCTGAATCGTGATCACGGTGCTGTACTGACCTGGTTTGAGCTTGAGGACGATGTCGCGCGTGGCTGGATCGGTACGCTGGAGGCCGGACTCCGGAGTGAATCCCAGATCGCCGCCGTTCTGCGCGCTCTCGGGATCCTCGGAATACTTCATGGCGATGCTGGCGAAGTCCTCACCACTGTCCAGACGATTCTGGATCATCTGAATCTTCTTTTTAGCGTCTGTGTCGTTTTGCGCCTTGTCTGCGACACGCGCTTGCGGATTCGGCATGGGAGTAACGACAATCTGCGCGAGGTGATATTGCGGCTCGATCAGGTTGAACTCGGGCTTGTGCGCGTTGTAGTAAGCCGTGATGTCGGCATCCGTAACGTTGATTTTCGAAGTGATCTCTTTATTGATCACCTTGTCGACGGTGATCGACCGGCGCAGGTCCCGCTTAAAGTCCTCGAGCGAGATGTTGCGCTCTTTCATGCGCTGGTCGAACTGCTCAGGAGTGTAAGGAGCTTTGATCTCGTTGAGTTTGGCGTTGACTTCGTCGTCTGTCGCGAGAAGGCCCAGCTTCTGCGCGCGCTGCAGCAGGATCTCGTTGTCGACCAGTTCGCGGAGAATGTTCAGCTTCAGGCTGACGGCCTGTTCCCCGGTGACCGGTTGCGGCGATCCCGCGGTTTGATTGCGGAAATATTTCTCGACTTCGCCGTTCAGTATCTTCTTTCCATTCACCTTGGCGAGCACATCGGGACCGCCCTGGCCGCCTTGGCAGGCGATCAGCACGCAAAGAACCAGAAAGCAGAGAACGGCAGGAGCAAACCTTGGATAACGAAGTTGGCGTTGGTTGAAGCTCAATTCTTCCTCCCGCGCCCGGGGCTTAGGCACCGCGACGCGAAACCGGGATTTACCTGACTTAGTGCGAAGCTGCGGCCGTACTGGCTCCGGCATCGCGCAGAGCGTTATCAATGGCAGCATGAAGTTCTTCGGCCGGAACCGCGCCATCGATCTTGTAACCATTAATGAAAAGAGTTGGCGTTGCGCTGACGCCCAGTTTATCCGCTTCACTCATGGAAGCCTGAAGCTGCTTGTCGGACTGCGCCTTGATGCAGGCCTGCACGGTGTCCGCTGGAACCTTGGCCTTCTGTGCCTGATCGAGCGTGATGCGATCAATGTTCGCTTCCTGCTCCGCCAATGACTTTGCCTGCGAGGAGATCTGGTGCTGATTGGCGTGCATGTAATCGGCGAAACCCCAATATGCGTCGCTGCTCTGTGCCGCCAGGCAATTGGCATCATTCGCGGCGTGCTTCGCCCAGGGATGGATCTCAGCCAGGGGATAATCCTTGTAAATGATTCGAACGCGGTCGCCGTAATTCTTCAGGATGTCGTCGGTGAGCGTTTCGTGCATGCGCGCACAGAAAGGACACTCGAAATCGTCGTAATTGACGATGGTGACCTTGGCATCTTTATTGCCACGCACCGGTCGCCCATTGAGATCGATCTTGCTCATCGTGGCCTGATAGGGATCCTGCGTCAGGTCCATGCGCGTAACGCGAAGCAGAGTCTTGTTGTCCTTGGAGATCAGAAACTTTTGGTCCTGTTTCTTCTCGCCGTTATCGAAGGTGACTAGCAGATTGTCGTAGCCCGGAAAATCACTCGGCGAACGCGTGCCAATAGTCAGTTTGATCCCCGCAGGAACGCTGTAGTAGGAGCGGACGTTCTGTTCAATACGGCGGTTGAGTTCAGGCGATGGAGCCTGCGCGGCACAACCGACACAAAATAAAAAGACAAAGGCGCAAGAGCGCCGAACCCATGAAGAAATCAGCATAAAGTCCTAAGAAAGAATTATCTCATGCAGAGCGGGTCAGACGCGGTCTCGGCCTCAGTTTAAGCGGCTTCACGCCCAGTTTGAGTTATGCAGTCCTGATGGTAGAGAGAGGCAAGAGAGCATTCATCGACCCGGAGCGAAATCCTTCCAGATCGAGCGTCACATACGTAAATCCCAGCGACTTAAAAACACGAACAAACTCCGCGGCCATTTCCGGCGACATGGCGAGCGGAAGTTCTTCGCGTGAAATCTCGATACGAGCGATCTGACCGTGATGGCGGACTCGGAACTGGCGGAAGCCGAGACTTCGGAGAGCATCTTCTCCGGCTTCGACTGCGGCGAGCGCCTCGCGCGTGACTGGACGCCCGTATTCGATTCGCGACGAGAGGCACGCCGATGCGGGCTTGTCCCAGATTCGCAGCCCGGCATCCTGGGCCAGTTGGCGGATATCCTGCTTGGTTAGCTCGGCCTCGAGCAGCGGGGCGGCGACGCCGTGCTTTCGCGCCGCATGCTGGCCAGGACGGAAATCCCCCTGATCATCAAGATTGACGCCGTAAGCAATCGTGTCGAATCCGCGGTCCATCGCGAACTTTTCCATCACAGTGAAAAGTTCGTCCTTGCAATGAAAGCAGCGCTGACCGTCGTTGCGCACGTAATCGGGCCGATCCATCTCGGACGTTGCCAGGATCTCGAGCGGAATCTCCTCCTCATCCGCGAAGGCGACCGCGTCATTTAATTGTGCGCGTGCCAGCGAAGGCGAGTCGGCAATGACCGCGAGCACATCAGCTCCCAATACCTGGCGGGCTTCCCACGCGAGATAGGCCGAATCGATACCTCCCGAGTAAGCCACCAGCAACTTCTGGTAGGACTGCAAGCGGTCTCGCAGGCGAGCGCGTTTTTGGGCCAGCTCCATCATGGGTATGTTAAATGATGCGCGCAACCGCGCGACAGATCGGGCATCGGCATAGCCGCGTCCGGCAAAAGGCACGACGCAGGCTATCTTTGACTCCGGGGTACAGCTAGCCTAGAATCAGCAAGAAGCGAAAAGCTTCAGACGCAGTTCCTCAGGCGCCCGTGCGCGGCCTGGAGGAGCTCCTCCAGGAGACCAACATGCTAGGCAAATTGGGATTGCCTGAAATTCTGGTGATCGCTGCCATCGCGCTGCTCATCTTCGGGCCAGGCCGCCTTTCCGAACTGGGCAAGGGCTTGGGCGAAGGTATCAGGAATTTCAAGGGAGCGGTGAAAGACCCCGAACCGCCCGCCGAAAAGAAAGACTGATTTCTCACAGCCAGATCCGGCTTCAACCCAGGGGCCGAACTGACGGAGACTAGCTTCCAGTTGCATCCGCGTCGCGCAGTGCGGCGATCGCCTGCTCAACACAATCCGCCAGCGGCTGATCTGTATCGATCACCGTCTTCGGAAAAGTAATCTCTTCGAACTGCTGCTTCACCCGCAGATACAAGTTGAAATCGCGGTTCAACGCGGGATGCGCCTGCTGATCTGCGTTCTGCACGAGGCGAGCACGCGCAGTCTCATCGGAACAGACACACTCGAGAATGCGCCAGGGTTCCTCCAACTGTTCGGCAAAACGGATCACCTGTTCGAGTTGGTAGCGTCGCGAGAATGGCCTGCCATCGAGGATGATGGGGCGCGAACGTCCCCGATGAAGCAGATAGCCCGCCACCTGCATCATGATGCCAACCACAAAGTCGTCCTGTGAGGTGGAGTACTCGATGTCGGATGGAGCGAAGAGAGCAGCGCGGATGGGGTCCTTATCGAGAATGGTCGCGCCGATCCGCTGAGCGATGTCGCGGGCGAGCGTGCTTTTGCCGGTGCCGGGCAGTCCGGCGAGGATGATGATCATGGCAGGTCGTATCTCAGTACACAGTAGTTCAGTATCTCAGTTCGCGTCGCGGAACAGTTTTGTGGCGGGGTTTTCAGAATTACGACGTACTGAAATACTGATGTACGACGAACTATTCCACGATCGCTAGCACTTCGCCGGCAGTAACCGTCGCGCCTTCTTTCGCGAGAATCTGGCCGACGCTGCCCTTCTTCGGTGACTTCAGCTCGTTTTGCATTTTCATGGCTTCGATCACGATCAGACCCTGACCGGCTTCCACTGCATCTCCGGGCGCGGCGAGCACGCGAACGATTTTGCCGGGCATCGGCGCGACAAGCTTCTGTGGACCTTCGGTTCCAGCGCCCTTACCACGACGGCTGCGCAAGGAACGCGGGTCACGGACTTCAGCAGCAAACCGAGCGCTCTTGACCCAAATGTGCGTGTCCGTGGGTGTGAGCTCGCGCTTCACTTCGTAAGCGATGCCATCGATGATCAGCGAAATCACATTTGGCCTGGCGAGCACGGCGTCAACATGAACCTCGTCACCATCCAGACGGCAATGCCAACTGCCCTCGGCTTGATTCAGCTCGAGCCGGTGAGATTTGCCGTCGATGAGGATGTCGTAGGTCAAAGTCAGTTCTTCAGTACGTCAGTCTTTCAGTTCTTCAGTAAAGCAAAATTTCCTGACCAAAGACGGTGCGGGTGCCCCGCTCGTGCGAAGCAACGAGTGGGACTAGATCAGCTTCGTAACGCTTCCTGTCGTCCGACCTGCTTCCATTTCGAAGCGTCTGCCCCGTTGGTCTTTCCGGTGCCGTTCTTCGAAGCGCCGTTCGCCGCTATTGGCTGTAACACCGAGAATAAGCCCGCCGCGATCGCCGCGACGCGCGCTTTGTTGGCTTCGGAAGTCTCGTCAGGCGTCAGATCGTAATTCTTGTCGGCGAGCAGACGATCCAAAAAACCGGTATCAATGTTGCCCGCCTGAAAATCAGGATGGCGCAGGATGCGTCGGAACAGGCTGATATTCGTTTTGATCCCGCCGACGAAATACTCGTACAACGCACGCTGCAGCCGGGAAATCGCCTGCTCGCGATCCGACCCATAACCGATCAACTTGGCCAGCAACGGATCGTAATCGAGCGGCACTGTCCACCCTTCATACATGCCGCTGTCGCGCCGAATCCCCGGGCCTGAGGGCAACAGTAGCAACGTGATCTTGCCCGGACTCGGGAAGAAATTGTTATCCGGATCCTCGGCGTAGATGCGGCATTCAATCGCATGTCCGCGCAGCTTCACGTCTTCTTGCTTGAATGGCAGCGGTTCACCGGCAGCGACGTGCATCTGCAGGTGCACGAGATCGAGTCCGGTCACAAGTTCTGTGACTGGATGCTCGACCTGCAGGCGCGTGTTCATCTCGAGGAAGTAGAAATTGCGATTCTGGTCGACGATAAACTCGACGGTTCCGGCGTTGGTATAACCGGCGGCTTTCGACACGCGCACGGCAATCTCGCCCATGCGCTGGCGCATGTCTTCAGTCACGATCGGGGAGGGCGACTCTTCAAGCACTTTCTGATGGCGCCGCTGCACCGAGCATTCGCGTTCCCCGAGGTAGACGCAGTTGCCATGCTCATCGGCGAAGATCTGCATCTCCACGTGCCGCGGATTCTCGATGTATTTCTCGATGTAGACTTCGCTGTCACCGAACGACCGCTCGGCCTCGCTGCGCGCGCCCTCGAACGCGGACTTGAGTTCCTGTGGCGAGCGCACCATGCGCATGCCCTTGCCGCCGCCACCCGCCGCGGCCTTCAGCATGATGGGATAGCCAACCTCGGCCGCTTTCTTTTCAGTTTCGGCGTACTCCATTCCGCGCAGCGTGCCCGGAACAAACGGCACGTCAGCCTTCGACATTGCCTGGCGGGCGCGGGTTTTCGAGCCCATTCGATCCATTGCATCACCGGTCGGGCCAATGAACTTGATCCCCGCAGCGGTGCAAGCGCGAGCGAAATTTGCGTTCTCGGAAAGGAAGCCGTAGCCGGGGTGAACCGCTTCGGCGCCACAGCGCTTCGCCACGTCCAGGATTTTGGCGACGTTCAGGTACGACTCGCTCGCTGTCGCCGGGCCGATATGGTAAGCCTCATCGGCTTTGCGAACGTGCAGTGAAGCCCGGTCGACGTCAGAATAGACAGCGACGGAACGGATGCCCATCTCGCGGCACGCGCGAATGACGCGCACAGCAATTTCCCCGCGATTGGCAATCAGGACCTTCTTGAACATGGTTACCGGAAGCTCATTTCGTCTGCGCTGAGATTCTAATCTACCCGGATGCAGAGCGAAAATGTAGGGACTGTAACAGCGAGCGAACATGCAGGTTGTGAGCGGGATCACTAATGCGTGTTAAGCATCCATTGAAAAGGATCGTCTTTCGTGAGACGAGTTCAAATGAGGCTTAGAATGGGGCGCATGTTGGGCGTGTTACGTATTCTTGCGCTGGTGCTGGTTGTGGCCTCGGGGTCCTCGCTAAACGCTCAATACGTGCGCGACCTTATGCCTAAGTGTCCTCTCGCTGGTTTGCCAATGGAAGAAAAGGTTTGGTCGCCGGACTGCCAGTCCTATTTCGTAAATCACGCAATGGATTATCGCCTTTTGAAGCCGTGGACGACCGAGATCTTTTCGATTTCCCTTGCCCCAGGCGAGAAGTCGACTATGCGCGACGCACGAAAAATGTTCCTACTCACGGATGATCCAACCGAACAGGTGAGAGCGCAGATCCTCTCGCATTGTCCGACCTGTTGGTTGATGGACTTATTCGCCACCAAATGGCTCGACTCCGAGAGAATTCTGCTGACTGCGGCAGTGAGGCGCGGACGAAGTGAGGTTTACCAGGTTCAGTACGCGGTTATAGCGAAGTCCGGCAACATCGTATTAGCCCCGAAATCTTGGCCACCGCCATAGGCACGGTCTCATGAAGCACAGACTTCGTGTTCTTTGAACGCCTTCTTGGCCAATGGCGCTGGTACCAGTGTGCGCATCCAGTCGGCGAACTCGCGCATCGGTCGGCTTACAAAGTGCCTGCGCGCTCGCAGATACCCGATTCGGCGCAAGCTGTTTCCTCGCAGTGGGATCAGTTTGCATCCCGAGGAAAATGGCGCGGCCATCGCGGGAACGATCGTGACCCCAAAGCCTGAGCGCACAAGCTGGAAAACGCTGGCCAGCTGATCGCTTTCAAACACTGATGTCAATTCCATGCGGGACCGCGAGCAGGTAGCGAGAACGTCTTCGCGCAGGCAGTGGCCCTCCTTCAGCAACAACAAGCGCTCGCTTCGCAACTCATGTAGATCGACAGAATTCTTGCGCGCCAGCGCATGATCTTCCGCGACAGCGAGCAACAACGGTTCGCGAGTAAGCTCGCTGCACACGATATCCGGATTACGAACCGGAAGACCCGACACGGCGATGTCGAGATCGCCCGCCTGCAGTTGCTCGACGAGACGGGCGGTGGTGTCCTCGGTCAATTGCAACTCGACCTCCGGAAACAGCTTAAGGAATGCGCCGATCCGGGGCGCGATCAGATAAGGAAGGATGGTAGGAATCACTCCGACGCGCAGCTTGCCACGCACTCCGGCTTGAAGATTTGCCAGCGAAGATTGCGCCTCGGCGACCTGGCGCAGAATATCCGCAGCCGGCTGGCGCAGCGCTTCGCCATAGGTCGTTAGCCGGACGGAGCGTCCCAGGCGTTCAAAAAGCGGCGTGCCGATCTGTTTTTCGAGAGCGCGAATCTGTTGCGAAAGGGAGGGCTGGGCGATGCCAAGCTCTTCCGCTGCGCGCGTGAAACTGCCCGCTCGAACGACCGCCGAAAAGTATCGAAGCTGATGAATTTCCATTTTGCGAGTCCTTGGCGATAAAAGATGCGCGGAAACGATCCATAGCTGTTTTCTATTTCACACATCATCTTCATGCTCTTCCACCTATGGATGCGCGACCCCTAGACTTCGTGGATGTTGAAGTTCAACCAGCCCGGCCCCATCCAGGTACGTTTCCAAACACAAGATCAACTTAGCTCATAGGAGGAGCGCATGAAGGAAGACAAGATGACTACAGCCGCCGGACGTCCAGTAGGCGACAACCAGAATTCGCTTACCGTAGGACCGCGCGGACCGGTGGTCTTCGAAGATTTTTTACTTTTTGAAAAGATGGCCCATTTCAATCGTGAGCGCATTCCCGAGCGCGTGGTTCATGCCAAGGGATCTGGCGCGTATGGCTATTTCGTCTGCACCAATCCCGAGATGCCGAAGTACACCACGGCGAAATTGCTTTCCGAGGTCGGCAAGCGCACGCCGACGTTCATTCGCTTCTCCACCGTAGGCGGCGAGAAAGGATCTGCCGATACCGAGCGCGATCCGCGCGGCTTTGCCTTGAAGTTCTATACCGAAGAAGGCAATTGGGACATGACGGGGAACAATACGCCCGTGTTCTTCATCCGCGATCCGCTCAAGTTTGGCGACTTCATTCATACGCAGAAACGCGATCCGCAGACCAACCTGAAATCACCAACCATGATGTGGGATTTCTGGTCGCTTTCGCCGGAGTCGCTGCACCAGGTCACGATTCTCTTCTCCGACCGCGGCACACCCAATGGGTATCGGCACATGGACGGCTTCAGCAGTCACACCTTCAGCCTCATCAACAGCAACAACGAGCTGTTCTACGTCAAGTGGCATTTCAAAACCAAGCAGGGGATAAAGAGTTTCATTCGCGAAGACGCCGATGCGATGCGCGGCAAGGATCCGGATTATGCACAGCGGGACCTGTTTGAAGCGATTGAGCGCGGCGATTTTCCCAAGTGGCGCGTATCCATTCAGATCATGCCGGAAAAGGAAGCGGATACCTACCACATCAATCCGTTTGATCTGACTAAGGTGTGGCCGCATGGCGATTATCCGCTCGTCGAAGTTGGTGAACTGGTGCTCGACCGCAATCCCGAAAACTACTTCGCCGAAGTGGAGCAGGCGGCGTTCGAGCCCAAGAACATTGTCCCGGGCATGGGATATTCGCCCGACAAGATGTTGCAGGCGCGCCTGGTATCGTATCCCGATGCACATCGGTATCGGCTGGGCGCCAACTACGACTCGCTGCCAGTGAACAAGCCGCAATGTCCGGTGCACACGTACCAACGCGATGGCGCGATGCGCTTCGACGGCAATCATGGCTCAGCGCCGAATTACGAGCCCAACAGCTTCCATGGTCCGAAGGAAGATCCGGAGTATCGCGAACGCCCACGAACGATCACCGGCTCGGTCGATCGACACAATCACCGCCTCGATAGCGACTACTACTCGCAGCCAGGCGCTCTGTTCCGTCTGATGAAGCCCGACGAGAAAGCGCGGCTGATCGACAACATCGTGGCGAGCATGAAGTCGGTCCCGCGCGAGATACAAGAGCGCCAACTCAAGCACTTCTACAAGGCCGATCCGGCATATGGACGGGGCGTTGCAGAAGGACTGGGGATCCAGGCGGAAACAATCGAACTTGCGGCCGCAGGGGACTAGAGTCTCTCAGAACTTAACTCCAGGAACCGGCTCGCTTCGCGCGGGCCGGTTTTTTGGGGGGATGCGAGCCCTTGTTCAGTTACTTAACGGGAATCGCTGGACTGGAGGCGACTCGTAACAACCACCCACTTCCGGCGCGGACCTCAATCCTCTGGTTCGAGGAAACGAGTTCAATACGACCGAGTGGCTCTTCTTTGCCATCATGCGCAATGCTGACACTGTGTCCAAATCCGTAAACGCCGCAGGCGTATGGCGAGAACACCCATAGCGCACCGGTGCCGCCCTCCTGGTCGATCCTGTTGCCGCAGCCTGAGGCTGGCTCTGCTTTGAATCTGACGAAAGTCTTCCAGGACTTTTCGGGGTTATCCGGCCGGAACGCTGCCTCTCCGCCCACTGGAGCAAACAGCATCGCACTTTGAGGAGCGGCGTCAGGTTCGAAGATTGGAACCTGCGATTGGAAGACCGCCATCATCCCAGCGAGCGCTCGCAGGTTCGCGATCAACGGAAAGCTCTTTCCCCTCACCACTACGCGGTCAAAGCTCAGTGCGAGCCTCGTCCCGGTGCCGCTTGTCGCCCGCTCAACCTCCACCACATGGCCATACACTTTGGAGCCATCGGGGATGGCCTCTCCATTAGCCAGCGGAACCTCGTTCATGACCTTGCCGACAAAGACCTGCCCGGACTTGGATTTCGCCGAATCGATCGTCGTACTCGTCATCACGGGCATGACGGTACCTATTGGAATCTGCTGTGCAACCGCGAAGCTGGCCGAGAGCAACAAGAAAGCCAGAGTCTTTCCCATGATGCTGACCTCCGCTTTTGAGGTACGAGCCCGATGCTTGATCGCTCCGAAACCAAGGCGAGAGCGCGATCGCCAAGGCGGGTACCTCAAATGTATGTACGATCTGATGCGGCGGTCAGAATTGTGGCTTTGAATCTTTTGGTATGGGAGTTATGGCAGCAGTGACAAGCGGATTGCGCATCTGCAAAAACGAGGCTGCCGGATTTCTCCAGCAGCCCCATGGAACAGACGAGTTAGGGCAGGTAAAAGCGAATCGAAGTGAGGAAGACGTTGTCGATTCCCTGTGGTGCTCCGCCCACACCGGACCACGTGTTTCGGCGCAAGTATTCGTATTGGCCACCGTACTGAAGTGTTCCGAATTGTCCTTTGAATATGCGGTACCAGAAACCAGAGGTGACGTCGAAAATGTCCCGGTTCTGTGCACCGCAAGCAGGCGCGGTACTTGCCGGAGCCTCCACCGCGCAAGATGTGGTATTGACAAGGTTCGAACCATAGCCACCAGCCACCAGTGCACCTTGCGCATTTAGATGGTTGTAGGCACTCTTGCCCAGATATTGATTGCCACCGTAAACAAAGACGTCCAGCTTAGGCCGCGGGTGGAATTCGAATCCTGCCAAAGTGTTCAGTTCGGGGAGAGGCACCACCATTCCCCTAGGATTGATCGTTACGTCTGCCTGATTCGCTGAGCCATACCGGCCGATCCCCTTCCCGGCCAGACCTTCGAAGATGAAATCAACCTTTTTGGGCTTGACCGGCAGGATTGCCGCCCAACCGATGCCGCCACCCGCTGTGTAGTTCGTCTGAGCGCCGACCACGCGATCGCGGAAGACTCGCGCCAGGGCTTTGATCTCATAGTGTCCATACCCGGGCTCGAACGCAACTTTGCCAATGAAATCGGGAGACGTGTTGGTGGAAAATCCGTTGGTGCTGCCCGCCAAATAGTTCAGCGTGCTGCCGTTGGGAGAAGCTGCATTCGTGCTGTTATTGAAGCCGCCCAACACCACGCCGGAGTTCAAGCTCCCGCTGAAAGCCGGTTGCGAAGTCTCTGAATTCGCCGCCTCGAAACCAAGCCACGTCTTATTGCTGAAGTTCTTGGTTACCCGAACCGCCGTCTGGCGAACATACGTATAGCCGACGACGTAACTGCCGTCGATCGTTGTCGGAATAAACTCGGAGCGCAGTGCGATCCCCTTGCGATCCGTCGTCATCAGGCTCCAGAATTGCCCGGCGCTTATGCTGACTCCGTTCTTCATCTCCGCCTGCATCCACAACTGGCGCTGGCGAGGCGAGAAGCTGTTCGTCTCTACCTGGTTTGCTGTGGGTGCCTGACCGAGGAAGTCGAACTCCAGATAGCCAGTTAGTTTGGTGCTGCCGGCCATTCCTTCTGCAGCGACAATCGCGCGCGAACCGCGTGCGGAAGCCCGGAATTCCGACAGTTGAGTATTAGTCAGGTTGTCAAACGGTGTAGCTCCGAAGTTGGAAGTGATATCGGCATTCTGGTTCCGACTGCGCACCAGGAACGTCGCTTCCATCCATCCGCCGGGCGTGATCGTTAAACCCTTGTAGTGGATAGCGAGAGGATTCTCCAGCGCTTGCGTGGACTTCTTAGTCTCGAGCGCTGTATTTGCAGCGACCTTAGCTGTGGCCGCGACGTCGTCCACCGCACTGTGCAGCGTGCTGACATCCTTTTGTGCAGCCGCAGCATGTTCGCTCGCTTGCTGAACGGAAGTTTGCAGGGAGTGATTCTGCTGTTGAAGCTGTTGCTGCAACTGCACATTATTTTGTTGAAGCTGTTGAATTTGTGTTTGCTGTTGCTGAAGCTGTGTCTGCGTCTGTTGTAACTGCTGCTGGAGCTGTTGCAACTGCTGAATCACTGCAGAATCTGACTTGGTGGTTTTGGCTGCTCGGACTGGCTTCTTCGCAGCAATTTGATCTGATTTCGAATCGGAGCTGCCCGCGAACGCCAGAACAGCAGTTAACAGAAGCGCGGTGGCAGCCAGGGTTTTGAAAAGCGACCGGAATGGACGTCTCATCTCTTCTCCAATGAGGCACAACTCACAGCTGGATGAGAATTCCTGGTGTCACCGGGCTGAATTCTTGGGCTCTCTCATCAGGGGGTTGGCCGTGGAGCAGCAATTTATTGAGGAATGTAGCCGGCGTACACGGACCCTGAGCACACCTGCTTGTGATGTATGTACCTGTTTGCAGTGACAAGGATGCGCTGGGGAAGTAGCGATCCTGTCGCTAACCTGCGTTCTTCCAGAAAGATGTCTCACGTCGAAAATCTTTGATCGTGGCCTGAACCCATCAATTGTCAAACGAGTTTCTGTGCGGCGCAGCGGACGTTTCTTGTCCGCACTCTCGGGCAGAAATCCCACCTGGACTCACACAGCTATGTTTGTCAGTCACGCTGGCCTGTGATAACCATCGCAATTGTTTTCGGCTGAATTGTGGCACGCTACCCGCCTTCGTCGACGTTCCTCCTGATGGAGTTTCTATGGCTGAGCAGCAAAGACTCTCAAAAGAAACCAAACTGGCCATGGCTTCGCAGTTCCTCGGGTTCATGCTGGACGCATATGACATGGCGATGGTTCTCGTCATGGCTCCCATCCTGGTAAAGGTCTTCGCGTCCCCCAAGGGCAGTGCAGCCTGGCAATACATCACGATTGTTTTTACATACGCCATCACCATGGCGGCGCGACCCGTCGGTTCGGCATTCTTCGGACATTACGCCGACAAGATCGGACGACGTTTTCTGCTCGTATTGACGATCGCTGGCGTAGGCGTGATGTCGCTCATCGCCGGCTTTCTGCCCACCTACGCGCAGATCGGTGTCTGGTCATACGTTATCTTTTGCGTCCTTCGCTTCCTGATGGGCTGTTTCTTCGGTGGCGAATATGCGGTGGGACACACCTTTGCCATCGAACACGCGCCGCAACCGCGTCGCGGAGCCATCGGCGGATTCATTCAATCGGGTTTTCCACTCGGTTACGTCTTGGCGTCATTGGTGTTCGCGCTGATCTCGTCCTTCACTACCAAAACTTCCATGGCGCAGTACGGCTGGAGAATCGCTTTCATGACCGGAGTGGTTCCGGTTTTCCTGGCGCTCTACATTCGACGCAATCTGCGCGAGTCGCCTGAATTTGAAAAGGCCAAGGCCAGCGGTGTGATTGAAAAAGCTCCCTTCTTCAGTCTCTTCAAGCCTCCGCAGCTCTGGGGCTTTCTGCAGGTTTTCGTGTTCATGACCGGGCTGTTCCTTACCGACTACTCCGTCTACGGATTCTTGCCCAAGATTCTGACCCTGGAAGGACGCGGCTTCGATACCACCACCTACAGCCTGATCTATGGCTTCGCCCTATTCCTCTCGTTCCTGGGCTACAACTTCTACGGCCGGATATCGGACCGCACCGGACGCAAGCTTCTCACACAGTGGTATTGCGTGTTCCTGGTCCTGTTCGGAGTCCCGGTCTACTACGTTCTCTATCACGCTGCACTTGCGAGAAATCTGCGTTTGGCTGTGCTCGGCACCTGCATGGCCGGAATGCTCAAACTGGCGTGGGGAATCGTTCCAGCGTATTTATGTGAGCGCTTCCCAACCGGACGTCGCGCCGCAGGCGTCGGATTCGGATACTCATCTGGCGCGTTGCTGGGAGCATGGTTCGGCGCTTACGTATGGTGGGCGCACAAGATTCCCGCCATCGCCAGAATCGAAGGCCAGGATCTCTGGCTCTCGCCTGCCGTCGTTCTGACCATCGGCTCAGTCATGACCTTCACGAGCCTCCTGTATTCACCAGAAACGAAGCACTTGCGACTAGACGAAGTGGGAACAAGAAAAGAAGAAGTCGAAGTTCCGGACGGCGCGGAGCCCGAGCTCGCGTGAGGCCAAAGAGCAACGAAGGGCCCTGCAATCACTCATTCAGAAAAAGGTAAGAACCTATGAGCACCCAAACTGCGCCGGGACCGATCACGGTAGTCCCAGCACCCAAACAAGCTCCACGCGCGAATCCGTTCAGCTCGGCGATGGTGTTGATCGTCGCCGTTATCGTCGCCATTTTCATACTGCGGATTCCACCGCTGGCAACGAAGTGGTCGCAGAACTACGATCCCACCGGGCGCTGGTGGCTCTCCACGCTGCTTGCCGCGCTGCCAGTTGTCGCGCTGTTAGGCAGCCTTGCTTTGGCTCACGTGAAAGCGCATTTCGCGGCGCTCCTCGGACTGGCCACGGCATTGTTGACTGCGATTTTCGGTTTCCATATGCCGGCGCGTCTGGCCGCAACCACCGCAGTGTATGGCGCCGGCTACGGCCTCTTGCCGATCGGCTGGATCATCGTCAACGTCATCTTCATGTACACGCTGACCAACGAGACGGGTCAGTTCAAAATCCTTCAAGAATCGCTCACGGGCATCACCCAGGATCGCCGCCTTCAGCTTCTGCTGATTGCATTCTGTTTTGGTTCGTTCTTTGAGGGCGCGGCGGGATTCGGAACTCCGGTAGCAGTGACCGCGGCGATCCTGATCGGATTGGGCTTCAGTCCGCTCTCCGCCTCGGGACTTTCTCTCATCGCCAACACGGCGCCGGTTGCATTCGGCGCGCTTGGTATTCCGCTGATCGCGCTCAATGGCGTGACCGGAATTGATCTGCGCGTACTGAGCGCGAATACCGGTATTATCCTGACTCCCTTCTGCATACTGGTCCCATTCTGGCTGATCTGGGCCTTCGCCGGATTCAATGGAATGCTGGAAGTGTGGCCGGCATTGCTGGTCGCCGGCGGATCGTTCGCAATCACTCAACTAATTATGTCCACCCTGCATGGTCCGTGGCTGGTGGACATTGTTGCGTCTGTGGTCTCGATGACCAGTCTCATTCTGTTCCTGCTGAAGTGGCGCCCCAAGCGAATTTGGGGACTCGAAACTGATGGCGCGAATCGCGCTGCACGGGGCTCGCACGGGCATTCTCGCGCGGCGATTGCCAAGGCGTGGATTCCATGGGCTGTTCTGAGCATCCTGGTCTTCTTGTGGGGTACTCCGACGATCAAGACCTCGCTCGATAAGATCTCAATTCTCAAATTTCCCATCCACGGAC
>CAZBCQ010000023.1:6437-13511 GCA_964490255.1 uncultured Terriglobales bacterium | reverse complement strand
ACGATCAAGACCTCGCTCGATAAGATCTCAATTCTCAAATTTCCCATCCACGGACTGCATCTGCTGGTGCAGCGCGTGCCACCGGTCGTCGTAAAGCCGACTGCCGAGCCGGCAATTTACGTCCTCAACTGGCTTTCGGCAACCGGCACTGGCATTTTCATCGCGGCGATGATCTCCGGTCTCTTCATGGGACTCAGCTTCGGTAAGGTTCTCAAGATCTACGGCAAGACCTGGTTCAAGGTTCGTTACTCGCTGCTGACCATTGCGGCGATGCTCGCAATTGGTTTCCTGACTCGCTACTCCGGTCTCGATGCGACCATGGGGCTCGCCTTCGCGCGCACCGGAGCGCTCTACCCGTTCTTCGGAACGATGCTCGGCTGGATGGGCGTTGCACTTACGGGATCCGATACATCGTCCAACGTTCTTTTCGGTAGCCTGCAAAAGATTACCGCGCAGCAAGTGAATGTGGCTCCCAGCCTGATGGCTTCTGCCAACAGTTGCGGTGGCGTGATGGGCAAGATGATCGATGCGCAAAGCATCGTGGTCGCCAGCACCGCGACGCAGTGGTACGGACACGAAGGCGACATCCTGCGGTTTGTCTTCTTCCACTCCGTGGCACTCGCAGCGCTCGCGGGCATTGTAGTATTCCTGATGGCGTACGTTGCGCCTTTCACTCACCTGGTGGTGCACTAATGAAAAGCCGCCTTCGGCGGGCATTCGCAGCAGCGGCGATTGTAGGGAACGGTCGCCCGCTCGAGTCTTTCGACATCCAAAGGGATATCAATGGCTGCAACTGCCACTGATCGCACCGCTGTTCTCTCCAGCGAGCAGCTTCGGCCCCTGCTCACCGCACTCACGGAAGAAGCGCGAGTCCTTACGCGTCCGATCGAACTCATCGCCCATGCCGCCGACGCCAGCTTCTATCGCCTGATTCCGAAGGCCGTCGTGTTGCCGAAGAACCTCGACGAAATCGGGAATCTATTCCAATTCAGCCATGAATACCGAATCCCTCTGACGTTTCGGGCAGCGGGGACGAGTCTTTCCGGGCAGGCGGTCACAGACGGCATTCTCGTCGACATTTCGCGGCACTGGAACAAACTGGAGATCAGAGACGGCGGTAAACGGGTATATGTGCAACCCGGCGTCATTGGCGCGCGAGTGAACGCCGCGCTCACGCCTTACGGCGCGAAAATGGGACCTGATCCCGCTTCGATCGCAACCTGCATGCTTGGCGGAATTCTCTCCAACAATTCCAGCGGCATGTGTTGTGGAGTGGAACAGAACGCGTATCACACAGTGCGGTCGATTAAGTTCATGTTGCCGTCGGGCACTGTCATCGATACTGCCGACCCGAATGCTGACGCGTTGTTTCATGCTCGAGAACCGCAACTCGCAGCCGGGATCTTGCAGCTGAAGTCGCAAATTGAATCGAATCCCGCGCTGCGCGATCGGATTCGCCACAAGTACAAATCGAAGAACACGACAGGATACTCGCTCAACGCGTTCCTCGATTTCGACCGTGCCATAACCATCTTCGAGCACGTGCTGATCGGCTCCGAAGGCACTCTCGCTTTCATCGCCGAAGCGGTGCTGAATACCGTTCCTGACCTGCCTGTGAAATACACCGGCCTGCTGCTTTTCCCCGATCTCTACGCAGCATCTGCGTCCATTGTTCCGCTGCGCGAAGCGGGAGCCAAGGCGCTGGAAATCATGGATCGCGCATCGCTACGCTCTGTGGAGAACCAGGCCGGAATTCCGCCCGCAATCAAGTCGCTGCCCGAGGGCGCAGCCGGATTGCTGGTTGAATTTCAGGCCGCCACAGAAGCCGAACGAGCAGCCATCGAAGTCGTCGCATCGGATGCTGTGGCTACTCTCAAGCTGCTCGAACCTGCGAGGTTTACCAGCGTCGGGTCGGAACAAGCTGCGCTCTGGAAGATTCGCGCGGGAATGTTTCCGTCGGTCGGATCGGTTCGCAACAGCGGCACCACCGTGCTCATCGAAGATGTGGCATTCCCGATCGAATCCCTGGCCGATGCAGCGCTCGACCTCACGAAGTTGTTCGCCAAGCACGGTTACGATAACGGCATCATCTTCGGTCACGCGAAAGACGGCAACCTGCATTTCGTGATCACGCAATCGTTCAACGATCAAAAGGCGGTGAATCAGTATGCCCGCTTCATCGACGACGTGGTTGAGCTTGTCGTAAGGCGATATGACGGAGCGCTCAAGGCCGAACACGGTACAGGGCGCAACATGGCTCCGTTTGTTGAAACCGAGTGGGGCTCCGACGCTTACGCGATCATGCGACGTCTGAAGGAACTCGCCGATCCCGAGAATCTGCTGAATCCCGGAGTCATTATCAATCCGGATCGCAAGGCGCACCTCTCCGATTTGAAGCCGATGCCCACCGTCGAATCTGAAGTCGACAAGTGTATCGAGTGTGGCTATTGCGAGCCCAAGTGCCCGAGCCGGGAACTAACCCTCACTCCGCGTCAGCGAATTGTTGTACGTCGCGAAATGAAACGCCTGCAGGCGAACGGAACGGACCCGCAGCTGTGGACCGCGCTCGAGAGCGATTTCCCATATATGGCGCTCGACACTTGCGCGACCGACGGCCTTTGCGCAACCGCTTGTCCTGTCAGCATCGATACTGGCAAGCTCACGAAGAAGTTTCGTCAACTGCGCCATACGCCCTCGGAACAACGCCGCGCGCTGCTGGTTGCAGAGAACTTCCATGTCGCGGAACGTGTTATGCGGCTCGGCCTTCGCCTGGGGCATCTCGCACAGTCACTGATCGGCGCCAGAACTGTAAGCGCGGTTGCGCGTACCTTCGGCCTGCCGGCCTGGCACGCAGATGTCCCGCATGCTTCGGGGCGAATCCCGTACACGCGGCGGGAAGGCGCTGCCGCCATTTACTTCCCGAGCTGCATCTCGCGCGTGATGGGACGTCTGGCCGAGGAGCCGCGCGATTGTTCGCTGATGGAAGTCTTTGCCCAGGTGGCACAGCGTGCGGGCAAACCGGTACACATTCCGGCGGATGTGGAAGGCAGTTGCTGCGGAACTCCGTTCTCTTCCAAGGGCTATGACCGGGCGCACGCGGCCTCGGTAAATCGCACCATCGAGCGGATGTGGAAGTGGTCCGACTCTGGCAACTTGCCCATAGTTGTCGATACCAGCCCGTGCACTTATGGCCTGCTGACGAGTCGCGATTCGCTCACGCCGGAGAATCAGAAGAAATTTGATCAGCTTCGTATTGTGGACGGAATCGAGTTTGTCCACGATGAGCTACTGCCGACGCTGAACATTCATCGAAAGATTGATTCCGTTGTTTTGCACCCGGTTTGTTCCGTGACGAAGCTGAACCTTACGTCCAAGCTTCAATCCATTGCCCGCGCCTGCAGTAAGGCGGCTACCATCCCGCCGAGCGCCGGCTGCTGTGGTTTCGCAGGTGATCGTGGATTTCTGCTACCCGAACTGACCGCATCCGCCACAAAGAACGAAGCTGCCGAAGTCGCCGAGAATGCACATGACAGCTACGTCTCGAGCAGCCGCACGTGCGAAGTCGGCATGACTCGCGCCACCGGCCACGTCTACCGCTCCTACATGTATCTCCTGGAGCGCGCGACGCGTGCCGACATCTTATGACCAAATCCGTCGCTGCATGACCTAACCTTGTCGCCTCTGTCGAGAGATTTTAAGGGCGTCAGTCGTGAAAGTGTGCGCCTAGATAAATGC
The DNA here is from genome assembly GCA_964490255.1 of uncultured Terriglobales bacterium. GTDB lineage: Bacteria > Acidobacteriota > Terriglobia > Terriglobales > Acidobacteriaceae > JAJPJE01. The sequence goes on along the minus strand of CAZBCQ010000023.1, from coordinate 9,776 downwards.
CTACCGTTACTACGAGCGCTAGCAATATCAGGAACAGCAGCAGTTCAAGCAGGCGTCTCTGACGTTTCGCTCGTGACTTTTGCTGCCACGTCGGCTTTGGTGTGCTATGCCGGTTGCGCATTGACGGTTACGCCAAATCGATTTCGGCTGGATCAGTGAAGAAAGGCGAGAGGACTCGGGAGGACGTCCTCTCGCTCAAGTTGTCGATCTAGAAGTGGAAACCTAGAGTGGCCGTGTACGCCCGCGGGGTGACGTAGTGCGTGCCGCTGAAGGTCGACAGGAAGTTATAGAGCGCGTACTTGTTCGTGAGGTTTATCACCGTAAACTGCGCGCTCCACTTGTATTTGTCACCATGAAAGACGTTGTCGTCTCCAATGGAAACATCAAAAAGATTACGCGGAGCGATGCGCGGAGGGTTATGGTCATCGTTCTCGGTCCCAGCAGCGGGGATTGAGATCAGCGTTGAACCGTACTGAGATGCCGGGCATAACCCAGTGGGGCTGATGGGGCTAGTTGGGGTTGCACGAACCGTGCCGCAGAACAGGCCCGCCTGGAATTGCTGATCGGGCGTCAAATTCGAAACGTCAACCACGGTGTCAGTGCCGTTCGGTCCGTTGTTGCAATTGCCGCCGGCGCACGGGACCGGCCCTGCAACGAGTCCGCTGTCATAGCGCCAGTTGAAGCCGACCCAAGGCAAACGCGGCTTGGGCTGGTATTGCAGGTGGGTGGTCTGGTTGAACTTCTGGTCATGATCGATACGGAAGACGCCGCCTGGTGCGAACGGCGTGGCGCCTGCGCCTCCAAGCTGGGGATCGAAGAAGCGCGCCGCGACGCTCCCGAACACCATGAATGCCGACAAGCCGTGAAAGTTCGTCAGGTTCACGCGCCCGACCGGTCCGGTGATCTTCGATTTCTGCCACTCGATCGGAAACGTAATCGGACTGTTGGCGAATACGCTGAAGTCGTACGCGTTGTGCGTGTACTTCCAAACATACTCGGCAGAGAACACCAGGTAGCGCCCCGCCGCCTGTTGAAAGCCGGCATGGAATTCATTGCGGCGCCCCGGTCTGATCGGCGTCAGGTCGAAGGAAGAGCACGCTAGCAGCGGGTTCAGCACAGCATTGGCGCAGCCGATACTGGAAAGTATTAGGTTTTCATTGAACGGCGTCTCCATCACGCGTGCATAGGAAAGGCGAAGAACGGTGTTGGTCCGCTTGATATTGTAGGCGGCGCCCAGCCGTGGTTCGGCCATGGTCGCCGTGCTAAGGCCGTTATAGAGGTCGCCGCGGATGCCCAGGTTGAACGACCAGTTTTTATACGTGATCGCATCCTGGACGTACATCGAGAGTTCCTTCACGTCGGTGTGGCCGTGGAAATTGAAGGGAGTGCCCCCGGTAGTGAGATCGTACGGAGCCACATCTGTACAAGGGGACGCGATCGGGTTGCCGTTGGCGTCGACACAGGCATTGCCGTTTGCGTCGGTCAACCCACCGATATAGTTAGGATCGACGATGCCAAACCCATCATTCTCATTCAGGAATGTTTGCTGGTAGTCGATTCCCGCCTTGATGTTATTGATCCCCTTCACGTAGGAGATATTGGACCGTACTCCGGCGTTGGTCAGATTGCGGTCTTGAGACACCGAGGTTGATTGAAGATCGGGGATGAAATCGGAGAATGGGTTAGCGCTGGGGTAGTAGTTGTACTGATCACGGCGCACCCAGGCTCCCAAGGTGAACACGGTGGAGTTATTGATGAGTCGAGTCCACGATGGAGAAATGTTGAAGGTCTTAATCTGAGAACGCTGGTCGGTAGGCCCCACAGGTAGCCCATTCGGTCCCAATCCGCCGTTATCTACAACTAATCCGTTCCAGGCGGTCGCGTTTTGCATGTCAAAGGAGTTCGGGGTCTGGAACCAGGAACGCGTAAAGCCTAAGTTGAGGTGCAGTGAATCGGCCGGAGAGAGCTGAAAGTCGAGACGGTCGAAAATGTTCTCCTCGTTCCCCTTGGCATGCATAACGGTGAATTCCGGAGGATCAAGGAAGCGTCCCGAGTTCAGTCCGCTAATAGAGATGAAATTACCCCAGTTCTTGCCACCATAGGCGAGGTTCAGATCGGCGGAAGAGGTTCCGAAGCTGCCGTAGGACGCGGTGATACTGCCGGTGGGAGTCGTCACGCCCTGACCGGATCGCGTCGTGACGTTGATGACAACACTAGTCTTGTCTCCATATTCGGCAGGTGGAGCACCGGGAATTACCTCTAACGACTCGATTGAATCAACGGGAATTTGATTGGAGAAGACCTTGCTCTGCTGATCGGTGATGGGCTGGCCATCCACAGAGAACGAGTTTTCGGCGTGGTCACCCATACCGTGAAAGTTGCCGTTCGAATCGGCCGCGATTCCCGGTGTCGCCAATGTCACCAGTGAACTTACCGAAGACGACTGGCTTTCCAGCGGGAGCTTCTGGAACAAATCTCGATCCACATCGGTGTGGAATGTTGGCGTGTTCTCCAGAAGGTCCTCAGATGCACCCTCGACTGTGACGTTTGTTGATGATGCTTCCAGTTGCAAATGAGCGGGCACATTGACCGGGACGACGGACCGGACATCTATGTCTTGAACGAATGGAGCGAACCCAGTTCCCCTGACGGTCAAGTGATAAGGGTTGAAAGGAACATTGGGGATCGTGAACCTTCCGGATGCATCCGTCGTGGCAGTCCGTTCGAACTGGCTGACCGGGTTATGGATTTGTACCGTCGCATTGGGAACGACGGCCCCCGAAGGGTCTACTACAGTGCCTGTTACCGATGTCGAGTTGCCGCCAGACTGCGCTACAGCGTTCAATCCAAACGCTAAGAAAAATAGAACCAGCAAAGCCGCGTAAAGCGGCTTTCTGCAAGAAGCCAGCATACATTCCTCCAACGAATATCCAGTTGCAGTGCGAATCAAATGACAAACGAATTGGTTCGACTGAGAACTAGACCGCAGGAGGAGGGCGAACGCTGAGCGCAAAGGCAAACAGGTGTTGCCTGGCAGGAATGGACCTCGCCCGAATAGTAGAGACGAAAACGAAAGCTACTTTCGGCAGCGAAAACTGGGCGGAAGCAGTTGAGGCATGAGAAGCGACGCAAACCGTACAGGTTGCGGCCTCGCCTGCATTCGGGTGGTAGTGAACAACACTCGCGACTGCTAACCAGATGGTCAGCAGCAGGCACAGCCAACCTATCATCTTGCCAATAGGCCGCACAGCTCCCCCACAAATGAGTGAAACGAATCTACACTGAAACGCGTGCACGTGCAATCGGGGGATCTTCCCTGTGAATGCGTTCTGGGGTGTA
>CAZBCQ010000023.1:4353-6337 GCA_964490255.1 uncultured Terriglobales bacterium | reverse complement strand
AGCTGTTGAACCCGCTTTCCCGGCAACCAGAGCCCTGCTTAGGCAATCCGTCCCATTACAACAACACCTGCCCGCACCATTCTAGATACAGAGAAGCCTTCGCGAGCTCCGGCTGGAAAGGCCGTTGCATAGCCTCAAAGCTCCGCGGCCAGGGGCGGACCTGGCCCGCTACCTCGTGATACCATACCCCCCATAGGTATATCTTTCTTCATCTCTCAATAGGAACTCCTAACTTGCATATATCTCGCGACAAAGAGAATTTGCTGAAGCGCGTCCGGCGCATTCGAGGACAAGTAGAAGCCATCGAGCGCGCACTTAACGAAGAACAGAAGTGCGGCGATGTCCTGCGTCTCATTGCAGCGTCTCGTGGCGCCATTAATGGCCTGATGGCCAGCTACCTCGAAGGGCATGTCCGTCACCACGTTCTTCCTTCCGGGGTACGTCCCAACTCTCCGAACGCTGAAGCAGCTGAAGAACTCATAGAGGTAGTCCGCACTTATCTGAAATAAGGAAAAAGGAACTGTTATGGCGGCAGATCCCGTAAATCAGCTTCGCGAGCCCAATGTCAAAGGCAGCGCAACCGGGCGCAATGATTTCGAACAACCGCGCAAGACTGAAGCTGACCACGAGCATCGCATCGAACGCTCCGATCTCGTCCGCATACTCGTCGTCGCTATCGCCGCTGCATTGGTCTGGTTTCGAGTGTGGGAACCGTTCGCCCGGTTCAGCATCATCGGGATCGCCGCCACCTTGATCGGTGGTTATCCCATTTTCCGCGAGGCCATCGAGAACATCTTCGAGCGCCGCATGACCATGGAACTCTCCATGACCATCGCGCTGGTGGCTGCCCTTGCGATCGGTGAGTTCTTCACTGCGCTCGTGATTACGCTGTTCGTGCTGGTCGCCGAGATCCTTGAAGGTCTGAACGTCAGTCGAGGCCGCCGCGCCATCGAAAGTATGCTTGATTCGCTCCCTCAGCGTGCAACCGTCATCCGGACTGGTGAAGCCGTCGAGGTTGCTGTCTCGGAGATTGGAATCGGCGAAGTTCTTATCGTAAAACCGGGCGCCCGGCTTCCCGTCGACGGGCTCGTCGTCGGTGGCCAGTCTTTCGTCGATCAGTCAGCCATCACGGGTGAATCCACGCCTGCGGAAAAGATACCGGGCACACAAGTGTTTGCCGCAACCATCAATCAATCCGGTGCGCTTGAGGTCATGGCAGAGCGCCTGGGACGCGACACCACTTTTGGCAAAATCATCGAAGCCGTCGAACGTGCGGAACATTCTCGCGCTCCCATTCAGAAGACCGCCGACCGGCTATCTGGCTACCTGGTGTATTTCGCACTCACCGCCGCAGTTCTCACTTTCATCATTACGCGGAATACACGCTCCACCATTTCGGTGATTATCGTGGCGGGTGCTTGCGGAATCGCGGCTGGAACGCCTTTGGCAATTCTGGGTGCCATCGGCAGAGCGGCGCGCCATGGATCGATTATCAAGGGCGGTCTGTATCTGGAGGCCCTGGCAACCATCGATACTGTTCTGCTCGATAAAACCGGGACAGTCACGTACGGGCTGCCAGTCGTCAGTGAGATCAGCACGGCCGCAGGCGTGACGAAGGAGTCCTTATTAAAGGTGGCGGCCACCGCAGAGGCACGATCGGAGCATCCAGTCGCGAAAGCTGTACTCAAGCGGGCAGCTGATTTCGGTGTACTGGCCGCGGAACCGGAGAAATTCGAATATCATCCCGGACGTGGAGTTCTTGCCGGCGTAAACGGAACACAGATCGCAGTCGGCAATCGAGCGCTTTTTCGCAATCTTGGACTGACGATTCCTTCTAGCACTGAACCTGAGCATGGTTCCGAAGTCCTGGTCGCTCGAAACGGCACCTACATGGGGTCTCTCACCGTCTCGGACCAACTCCGCCCCGAGGCCTCCGAGGCCGTGCTCGCGCTGAAGGCGATGGGTCTTAACACCATCCTTCTGA
>CAZBCQ010000023.1:0-4253 GCA_964490255.1 uncultured Terriglobales bacterium | reverse complement strand
GCCTCCGAGGCCGTGCTCGCGCTGAAGGCGATGGGTCTTAACACCATCCTTCTGACTGGGGACGCGCGCAAAGTCGCAACCTGGACCGCAAAAGCATTGAAGGTGGACTGGGTTTGTCCGGAAATGCTGCCCGACGAGAAGATGGAGTATGTAAAGAGCCTGGTCGACAGAGGTCGGCGCGTTGCGATGGTTGGTGACGGCGTGAACGACGCCCCTGCTCTCACTCAAGCCAGTGTTGGGATTGCAATGGGATCGGGGACCGACGTGGCACGCGAAAGCGCGGATGTGGTGCTCATTGGAAACGACCTTTCAAAATTCGTGGAGACCATCCAAATCGCTCGCCGTTGCCGCAACATTATTATGCAGAACTTCTGGGGAACACTTGTGGTCGACAGCATCGGTGTGGGCATGGCTGCCGTCGGATTCCTCAATCCATTGCTCGCCGCCTTCATCCATGTGAGCTCGGAACTGATTTTCATCCTCAATTCCACACGCCTGCTCCCGCGAAGAACGTAGGTGCCGAGGCCACCGATTGAAATGGGTATAGTCGAAGAGAAGGGGCCGGACTTTGAACGGATCAGTTGCCGCTGATCGTCAGTTGCGCTTTGAGCACCTTGTTTTCCGCTTCCAACAGCGCAATCTTCGCTGCCAACTCAGAAACTTGAGCGAGCATTGCTGAGTGCTCTTTTCTTCTGCGTGGAGTCCCCGCAAGCCATTCGTCCAATTCCGGTGGAAATGCGATGACTCTGCTTCTGGCTTCGCCCTGGGGACGGTGAACCGGCATCCCCAAATCCGCTTCCCAACGTTGCACCGTGCGCACACTTTGTGACAGGTAGGAGGCGATCTCTTTCCAGCTGCTTAGGACCTTGACAGGGCTGGACACAACGGACGGTTCTGACCGCGAAAGACGCTGAATAATGGGCACCGTCTCTCCTGTTTCCGTAATGTACGGGTCAGCGGATGTGGCATACTGCTCCGCTCCATTCAGGTTTCTTCACCAACTTAGCGTTGCGTGGGGTGCATTGTCTGTCCGATTCCAGACACATCGAGAAGACTTGTTCCAGGCAACCTTTACACCGAGGCCCGCAGAGGTCACTGCACTTGCGCTCCGACCCACGAAGGCGCACCATAGGTCCCCGCAGCGAGGTGGCCCGTTATGCTGTATCGGGTAGGTAAGCTCCTTGTTGAAGTTACCGAGAGCCGAACTGGAGTGTTAGCTTTTGGAATCGCCTCAGGAGTGCTGGCGGCAGCAGTTCAAATCGGCATCGCCCATCTCACACGCTTTCTTCATTTCACTGAGACGATACTCTTCCCGGCGGTCTGCATGGGCGTATTCGTCGCCGCATTGAGCTGGACGGAAGCGGCAGCAGTTCGGCAAAGGCGTCTACGGGTCGTAGACGATGTCGCAAAAGTAGCGAGCCTGAATCACAATGTTCGAAATGCGTTGCAGGCCATTCAATACGCAGCCCACCTCTCGGTGGGGAGAAATGAAATGCAGATCATCGACGACGCGGTAGAACGCATCGACGATACCTTGCGCGACTTGTTCCCCGTGGTAGGCAGCCAGCGCAACGGCTAACGCCAGGCTCGTGATTCGATGGAACGGAGTGGCATTTGCATCGGCTGCTTGGCAGGCAAGAAGACCGAGAACACGGTTCCGCTACGTCCTGGCTCCGTACTGCTTCGGACGCGCAACACACCCTTGTGCCGATCTATCGTTTCTTTTACGACAGACAGTCCGATGCCAGTACCAGCGCTACCTTTGGTGGTGAAGAAGGGCTCCAGCACTTTGGGCAGGTTATTACGGGGGATGCCGCAGCCTGTGTCTGCCACCGTCAAACGCAAGCCATGTCTTTTCTGCCCCAGAGCCTCACGCACTTCCGATAAGCGGGTGCAAATCCTGCCACCCCTTGGCATGGAGTCCGCAGCATTCAGCAAGAGATTCGACACCATGCGCCGCAGTGCGCTGGCGTCGACCGCGAGGTTTCCGTTTCCACGAAAACGGCTGTCTATCACAATGCCCCTGGATTCGAATCTGCTGGCGTAGAGATCAAGAACCGAACGCACCAGCTCCGCCACATTTGTATCTTGCATTACTCCAGTGTGCTTTGACTGTTCTAACGCCGAACGGGTTAGTTGGGAAATGCGGCTTACTTCTTCTTTGGCAAGGCTCAGGTAATGGCGGCCTTTCGGACTGAGGATCGCTTCTGATTCGAGAAGGTGCAGAAGGTTAAGGAGCGCAGCAAGAGGATTATTGACTTCGTGCGCAAAAGAAGCCACGCTCCCGTTGCCATTGCACGGCGTTGCCGAACGCTCTCTAACCTTCTCGCGACCCACCGGAACACAGCCTTCGGCTTACATTGTTCGGTCCCTTTGTCTGATACCGGACATAACCACGGGGTTGTCGTTAAAAGCGTAGGATGGTTCTGACATCTCCATACGCGCATCGGCCTCTCCTTCTCTCTCTGCTTCTTCTTAGGTCCGGTTCATATGCGCATCCTGATGCAGCCTTTTGGGACTGACGCGAGTGGACAATATGAACGTACCTGTGCGGTACTACAAAAACCGCGTTCTGGCCTCTCTGCCGAAAGCTGAAATAAACCGTCTCGAACGGCACCTTTCCCCTCTGGCCCTGCCACAAAACGAAACACTATTGGATGACAACTGTACACAGGCCTACTTCTTGGAAGAGGGTATCGCGTCAGTTGTCGTGACCGTGGACGACGGACACACTGTCGAGGTAGGTGTCATCGGCTTCGACGGAGTAGTGGGAATCCCCATTCTGCTGGGGACAGCAGGCGGCCCGGACCGAACCTTTGTCTCGATCGCGGGTTCCGGTTTCAGCATCGATGCAAAGCTACTGAAGAACGAATTTGAGCAACAGGGTGAGCTGCGGCGCTACCTGCAGAGATACATGCAGGGCTTTCTGATCCAGACCGCGCAAACCGCGGCGTGCAACCGGCTTCACGGGATCGAGGAGCGGCTGTCACGCTGGCTGTCTACTTGCCGGGACCGACTGGAATCGGACCAACTCCTGCTGACCCACGACTTCCTAAGCCAAATGCTCGGCGCACCCCGCTCTACCGTTACGTTAGCTGCGGGACTCCTCCACCGTGCCGGCCTGATCCACTATTCTCGCGGCGTTGTCACAGTTCAAGACCGCGAGGCGCTCGCGGACGCCGCGTGTGAGTGTTACCGGGTTGTACGCGATGAGTTCAAGCGTTTGAAGCTGCTTTAGGTCTTTCGCCGAGACTTGATCGCTTGCTTCGTGAGCGTGGTGAAGACAACGCAGGGTGGCTTATTGGGCTCTGCTGTTCACAATTCGCGTCATAGGCAGGCGCGCAGTGGATCAGATGACGCCCTTTGAACTCATCTTGCTGTTCTTGATCGGTGGTATGTCAATTCAGGCGATTGTCTACGATGACCGCTCGCTGACGAATGCTCTCACCGCGGTATTCACGATCGGCATGAATCACGTCCTCGTCGCGTGGTTAAAACAGAAGTCGGTTACCTTTCGCAAACTGGCAGACGGAACACCCGTCATCATTGTCGAAAATGGACACTGGCACCGCGATCGGATGTACAACATGCGTTTGCAGGAACAGGACGTAATGTCGGTCGCGCGTCAAGGTGGCATTCTCCATCTCGTTCAGATCGATACCGCAATTGTCGAACGCAACGGCAGCATCAGCGTCTTCCGGCGCAGCGACAAACCGTGACCGCCACAGCTGTTCTTTATCAGCAACTCCGGCGTCACTGTTTGTGCGTGACGAAGCGTCAATTAGCGCCAACTTCAATAAGCGAAGTAACACCGCCGATACAAATCGCATCGCGCCGACTCTTGTAGTCATCCGTATTGCACTCAATCCCGCCACACTTCCTGCTGCGCGCTTCATATTTCCGTGACAACTGGCAACACCAATTTTGGCGACACATCATAAACGGCATCACCAAAAAACACACCCGCACATGCTCGCGCACAAATTCGAGCGTGTGTTCCGGAGGAGTAGTATGCACGGCCACGGCCCCTTATTTCGCTCGACCACAACCATGGAACAACGACAGCGCCAGTTATCAATGGTGCTGTTGGTGTTGTTTACGGTATTCGCAGTTTACGGAAGTAGCTTGGCACAGAGCACGTCCAGCAGCACTGACTTCAGCGCAATCCAGTCGGCACTCGGAGTGTCGGGAATGACCGAGAACAACGTTCTCCAGGTTGACTTCTCCCGCACCGACCTGAGTCTAACTCTCAA
>CAZBCQ010000022.1:36357-37593 GCA_964490255.1 uncultured Terriglobales bacterium | reverse complement strand
AACCGCAAAAGAGCAAACTCAACCAGTGTCGGTTTCTTGCAGCGCCTTGACCGGAACTCCGTCTGCATGCGTCGCGCAGGTCTCAGCGTCTGAGCCAGTCTGGTCGGCATTGCCGCCCACCGACAACGGCGCACAGCAGTCGACCAGCAGTCCTCAGCCGTCGGACTGCACCGATCTGACCGGCAAGGCGAGTCTCATTTGCCCCGCTGTTGCGGAGTCACACCCCACGCCAGCCGTCGCGTTAGCGCCAGAGAGAAACACGAATCTTTCCTCGTTGCCGAAATATCTGTTCGAGGATCAGAAATCTGTCTGGACCAGTCCTGCGCATGCACAGGCAAGCGACCTGGTGTGGCTCACGCCGCTGGCTGGCACCGCGGCTGTGCTATTTGGGACCGACGCGTCGGTCATGACTCACGTCACCAATACGCAGAGCCATATCAATCAATTTACGAATCTTTCGAATTACGGTCTCTACTCGATGATTGCGGCCGGGGGCGGCCTCTACTTGCTGGGGCAGATGAAAAACGACGATCACGCTAAGCGAGCTGGATACGAGGCGGGAGAAGCAGCCATCAACGCAACCGCGATCACCTATCTCGTAAAGCCTATCGCCGGACGCCAGCGGCCTGACCAGGGAAATGGTCAGGGAAACTTCCTGTCGGGCGCCAGTTCCTTCCCCTCGGAACACGCTGCCATCTCCTGGTCGATTGCCAGCGTGTTGTCACACGAGTATCCCAAGTGGTGGATGCAGGCGCTGACATACGGACTGGCGACCACCGTGAGCCTCAGCCGTGTCGAAGCACGTCAACACTTTCCCTCAGATGTATTTGTCGGAGGTACCGTCGGATGGTTCATGGGCCGCCAAGTGTATCGAGCCAATCACCCAACTGGAGAAGAGTTCGGACAATATGGGAAGTTCGTGCAGTCGCAATCGGAGAAAGTCCGTGACCCCGGATTGATGGGCTCTCCTTACGTGGAACTGGATAGCTGGGTTTATCCCGTGATGGAGCGCCTGGCCGCTATGGGCTATATCCGCACCGCCTTTCCAACCATGAAGCCCTGGACCCGTATGGAGTGCGCCCGCTTGGTGCAGGAAGCCGGTGACAACATCAAGGGTTCGGAACCGAACGCTTACGTGCGCACTTCCTACGCTCAGCTCACCACCGAGTTCGCGCCCGAGATCGCCCGGCGTGGTGGAGCCCCGAACGTTGCAGCGACCATTGAGAAGATATACAC
>CAZBCQ010000022.1:29782-36257 GCA_964490255.1 uncultured Terriglobales bacterium | reverse complement strand
TATGTAGCCATGAACCTCAACAACTGGCAGCTTTCTGCTGGGCAGGAGAGCCTGTGGTGGGGACCAGGCGAAGGCACGGCTATCATGCTCTCCGACAACGCTCCTCCCATTCGTATGGCGCGGCTGGATCGGACTACTCCGTTCAAGCTGCCTTGGCTTTTCTCGATTCTCGGGCCGATGCGAGTGACTGCCCTTATCGGACAGCTGCAGGGTCATCACTTCGTTTTTCAAACCCCAAACTATTCAATCCTGACGGGAAGTTGGAACGCTTTTCTGAATCCGCAACCCTACTTTCACGGGGAGAAGTTGAGTCTGAAGTTGACGCCGAATTTTGATGTCGGCGTCACGCTCATCGCCGAGTTCGGCGGAGAAGGTGTTCCGGTGACCTTTCGCAATTACTTCCGGACCTTCAGCACCTCCCAAAATGCCTTCCACAACAGCGGCAATCGGCAGACCGGATTTCAGTTCAGCTACAAAATTCCAAAGCTGCGGAACTGGTTGTCTCTGTACACCGACGCGGTCTCGGAAGACGAGCCGAACCCGATCGCCTTTCCCAGGCGATCGGCCATGGCGCCAGGAATGTACCTGTCACACGTTCCCAAGCTGCCGAAAATGGATCTGCGCGTAGAGGGCGTATATACCGACCTGCCTAATCTGCTGCTTCCAGGCATCTACTACAGTGACATCCGTTATCGCGACGGCATGACCAACGACGGGTACATTCTTGGAAGTTGGGTGGGACGCCAGGGACGTGGCGTGCAGGCTCAGTCGAACTACTGGTTTGCGCCGCGTAAGACGGTTCAAGTGGGTTATCGCTACGCGAACGTAAGTCCCGGGTTTATCCCACACGGCGGGACTATCAACGACTTCTATGTTCAGAGTAGCTGGCTGTTCGGATCGCAATTCTCATTCGATGGTAGGCTGCAGTACGAAAAGTGGGGATTTCCGTTGCTCAACACGGAGCGGCAAAGCAATTTTGTCACGACCTTTGGGATGACTTATTGGCCAAAGTTGGGGAAGAAGTGAACAACGGTTCTTGTGAACCTGGAGCTGACTGAGTGCGGCGTTCTGGACGCGGAGTCAATACCTCCTTCGAAGAAGTAGTAGATCAGGGCCAGCCCATTCCGGTCCCGAACCTGCCGCCGCAAGCGGGCGCCTCGCCTGCGCATCGGCAGGTTGCGAAGGCTCGTCTATTCCTCAACAACTGGCCGGTTATCTGGCGCTTTCTGTGGGTTGGGACTGTTCTGACGATCATTCTCTCGCTGGTGTGGCCCAAGAAGTACGAGGCTTCGACGCGATTGATGCCTCCCGACAGTTCGAGTTCGTCGATGTCCGCGGCCGCACTGATGTCGCGTGTCGACGGAGGCGGAGAGAGCAGCAGTGGTGGAGGTGGGGGCGCCAGCGGCATTCTGGGAATGTATGCAGCCAGCCTCCTGGGGATGAAATCTTCGGGAGGACTCTTCATCGGTATCCTGCACAGCTCCACCGTGCAAGACCGAATCATCGACAAGTTCGATCTCCGCAAGGTCTATCACGTACGCCAGTACGAAGACGCACGCAGAAAACTGGGTAACTACACCACGGTTCTGGAAGACAAAAAAAGCGGCATTATCAACATCAGTGTTGTCGATCACTCACCTCAACGTGCAGCCGCGATTGCGCGCGCATACATTGATGAACTAGACCGAGTGGTCGAGCAGCTGTCGACATCTTCCGCCCGAAGGGAACGTATTTTTTTGGAAGCGCGCCTCAAAACAGTTAAGCAGGATTTGGACGCCGCCACCCAACAACTGGGCCAGTTCTCCAGCAAGAGTTCCACCTTGGATCCAAAGGAGCAGGGAAAAGCAATGGTGCAGGGATCGGCTGAACTGGAAGGTGATCTGATTGCGGCCGAATCTCAGTTAAGTGGCCTCGAGCAGATCTACACCGACAACAACGTTCGGGTACGCAGCTTGAAAGCTCGTATTCAGGAGCTTAAGTCACAGCTTCAGAAGCTGCAGGGGTCACCGACGCTGGACGGCCAGGATTCGAACGCATATCCATCACTGCGCCAGCTTCCACTTCTCGCGGTGACCTATTTGGATCTAGCTCGGCGAGCCCAGATCGAGGAAACGGTGTACCAGGTCCTCACCAAGCAGTACGAACTCGCAAAAGTTCAGGAGGCAAAAGAGATTCCGACCGTGCGGGTCCTGGATGAAGCTCAGGTGCCGGAGCGGCGCATGAGTCCAAAGCGAACCCAGTCGGTGCTGATTGGCGCCATCGTGTCGCTGCTTGCCGGCATTGCATTTGTGGCTTTGCGCGAACGCTGGCAGAGCATCAGCATCGATGATCCGCGAAAAGCGCTGACCCTGGAATTAGTTGACGGAGCGAAGATGCGAATGCAGGCTCTTCATTCTCAGGCGCGTTCTTCGCGATTCTTCCCCTTCCATCGAGGCAATCTCAGTTGAGTAATCTTTCGACAGCGTACCCAGCTGCGCGCGCCACTGTCTGGGAAAACGAAGGAGTGTGGAATTGGCAGCTATTCCTGGCACTTCTGGTGCTGGGTGCCGCGTCCTTTTTCTCAGGTCAGAACAGTGCTGGCGCGCTGGTGTTCTGGTCGATTGTCTATGTCGCCATGATTTTTGCGGACTGGCGGCTGGCTAGTTTTGCAGTGGTCTCGGCCGCCTTCCTGTTCGAAGCCACTCGTCTCGAGGATGGGTCAGTAGCGGTCACCGAGATTGCGCTCGTTGCGATCGCGCTGCGTGTCATCCTACGTGACAAACCGGTACAGCTGCTGAAGCAATTACGGCATCCGGATTGGCAGGACGTTTTTCTATTAGGCATGTTGTTGCTGATCGGCCTATCCGTTTTGTGGGTGATGGCCGGTCATGGCGACAGCACGGCAGCATTGAAAAGTGCCGCCCGCTATGGCGAATATGCGCTTGCATACGTTTGTTTTTCCCAGCTCATACGAAACCGCTTGGACCTGCATGAGCTTGAATTCTTCATGGTTCTGCTTGCGGCCGTGCTCGCGTTTGTAGGGATTTATCAGCACCTGATCGGACCACTGGCGAGCGCGAAGTCATTTCCATGGGGCGCTGACCTGACTCTTAACGCGGACTCTGATTCGTTTCGCATCTACTCGGTGTTTTCGAACCCCATCTTCTTGTCAGCATTCTGCGCATTCTTTGTCCCGTTCATTTTGGATCGAGTACTGCATAAGGACTTCCCACATCGGTTCGCGTATGCGATTTGTCTGTTCTTAATCTCACTAGCTCTACTACTCACTTCTTCTCGCACTGGTATGGCGGGCGCGGCCGTTGGGTTGTTCGCACTGGCTGGCAAGAACATTAAGAAGATCGTGGTTGTTGCAATGGTTGCGACCATCGTGGTCACTTTGTTCTCTACCGATTGGCTTGAGAATCGCCTTGCGCAGACTGGCTCGGCGGCTGACTTGACGGGCGCCATTCGAGTGCTCAAGTACTACCGCACTGCTCTTGTCATCCTCGAACATCCGGTCGTCGGCATAGGTACTGGTGAATATCAGACGTATTTCTTGTCGGAAATTGCCCCCGATCTGCCGAAAGAAGGCTACGGGGAACTTACTGCTGAGAACACGTTCTTGCAGATCGGCGCTGAATTGGGCGTTCCCGGCATGATCGTCTTCTGTGCCCTCGTGATTACGATCCTGACACGAAGTTATCGTCTGGCGAAGCGGAAGGTTCCTGGCGGGCGAGGTCTATTTGCGGGTATGTGCGCCTTCGTGATGTCGAGCATGTTCGTCTCGATGACCGCTGTATCCATGGTCCTGTTCATGTTGCTTCTGTACGTGTTGGTGAAGCGGAATTATCAATTCTTGCTCCCGACGGTGCTGCCAGAGACTGCAGGATGAGCGCTCTCACCCAGAGTCGGCCTTGGTCGCACATCGAGTGTGAGCGTGTGGAGAAGTGTGCATTATGCGGAAGTAAGGGCGATCTCCTATATCGAAGTGTCGAAGATGGTCTCTTCGGAGTAGAGGGGACGTGGGAGATACGGCGCTGCTCGGATCAGGGTTGTGGCCTAATCTGGCTCGATCCGATGCCCTTGAAATCGGAACTGTGGAAGGCCTACAGCAACTACTATACCCACCGTGATGGGCCTGAGGGCGATGCATCTCGAAACCGATTTAAACGGTTGGCATACAAGATTTACGAATCTACGCTGACCCTCACGCCGATAGCCCGCGAACGGCGCGAATTGAAATACATGTACCTCGAGCACGCCAAGCCGGGGCGATTGCTCGAAGTGGGATGTGGAGATGGAACACGGCTCGCCTTGTTTCACGACGCTGGTTGGACCGTAGAAGGAGTGGAAGTAGATGAAAAAGCCGTAACAATCGCGTCGAGCAAACAGTGTGCCACCGTGCGACATGGTGAGCTTCAAGACCTGCATTATCCAGTTGACCGGTTCGACGCTGTGATCATGAATCATGTGCTTGAGCACGTACACGAACCTCAAACGCTCGTCGCCGAGTGCTTCCGCGTGCTGAGACCAGGGGGCACTTTCATCGCCGTAACGCCCAATGCGGAGAGCTTTGGGCACCGTACGTTTCGAAGCAGTTGGCGCGGACTCGAGCCTCCTCGGCACCTGCACGTGTTCAATGCGCGTAATCTCCTGCACCTTGTGCAGAAGATCCCAGCCACACACAGAGAGGTGTGGACTACCGCCGCGAACGCAGAATTGATATGCGGCTGGAGCTTGCGCATCATGCGTGAGCAGCAAAAGATAGAGGGATTGCTGTCGCGTGTTCCGCGGATGGTTGCGATTGCAGCGCTTCAATATGCGGCAGCATGCACTCATTTCTTTCATCGCCATTCGGGCGAAGAATGCGTGCTGCGGTTGGTAAAGTAGCAACCGCGCAGCTGCAATCAACTCTCGCGCATTTCTCGTAACCCCGTGTCATCATCCATCAGTCTCATCATCGTCACTTACAACGGTTGGCATCATTTGGAGCCGTGTCTCCGCAGTGTGCTTCCACAGCTACAATCAGCCGACGAAATCATCATCGTCGATAACGGGTCCTCCGATGCAACCGAGGCTGGCGTTCTGTCGATGAATGATTCGAGGATCGTCTACGAGCGGCTCGAGACGAATCTTGGATTCGCCGCCGCAAACAATATCGGTGCGCAGCGGGCTAAAGGAGATTGGCTGCTGCTGCTGAATAACGATACGGTCGCGTCAGATGATTTTCTCGATGGACTTCGCAGAGCAGCGGTGAACAATTCAGAGTATCGGATTTTTGCCTGCAAGATGATCCGCGCATCCGACCGTAAGATCGACAATGTCGGAATCGCGGTGATCGCTCCCACGTTACGCCAGATTCAGCTGAGCCCGGGCTCCGATCCGGAGATGCACAAGAATATCACCGAGGTCTTCGGCGCCTCGGGAGGAGCAATGCTTGTTCATCGATCAGTTATCGAAGACATCGGCTTGTTCGACTCACGCTTCTTCGCGTATTGCGAAGATGTAGATTTCGCTTTACGCGCGCGACTGGCTGGGTACAGGTGTGCGTTTGTTCCGGACGCGACCGTTGTGCATAAGCAGGTGGGCACCGGTTCCAAGATGCCAGGTCTACGTCGCTACTATATCCAGCGCAATATGGAACTGGCGCTCCTCCGCAACCTGTCCTCTCGGGAGCTTGTCAGGTATGCACCCGCGCACTTCGTGTATGTACTCTTTCAACTGATTCGTTGGACACTTCGCGGCCACCCGGTGCACGCACTCAAGGCGAAGCGCGATGCCGTACGTCTTTGGCGCTCTATGCGTGATGCTCGCGGACCGGTGCGTATCTCCTCGGCCACGCTGCGAGACCATCTTCATGGTCGTTTTGTGCCACCGTCCTCCACACACGTCACGCCAGAGCAACCGGTCCAGGAGCACGCAGCTTGAAGGTCACTCCGATTCGTGAGGAGAGCTTGATAGCAGCCGTCGCGCAGGACGTGATGCAACAGCCGGAGCGATTGGCTGTGAGCGATCGTTCGACTGCCAGAACCTTGGTGAAGAGCTCTGCCTGGGTTTTTGCCGCGCAAGTGCTGATGCTTGTCTGCGGACTCACCAACAATTTCCTAGTAGCCAGGCTGTTGAGTCGTGAAGGGAAGGGGCTCGTCTTCCTGCTCCAGGTAATTTCATCACTGGGCTTCACGATTCTTCAAGGTGGTCTTGGTCCAGCTTCGGTCTTTTATCTGCGCAGCCATTCAGAGTTCACCCAGCAGGAAATCGCATCAGCAAACCTGTTGCCTAGCCTTCTTTTGGGGCTGATTCCAGTGTTAGGCTGCCTGATATTCTGGCCGTGGCTGCCCAAGATCATCCCTGCCGGTATGACGCCGGGTCTGGCGCTCATTTCTGTGCTCGCCGTTCCCGGTCTGATCATCGCCTTTCATGCAGGCTACTTCTGCCTCGGGCAGCAGCGGACAAGCGGCTACAACTTCTATCGGGTGCTACAACCTGCACTGTTTTC
>CAZBCQ010000022.1:1630-29682 GCA_964490255.1 uncultured Terriglobales bacterium | reverse complement strand
AGCAGCGGACAAGCGGCTACAACTTCTATCGGGTGCTACAACCTGCACTGTTTTCAATTTTTCTTGTAAGCCTGCTGTTCAGATCTTCGACGGCGGTGAGGGAAATCGCGCTTCTGTGGTTAATCAGCAATGTGCTGCCGACAATTCCAGCTGCGAAGACGCTCATCTCCAGTGGAGCAAGGCTGCTGGGCTCGACTCGTAAATTCCTTCGAGCAGCATTTGGCTTTGGATTTCGCTCTCAGCTTGCATCTGTGACGCAATTCCTTCAACACCGGGTAGACGTCCTGCTCGTAGGCTACTTGCTTGCCATTCGTGACGTGGGTGTCTATTCGGTAGCAGTCACCATTGCAGAGTTGCTGTGGTATGTTCCTTATGCAGTAGGACCGGTGCTTCTGCCGTATATAGCGGGGTGCTCGGCTGAACACGCGCGCCGCGTGACGCCGGCGTTTTGTCGTGCATGCCTGGCACTGAACACGCTTCTCGGCCTTGTACTTTTTTCCAGCAGCGCGTTGCTAATCCCAATTGTGTTGCCGGCATTCACAGCTTCTGTTCCGGTTCTTTGGTTGCTATTCCCAGGAACCGTCTTCGCTACGCTGTTCAAGATTCTGAGCGCCGATTTCACAGGTCGCGGACGTCCTCTCGATGCCTTCTACCCGGCTTTGGCTACGCTGATTGTGCAAACCCTGGTCGGTCTACTCGTAATTCCTCACTACGGCATAAAGGGAGCCGCAGTGCTGGTTTCCGCAGCCTACATCCTGAATTCGGTCATTTCGATCAGATTGTATTGCAGCTCGAATGGTGTACCCGCTATTCGACTCCTATTGCCGCACGCCGAAGATTGTCGAATGCTGGCCTTTTTGTGGACACACACCGTCAACAGCATTGGAGCTAGAGCCGCTTTGATTCGTAGCCGCATGGCTGCGTAGAAACGCAAATCACGTATGTGTGGAATCGCTGGGATTTATCGGTTCAACGGTAAGCCGGTTGCAGAAGTAGAACCGCGACAGATGTGCCATCTCTTGAACCATCGCGGTCCCGATGACCGCGGCTGGATGCACCGCGGTTCCGTCGGATTGGCCAACACGCGTCTCAGCATTTTGGATCTATCCGCCAACGGTCATCAACCGATGTGGAACGAGGATCGTTCGGTTGCCGTTGTGCTGAACGGCGAAATCTACAACTTCCGCGAGCTACGGGCCGACCTGGTAAAACGCGGACATCAATTTGTCTCTCATTCGGACACCGAAGTCATTGTCCACCTCTATGAGGAGTTCGGACCGGAGTGCATCTCTAAGTTGGATGGAATGTTCGCGCTCGCGATATGGGACGATCGCAATGCTCGTCTGCTTCTCGCCCGTGACCGCACTGGCAAGAAACCGCTGTTCTACTACATCTCCGAAAAACAGATCGTGTTCGGATCCGAAATCAAGGCCCTGTTCGCCGCCGTCGGTGTTCCACGCGAGTTATGCGATGAATATCTGCCTGAGTTTTTGGCCCTCGGATATATTCCAACTCCTCGAACGTTGTATCGAAATGTTTGTCAGCTCGATCCCGCTACCGTCCTCTTAATTGATCAGAACGGTCGTAGAACATTTTCGAAATACTGGAATCTGAAGTTCCATCCGAAACGAATCTCGTTAGCGCGCGCTAAGGAAGAACTCAGGTATCTATTGAAGGCCGCGATAGCACGGCGCCTGGTTGCCGATGTGCCGGTCGGCGCTTTCCTGAGTGGGGGCATCGATTCCTCTGTTGTCGTAGCGCTCATGTCTGAACTCTGCGACCGGCCTGTACACACGTTCTGCGTTGGATTTACAGCGGGGGCGGAATGGGATGAGCGCCGGTACGCGCGGCTTGTCGCGGATCGGTACAAGACCGAACACCGCGAATGTGTCGTGGGGCCTCAGTCAGTAGAGTTGTTGGAAGAGCTGGTGAAGTATCACGATCAGCCGTTTGTTGATTCCTCGGCAATTCCGACGTACCTGGTCTCCAAGTTCGCTCGTGAGCATGTCACAGTTGCGCTTACTGGTGACGGGGGAGATGAACTCTTCGCTGGCTATCAACGTTTTCGAGCGGCCCTCATGGCGGAACGAATTCCGCAGTCCTGGCTCGGCACAGGGGGGAAACTCGCGCCACTGGTGAAGCCCTTCTCCCCGAAACATGCACGGAATCTGATGCGGATGAGCGCTGCGCGTGCGGTGCCATCGTCATTACGGCTTTGGTCGCTATTTCCACTGTTTTCGGCTGGTCTTTGGGATTCGTGCACCTCGTCCGCGGATTCTGATTCGGTTTCCGCGATTCTTGCCAGCAGAGAAGAGCTCTATCGAACAGCCGATGCAGGCAGTGATCTAAGCCGACTGTTGCACTGCAATTTCCACGATTACCTGGTGAACGATCTCCATGTAAAAGTAGACCGGTGCAGCATGGCGAATTCCTTGGAAGCGCGCTCGCCATTCATGGACACAGCCGTGATCGAGTTCGCTGCTGCGTTGCCCGATGATTTCAAACTACGCGGTGCAACCACGAAATACATTCTTCGCGAAACATTCCGTAGCGATTTGCCTCCCGAAATCTATTCCAGGGGAAAGAAGGGTTTTGGAGTTCCTCTGGGAACCTGGCTCTCAGACTTGCAGCCCTTTCTGCGTGATGTACTTAGTTCCTCGAATGCTCTCGTGTACAACTACCTCGACCGAAGCCGAATAGCCAAATTGATCGATGAGTTCCTTGCCGGCGAAGAGCTCTGGACAGATGCGATCTGGACGTTGCTGACGCTGGAAATCTGGCTGCGCCTCGAAGCTCGATCGAAAGCGACTAAGGAATACGATCTTGCCAGCGCTTAAGATCGCTCGCGTCATCGCTCGCCTCAACGTCGGTGGTCCGGCGGTGCAAGCGATCCTGATGACAAAGGCGTTCCAGTCACGCGGCGCCGACGCATGGCTATTTGCGGGTGACGTTCCTTCGGACGAACAAAGCGCCGAATATCTCGCCAGTGAGCAAGGCGTGAGCGTGGTTCGCATTAGCGGCCTCTCACGACGGATCTCCTGGTCTCACGACTTGCGTTCGTTGGTGACGCTCGTGAATCTGTTTCGTCGATATCGTCCTGACATAGTCCACACGCACACCGCGAAGGCGGGCGCACTAGGCAGAATTGCAGCGGTTCTCGCCGGAGTTCCTATTCGCGTGCATACATTCCATGGCCACGTCTTCGATGGCTATTTTTCCGCACCTGTAACCCGAGCGTTCGTCAACGTCGAGCGGTTCCTGGCACGGTTTACCGACCGCATCATTGCCATCAGCGACTCACAGAAAAACGATCTTGTCTGCAAATACCGCATTGCACCCGCCCACAAGGTCTCATGTATTCCCCTGGGTTTCGATATTGACCGTTACCTCTCATTGACCGCCAACGCACAAGGTGAATTTCGGTCCGAGCTGGGATTGACGAAGGCATATTTTCTTGTCGCATGGATCGGGCGCCTCACCGACATCAAGAACCCTCTAGCGTTCGTAGAAGTCGCAAGGATCTTGAGCGAGCGACATCCGAATGTTCGATTCGTGATCGTTGGAGACGGTAATCTTCGCCCCGATGTTGAAGCGGCCATTCGAGCGCGGCGACTCTCGGACCGCATCTTCGTGTACGGTATTTGCCGCGATCCACGTCGCGTCTACGCGGATATCGACCTGCTCGCGCTTACCTCTCGCAACGAGGGCACACCGCTTGCAATCTTGGAGGCGATGGCGAGTGGACGCCCCGTAGTTGCAACCGATGTAGGAGGTGTGCGGGACCTGATGGTCGGGCCTGGTGTTTCCTGTAAATCAGGTCTGCGTTTCGAGAACGGGACGTTGACGACGCTCGATGAAAGCAGCCTGGCCGAGGCAATCAGCTTCTATGTCATGAATCCCTCAGAGGTCGCAAGATCTGGGTCAGCAGGTCGCGATTGGGTGCGCAGTCGATACTCCTACGTTCGGCTTACCGATGACCTGGAGAAGCTCTACACAGAGATAGCAATGCAGAAAGGCTATAAGCCGAGCGTCGCAAACAATAAACGTGAGCTTCAGAAGATAGTTCCCGAACACGGGCACCTGCTCTCCCACAAGTCACGCCGGGTATCTTGAGCATTTTTTTGTTTAGGAACTCGTTAGGGCAATCAATCTAACCCAGCAAGGGTTATCAAATGCTCTTCGTGTTGGTAGACCTCATGGGGCTACACCAGTTCCACGGTGCTCATCTAAGAACTCGGCTGGACAGAGTGCAAACTCTTGATTTTCGAAGTGATACAGATCGGGACAGTGATCCATTGGAATAGTGCAGCGGCAATCGCCTGAAGTGAATTCTCTGCAGCGCGTGCAGTCATCAGAAGTCTCAAGGGGAGCTTTCGAGTGCAAATTTTAATAACGGGTGGAGCCGGTTTCATAGGTTCACATTTGGCAGACGCGCTCATCGCGCGTGGCGACAGCGTGACAGTTCTAGACGACCTCTCAACCGGTTCAATTGCTAACATCCGGCAGCTTAAGGAGTCCGAGAGATTTCGATACATAATCGACAGCGTAATGAATAAGCCAGTACTGGCAGAACTGGTAGATGAAGCGGACGCTGTCGCTCACCTCGCAGCCGCAGTTGGAGTGCGTCTTATTGTTGAATCACCCGTGCGTACGCTCGATACGAATATTCGCGCGACAGAGTTGGTCCTGCAAGCCGCGGCAAAGAAGAAGAAAAAGGTCCTGATCACATCCACATCGGAAGTGTATGGGAAGTCGGAGAAGTTTCCGTTCGGGGAAGACGATGATCTGGTAATGGGACCACCCGTTCGAGGACGCTGGAGTTATGCATGTTCGAAAGCAATCGACGAATTCCTCGCTTTGGCTTATCACCGCGAAAGGAATTTGCCAGCCGTGATCGTGCGCCTGTTCAACACGGTTGGTCCGCGTCAGACCGGCGCTTACGGAATGGTTCTTCCTCGTTTTGTGTCACAAGCCTTAACTGGACATCCCCTCACCGTGTACGGAGATGGAACTCAAAGTCGCTGCTTCACGTGGGTAGGTGACGTAGTTCATGCGCTCATCAAATTGCTCGAACTGCCCGGAGCGGAGGGCAACATTTTCAATGTAGGAAGCGATGAAGAGGTATCCATCAATGATTTGGCTCGAATCGTACTGGAAGTAACCGGCTCGAGCTCTCGGATTCAATACTTATCCTACGATGAAGCGTACGGCGCAGATTTCGAAGACATGGTTCGCCGAGTACCTGATCTGGCCAAAATTCGCCACGCGATTGGGTTCACAAACTCTAAGGATCTGCGGCAGATCGTTGAAGCAGTCGCGGAGAGCATCGCCATGGAAAAGGTAGGGACTCCTGCCTTCTCCAGTATCCTCTCGGCTGCGAGCTAGGGATAATTGCAAATGCTGTGTCGTTTTAACTGAGGCAGTTGCCTTGCAAACAGTTCTCCTTTGGTCCCTTCTCGCTCTCGCAGTTTCCATCATTCTGGTCACCATCACTATCCGTGTCTGCCGGAAGAACAACTGGACCTCGCAGCCGCGAACTGACAGATGGCACAAAGGACGTCCGTGTCTTTTTGGGGGAGTTCCGATCTGGCTGACGGTAGTCCTTCTGATTGCAGCGAACTCCGTCACTCGCGGCTCAGAGATGTGGTCGCTGATCGCGATTGCCTCGTCGATGTTCTTATTAGGTTTCGCGGATGACATCTGGCGCCTGCCTCCTCGCACGAAGCTGGTTGTCCAGATAGGAGCCGCGATTCTCGTCGTGCTGGCTGGCATAGTGCAGCCGTTTCACTCTTTTCCTGTCATGGGTGCACTATTTGCCGTCATCTGGATTGTCGGCATGACCAACGCCTTCAATCTGCTCGACAACATGGATGGTTTGGCGGCCGGCATTGGCCTCATATCGTCAGTGTATCTCGTGTATCTCTACCTGACCCAGGACAATCTTCAGGGTGCTGTACTGCTCGGAATCCTGAGCGGCGCACAGGCCGGGTTTCTGGTTTTCAACTTCAATCCAGCACGAATCTTCATGGGTGACACCGGCAGCCTATTTATCGGATTTGTAATCGGGACTTCAATTCTGGCCCAACCGAGGCACATCTCTGGGGTTCCAGCTTTCATTCTTCTTCCAGTACTCGTCTGCACGGTACCAATTTTCGATACCTTCTTCGTCTCGATCACTCGCAGGTTGCGAGGTCAGCCCGTTTCTCAAGGTGGAACCGACCATAGCTCTCATCGACTTGTCCGTCTTGGACTAAATGAACGCGGTGCCGTTTTGCTGCTGTACGGCATTTCGCTGGGCTCCGGAGCCATCGCCATCTTCTTGCAGCGTTTCCGGCTCCCGTACAACATTGGACTCATCGGATTCTGGTTATTGTTCCTGTTTGTTTTCGGCGTGCACCTGTTTCAAGATCAGGGACCAACGTCGCATACTTACCGCGGCGAGAACCGTTTGCTCAAACGCTTGATCACGCGCGATACTCTCGCGCTAGTACTCGATCCCGTCGCCTTGTTTCTGTCGTATTACTTGGCATATTTCTTGCGGTTCAGCTCGGCTGTGCCGTATGCGGAGTGGATGGCGTTCTTCTACTCCTGCTCGTTGCTGATAGGCGCCAAATTCTTTTTCTTATGGCAGTTCAGGGTTTATCAGCGCTCTTGGTGGCGCGCCTCCGCCAGCGATATCGTGGCAATGGGCGAAGCTCTGCTGATCGGTGAAGCAGTTGCAGTCGCATTCCTCATTGCATTCGGACGATTTGGGACGTACTCGCGCTCTGTACTCGCGATAGACGTATTGCTGTCATTTGCGCTGCTTCTCGTGTTGCGATACTCGCTCTCGTTGTTCAGCACGCTTGTGCGCCTCTGCTGCGGCATTCCCGAAGACGCGGAAAGGCGTGTCTTCCTGATCGGCACGAGCGAAAGAGCCGCCACCGTGTTGAAGTTCATGAACGCCAGTCGAGTAAATTGTGTTGGGTTGATCGACGCCAATGGCGGCCGCGACGTAGGACGATGGGTATGGGGAAAGCGCGTTGTGGGACGGATCGATGATCTCGCGCGCCTCTCGACAGAATTCCAGGTCCGTGAAATCGTTCTCGCTGACGAGGAGTTAATCCCCATTCCTGAAGCGCAACTACGAGAGTTCTGTATCTCCAAGAATGTCCATTTCACTCGCTTCGGACTTTATCCTGCCGACGACGTCCGGTTGCCCAATAGCGCCTGACATAAAGCTTTGATTGTTCAGTTCACCGTAAGCGTGAAATTCGCAGTCTGGATAATGTTGCCTGAAGTTCCAGACACGACCACCGTGAACGTTCCCGATGGTGTTCCTGGGATTGGCTGGGCCGGTTGACTGCTTGAAGCCCCTCCCGATCCACCGCAAGCGATCATTGCCGCAGCCAGACTGATAAGCAAAACCAAACCGCTGATCGCGCCTCGCCTCCTCATCTTCCGCACTACGACACTCGCCGACAACTGAACCAGTCCCAGCGGCAGACCAACAGCAAAAGCAAGATACTTGAGTCCGCGAGGCCCTCGGTGTATCTCCGCACTGCGCACTGCGGTCGTTGATATCTGCATTGTGGCCTGTACAGGCGCTCCGCTTACCGTGACCGTACCGGGATTGAAGGTGCATGTCGAAACAGATGGAAGGGAAGAGCAGCTTAAGTTGACCGCCCCGGTGAACCCTGCCTGAGGAGTTATAGTCACGCTGATGTTCGACGTCGTTTGACCTGCATTCACGCTGGACGCGGCCGGAGTCAGCGCGATCTGAAAGGTCGGTGGTCCCTGCACCGTGAGGATCATATTCTGAGTGACGCTCAGTGCAGAGTAAGTGCTATCTACGGCTGAAAACTTGATCTGGTAGCTGCCGGGGGTTTGTCCTTGAGGAATTGCAATTTGCCCTTGAACTGTGGTCGTCCCGTTCGCCGTCAGCGTCGGATTATTCGGAGACAGCGTGCACGTTTGATTTTGCGAGAGAGCCGTCGCATCACAAGTGGTTTGTACTGCCCCGCTGTATCCGTTCTGCGAAACCAATTGAATACTGAAGTTTGCGCTGCCCGCGGCACTTGCGGCTTGCGGCGACGTAACTGTGCCCAATCCAAACGCGATGATCGGGAGAGCGACTGAAACCGTATGCGCGTTCCCGCCGCTCGTCGTTCCCATGATCGAGAAGTTCACGTTTGCGGGGGCTGCTCCCGCCGTCTCGATCTGAACCGTTGCCTGTGACGGCAAGATGTTAACGGTCGCCGGGTTGATCGTGCAGGAAGGTGGAGACTGCGGAGCTGTGCACGACAAGCTGACCGCGCTGTGAAAACCGTTTTGTGAGCTGATCGTGAGCGTCGTGCTTGCCAGTCGGCCCCGCTTGACTGC
Organism: uncultured Terriglobales bacterium; assembly: GCA_964490255.1. Lineage (GTDB taxonomy): Bacteria > Acidobacteriota > Terriglobia > Terriglobales > Acidobacteriaceae > JAJPJE01. The sequence goes on along the minus strand of CAZBCQ010000022.1, from coordinate 21,321 downwards.
AGGGAGTGATTGGTTCGCCAGCTGTAGAGAGAAGTCCGGAGTCGGTGATAGCACCTGTAGCCCCGCGTTTGTGGTTTTAGTCTGCAACCCGTCAGCCGACGCTGCCAGCAGAGCAACCGTATAGCTTCCGACGGCTACGGCCGATGAAACGCTGATCGTAACCGGAATGTTCTGCGCCGAGCCCGGAGCAAGATTGGTACTAGTGCCGGCACATGAAATGCCTGACACCGCAGCGGGGCAGCTTATTGTGATTCTCTGGTTGAACGAGCCCAGCGAACTCGCGAGCACGTTGACGCTCCCATTGCCGCCCGGCGAAAGCGCGAGAGAAGCCGGATTGGGCGTCGCGGTCGAAAAATCCATGACGTGAAGCGCGACCGCCTGGCTATGTATAAGCCCCGATGAGTCGCGCGCTTGTATTTGAAATGAGAAGTCGCCAACGTTGGCGTTGCTGGCTGGCATCGCAAAGCTCGTTCCTCCGCCTGTGGGCTGGAAGTTGCTGCTGTTGCCGCACTGCTGCGGCACGGCGCCACCACCCGCATAACAGCTGAGAGAAACCGTTTTGCCGTAGCCATACAGGGACGTGAGCGTCCCTTGGAAAGTGGCTGTTGCACTGGGATATACAGCTAAGCTTGTATTCGTAATCTGAATCGTGAAGTCCGGAAACAGACTTCCGGGTAAAGACATCTCCCAAACGCCCCGCCCATACGTGGCAGCTCGCAGTCGGGGTGGCTGGCTGCTTGGATTAGACAAAACTAACTGCGTGACCGGAGCGTTCGGAAGTGCTCCTATTCCACTCGCTGGTCCGACTTCGCTCCACAACGTCGAGGCGCCATTCGGCTGAGCGGCGAATACCGCGACATCTGTGCCGACATAAACGAGTTCGGTATTTGGATCAACCACCACCGCATTTGTGGGGGCATCAGGTAGATTCCCGCTGATGTCTGTCCAACTTACGCCTGCCGATGTTGTCTGCCAAATGTGCCCAATCCCAAATCCCAGCACAACCGCGTACGCCGTTTGTCCGCTTGCATCGCTCGGATCGATTGCAAGCGCGGACACCGGGTAAGGACACGAAACCCCGATTGCGCACGCTGGATCCTGGAACCCGCCCCGAATCGGCGATACGTCGTGCCAGGAACTCGGTCCCGAAGCAGCGTCCGTAGTAACCCAGACTCTCCCGTCGTCTGTTCCCGCATAGATCACCTGCGATCCGGCGCCAGTTGTGGATCCTCCGGCAGCCAGTGACCGCACGAAGCCCGTTGAGTCCATGGAGCAGGCTGACCCACCAGCAGTTCCATCCAGCTTCCCGCTGAGCGCATTCGATGAACTCCAGCCGCCGCCGCTGGAGCCACGCCAGACCCGGCATGTGCCCGCGATGATTTGCGACGTGTTTTGCGGATCAATAAGAAAAGGGAAGCGGAGCCCGGTGGCGTCCCCTTGCACCTGAGCCTGATCTATGAGCGTTTGCCAGTCCGCGGAAGCGCAGTTAATTCCTTTTGTACAGCGTTGAATATTGAATATTCCAGCAGTAGAAGCGAACCAGCCGCTCGTATCGATTGCTATCGGTCCGTAACTGCCATTTTCAACGGTGAGCCACGTCGTGCCGGTGGCTCCGTTGGTGGGCGATGAGGTCGCTGAGAGCCCATTTCCGGATGTAGAACCGAGCAAGGTGCTGGGATCGTTTGCATCGGCTGAAAACGAAATCAGCTGTGCCATGGACCCGAGTGTGCTATTCAAATTGTCTACCGCGTACGGTGTTGTCCCGCATTGTCCGGTGATCGTCGTTCCGAAATTGTTGGTTGAGCGATAGACACCGCCATCATTCGCGAAGAAAATCGTCGCGGTGTTTGCCTGCGAGAATGCCATGCCGTGCTGCTCGGGATGCATATGGGAAAATGAGCCCACCGGGCTACATCCGTACGCGTGCGTAAGATTCACAAATCCGTTGTTCGCGGCCGAGCAAGTCGGATTCGTGGCCGGATCCATCCGGCACCTGTACACATTCGTTGATCCAGCGTAAATGTCGGTGGCACTGTTGCTACTTGGCACCGCAGCGAGTGTCAGAGCGTACGTTCCATCTTGCGTGCCACAGCCCTCTGTATCGCCGCAGTTTCTAATCCCAGCCACATTAATGGTGGTCCAATTATTGCCACCATCGCGAGTCAAGTAGATTCGTTCGTCAGTAGGTGTGTCTTGTCCGTCCACAAACCAAACGTACATCTCGTCACGTCCAGGGACCTGCGCAATTTCTGCCCGATACAGCGGACAGTTGTTCGGCAGAGCAACTGGTTGACTCGGACAATTCGCGGCAGAAAGATCGTAGGTCGCCGATGGTGGCTGATTCGGTAAGCGCGTCCAGTTGATGCCGTCGCTCGAACTGTAGAAGCCATGGAAGCGCAGTGCCGCATAGAACTTATGCTGGGCGGAGTGGTAAATGACGGCAGTTGCCGACGCATTGCTCGGACCGCTAGCTCCTGAATCGATCACAGAAGCCAGGTGCCAGCTCGCACCTGCATCAGTCGAGTAGTAGAGCCCGCGCTTGGCAGCGTAGTTTGGCGACTCTGCTCCCACCGCAAGACCTTCACTGGACGAGGCAGCCGCGGCCACCACGAGGCTAGGACTGTCTGCACTGAAAGCGATCTTCGCGAATGCTAATCCGTGAAATTGGTTTGCGCCGTTGTCGGCGGCGCTGATCAAAGTCCAATGAGCGCCGGAATCTGTGCTGCGCAGGATTCCGAGACCGTAGTAGGAATCGACAGAACTGTCGGGCTCTCCGGTCCCAACCAGAATCACGCCTGTATGACCGGGTTGAAGCGCGATAGAACCGACCGACAGCGTGGGCTCATTGTCGATCAGCGGCTGCCATGTAACCTGCGTTACATTGCTTGCAGCGGCGTTCGTCGATCGCCACAATCCGCCCGTAGCGCCACCCACGTAGACCGTGTTTCCGCTGAGATCGTCCTGATCCACAACAATCGCCGTTGCACGTCCAGCGACGAATCCGTAGTCCTGATCCGCTCCACTCGCGGCCGAGATGGTGGGTGCAGGTCCCAGTGGTGTCCATTGCGTCCCAATGTAAGAATCCGCAGATGATACTGGTGCAAGGGTGGATTGTGCTTTCATCGCGAACGAACGCGCGCTCTTAAACGCATATCCCCTCGTCTCAGCCGAAGATCGGGCGGATCGCGTCGTGCGTCCCTTCAGAAACCAATCGGCTTCCTGTTTTCGAAATGCCCGCACCTGCGCTGGGGTTGAAGCGCTTGGGCCAGCCTGGGCAATGACGGCCGTGGAGCAAACAATAACGAAGAGGGTGCCGCAAACTACACGGCGAGAACTGCATTTGAAGGGAATCATTCCTGGTCCCTGGTCGCGTAATCAAAACAACCCGTGCAGACCAGTATGTTTGCCGGAGCAGCGCGCTGTCAGCGGAGTAGAGGTACTTGCAGCTATTCTGCGGAATTCAAATCGGGAACTCTTGCAAGTCGGTGGCCGAATGCAATCTACAGTTCGCGACGCCCTTCCATCGCTTTCAGGATTGTTACCTCATCCGCGTATTCGATGTCGCTTCCAGCCGGAATTCCTGTCGCAATACGCGTGACGCGAACGCCCGGGCGCTTCACCAGTCCAGAGACGTAGACAGCCGTAGCCTCGCCTTCGACCGTTGGATTGGTGGCAAGAATTACTTCATCCACTTCACCGGCTTCAATTCGCTTTAAGAGATTCGTCGTTCGTAACTGTTCTGGACCAACCCCCTGCAATGGCGAAATCGATCCATGCAGCACGTGATAGACGCCGCCAAAGTTTTTCGATTTCTCGATCGCGCCGATGTTCGTCGGTTCCTCCACAACACACACCAGCCGCTGATTGCGAGTCGCACTCGTGCAGTACACGCAAGGATCGACGTCTGTGATGTTGTTGCAGATCGAGCACAGATGCAGGCTGGCTTTTACGTCGCGGATTGCTGCCGCCAGTTCTTCCGCGTCTTCGTCGCTTGCGCGCAGTACGTGAAAGGCGAGACGTTGCGCGCTCTTGCTTCCGATTCCAGGCAGCTTCTTGAATTCTTCAATCAGTCGAGCCATGGGCTCGGCGAATCGGCTCATTAGAAACCCATCCCTGGAATCTGAAATCCACCCAGCATCCCACCCATGGTGGACTTCAATTCCTCATCCACCTTCTGACTGGCGGCATTGACCGCGGCCGTCACCAGATCCTGCAGCATTTCCAAATCGCCAGACTTCACGATTTCCGGATCGATGGTGGTTGAAAGCAACTGCTTCGTGCCGTTCATCCGAACGGTGACGCTGCCGCCACCAGCCGATCCTTCAACTACTGTCGCCTGCATCTTCTGCTGCATCTCTTCGTACTTCTCACGAGCCTGCGACACCAATTCCTGAAGCTGCCGCGGATTAAATCCACCCATTTTGATTCCCCCACACCACAACTACTTCTTGTCGCGATAATCGATCACGGTCCGAATCTCAGCCCCAAACTTTTCCTGCATGCGCTTGACGATTGGGTCCTCAGAAGCCCGCGCCCGCGCACCCAGTCCATTGCCCGCCCGGGAGATGGGCGCAGCCTTAACGACGTTGCCGTTGCCATTCCCTATTCCACTGCTTTGCAGCGTGACTTTCACCGGGCCACAGGCGCTGTTCGCAGCAGCTGAATTGATGATCTTTCGGACCTCGGGACTGAACACCATGCCTAGTAGTTTCTCGCCGACTGGAACGGCAATGACCAACTCGGTGCCTTGAAGCTTCCACTCGCCCTCTTCCAGTCGCTCTGCTGGAGTTCGATGACTCGCCTCTTCCAGGGCAGTGAGAATGCCGGCTTGTAGCTTGGCGAGAGATAATTCAGCGCTGGGGACCGGTTCTGCCATTGCCGTGGCAGGAGCCGCTGCGGCCACGGTTCCCACCGCGAGCGCGGAACTCCCCGAGACTGTTTCCGTCGCGATCGAACTGCTTGGCTCGTTGCGCTTCCGCGATAGGTCTGCTTCGAAGGGCGAAGGTCGCGCCGGCCGGCTTACTGCGGGCTCAACGGCGCGCGAATTCCCCGCATCAGGAAGGGAACTGCGCTGCCCCGAACTTGCCATCTGTGGTCGCGGCGTGCTCGCCGCGGGCACGTCGCTCAGCAGCTGTTCCAATGGCAATAGGCGTTGCGCGTGCACCATCCGCAGTAATCCGAGCTCAAGATGGAATCGCTGCTCCTGCTTGTATCCGAGTTCATTGTGGGTACGGAGCATGATCTGCAGGAAACGCGTCAGATCTTCTTCTGTAAACTTCTCCGCCACACGCCCCACGCGCTCGGCTTCGTCTCGCGAAATCTGCAGAAGCGTGGTGTCCGCGCCCGCAACCTTCGCGACCACCGCATTGCGCAGGAATCGAGCGAGTTGCTTTGCGAAATAAGTTGGATTCTGACCCTCGATCATCAAGCGATCTACCAGCTTCAGCACATCCTGGCTGGAGTTCTGCTCGACCGCGCTCATCAGATCTTCGAGTACCTCGGATGGCACCGATCCGATCAACTGTCGGACTAGTTCTGCTGTTAGTCGAGTGCCGCAACACGCGATCGCCTGATCCATGATCGAGAGCGCGTCGCGCATCGATCCGTCGCCGGCTTCTGCGAGAAGAGCCAGTGCGTTATGATCGGCCTCTATCCCCTCCGCTTTAGCAATCGATTCCAGCTGGCCTACGATCTCTTCGAATCTCACGGCATGAAAGCTGAAATGCTGGCAACGTGACCGGATTGTCTGCGGTATGTCCTCAGGCTGCGTGGTCGCCATCATGAAGATTACGTGCCCTGGAGGCTCCTCCAGCGTCTTCAGCAGCGCATTGAAAGCCGCGTCCGTGATCTGGTGCGCCTCGTCGAGGATCCAAATCTTGTAACGATCGCGCGCCGGACGATATCGCGCCGCATCACGCAACTCTCGAATCTCATCGATTCCACGATTCGTGGCCGCATCGATCTCGATTACGTCGACAGCGTTGCCCGCCCGTATCTCCGTGCACGATTCACACACGCCGCACGGTTCCGGCACTGGATGATCTTTCGACCGGCAGTTCAGGGCCATTGCCAGGATTCTGGCGATGGTCGTTTTACCGATGCCGCGATGGCCGCTGAAAATGTACCCGTGAGCGATCCGTTGCTGCTCAATCGCATTCTTCAGAGTCCGGGTCACGTGGTCCTGCCCAATGACATCGGAGAACTTCTGCGGACGGTATTTTCTGGCAAGGACCTGGTAGCTCATCTAAGAACTTGATTATAAATGCTGGCAGGCGAAGAGGTCGTACACCTCCAACTTAAGCCTCGCCTAATGAAATTCTTATCATCGTAAGCACCGTACTTGGCGCAGAGCCCGCGCGCTTCCTTCTTCTGAACAACTTACGAGTTTGCCCGTTTAGTTTCGCCGAATCCATTCGGCAAGGCGATTGCTTTTGTGTGAGCGACCTGCTTCGCTGAAAGGAGTGCGAGTTGCGCTCGACACCTATATGGATTCTCGCTTTTGCAGGCTTGAGCCTTTTATCAGTGGCTGGATGTAGGCGCACATCGACACCAGAGAAGGTGAGGAGGAGCGTCGTGCACCTGGAAACCTTCGTTCTCAATGCCGGCGACCCGGAGGCACATTCGTTTTTACGAATTGGGATCGATCTCGTCGTTCAGCCAAATTATGACTCCCGACGTGATTCTTCGAACGAGTTGCTGGTTCCCGCCGCTCGAGACGCGATCATTGGCGTGCTTACCTCAGCGAAGTCGGACGATCTACTGCTGCCTCCCGGAAAAACGAAGCTGAAATCCGACCTGTTGAAGACACTTCAGGACCGGCTGCCCGAGGCTGGCATTCACGATGTCTATTTCACGGAGTTTCTCATCCAGCGGTGACCGATGGCAGAAAGCGAACCGGCACGGTTGCAAAGCGTCAATCCGCAACACGAGGAAGACGAATGGGGCGAACTGGTGCATCTGCCCTGCACACTGACGCTGGATCTGGCGATTCCGGAGATTCGTGTTCGCGAGCTGATTGAGCTCGACGCAGATTCCATCCTCGACACCAAGTGGGTGCAGAGCAAAGACGTGCCAGTGCGAGTGAATGGAAGGTTTATTGGGTGGGCAGAATTCGAGGTCGTCGGCGATCGGCTGGCTGTCCGCATTACCGAATTAGCGGGAGTTGAACAACATGAGCTTGGCTGAAACTGGGTTGTCGTCGCAAGGCTTGCTGGCACGCATCGTCCGGGCTCTATTTCGGGTAGCTCGGCCGCGAAATCGACAGCTTCGCCTCGCCGAAGTTCTTTCGCTCGGTGAACGGCGATTCGTAGTGCTTGTCGAGTGTGACCAACGGCGTTTTCTGATCGGGAGTACGCCACAGTCCATCCGGCTACTCACGGAAATCGGCGGGCGTGATCCCGCCGATCGTTTCATCGGCAACTCCCGACTAGAACATGAGCAGACGCAATGACCGTGAGCCTTCAACGCGTCCGCAGATCAGTTATTGGATTTTTGCTCTTGGCGAGCAGCCCCGCGTTTGCGCTCGTGCGTCATGAAGATTCTCTCGCCTGGTCGGGGCTGGGCGCGAAGGGCTCGCTGCCGTGGGGAATCGTCGTACTCCTTACGCTCCTGACACTGATTCCAGCCCTGCTTCTATGCATGACGCCGTTCGTGCGTCTGCTGGTGATCTTCCACTTCCTGCGGCAAGCTCTCGGGACACAGACCACTCCTACGAACCAGACGCTGATCGGTTTGGCACTGATTCTGACATGGTTTCTCATGCAGCCCGTCGGAGCTGCCATCTATCAGCAGTCAATTGTTCCTTATCAGGATGGCAAGATCGGGCCTTTCGAGGCGCTTGATCGCGGATCTGACCCGGTGCGTCATTTCATGCTGCGCTATGCACGTGAAAAAGATCTGTCCCTCTTCATCGAATTGGCGCACGAACCCACACCCCCGAATCCGGAGGCACTGCCGATGCGGATCGTTGCTCCTGCCTACATCATCTCTGAACTCAAGGCAGGCTTTCAGATCGGCGCGGCGCTGTTTCTCCCATTTCTCGTGATTGACATGGTTGTGGCCGCAATCACCACGTCCGTTGGAATTTCGCGCCAGCAAACTGTATTGGTCGAAGCGGATCCCACCTACACCGGCAACGTCCAGGTTGGATCGGGTGTCGAACTAACCGGATTTCAGAGCATCCGCGATGATGTACTGGAACTGCGCATTCAGGAAGAACAGCAGCAACAAGGAGAACTGGGCGCCACCCTCGACGCCTTGAACGAGGTCGAGACCCTATTTCCTTCCGACGGAAGCGGCCTCGATCAGGAGATGTCGCAGTTCTTCAACAGTTTGTCATCTCTCTCGATCGATCCAACCAATATCTCGCTGCGTCAGAGCGTGCTCACCGCGGCTCAGAACCTGGCAAATGTCTTTCAGGTCACTACTGGAAAACTGCAGAAGCAGCAATCAGACCTCGATACTCAAGTCACGCAGGCAGTCTCGCAGGTGAATCAGTTAACCTCGCAAATCGCAGAATTAAACGGAAAAATCGCTGCCGTCCCAAGCGACTCCACGGAGGCGGGGACCTTCACCGACCAACGGAATCAACTCGTCCAGCAACTGGCAAGCATTATCGACGTCACTTCGATCCGCACTGACAACAGTATTACTCTGACCACCGCCAATGGAGTTTCCCTGGTCGTTGGCAATCAGAACTATCAGCTCAGCACTCAGCCGGATTCGAGTGGACGCATTCAGGTTATGTCCGGTGCACAGAACATGACTTCTGAAATTCAATCCGGACAACTGGCGGGTCTCGTAAACGTTCGCGATGCCAGCATCCCCGGCATTCTTTCCGAGCTCGATACCTTGGCCTACGGTTTAGCAACCCAGGTCAATGCTGTTCACACCGGGGGGTTTGATCTCAATGGAAAGAACGGTCTCGACTTTTTTGTTCAGCCCACTGCTCAAACAGGCACGGCTGCCTCACTGCAAGTGAACATCACGAACCCATCGCAAATCGCCGCCAGTTCTGATGTCGCGACCGGCGGAAACGGAAACCTGCTGTCCTTGATCGACCTCCAGAATCAGCCCATTATCAGCGGAGCGACGCCAGTTTCCTTCTACAGCAATCTGGTCTTTCGAGTAGGCTCAGAAATTGCCAACGCGCAATCCGAGCAAAAGGCTTCCGATCTCGTCAGCCAGCAATTGCAGGATCAGCGCGGCGCCGTTTCGGGCGTATCTCTCAACGAGGAAGCCAGCAATCTTCTTCGCTATCAGCGTGCCTTCGAAGCAGCCGCTCGCGTGGTCGACGTTATCAGTTCCCTGACCGACACTGCCGTGAATCTCGGACGGAGTTAAGCCGTGAGAGTCAATCCCAATAACACCCCTGACCTGATCGCGTCGCTCTCCCGGTTGCAGCAGGAGGAAAACACCACTCTCGCGCAAATGGCATCGGGGCGTCGCGTAGCCAAGCCTTCGGACGATCCAGCAGCCGCCGGATCGCTGGTCCTAGTCCTGTCCCAAAGCGATCAGATCGATACCTACACCAAAAATGCGACCAACTTGCAGTCGAACCTGCAGTTAGCCGATTCGACTCTCAATTCGGTTGTTATTGCTCTTCAACGCGCCACCACGCTTGGCATCAATGCGGCCAACGGCCCTCTCGCAGATTCGGACCGCGCCGCCATCGCCCAGGAATTGCAGGGAATCCACGACCAGGTCCTCTCCTTGTCCAACACATCGTCACAAGGGACCTTCCTCTTCGGCGGCACCGCCACCACTGCCAAACCGTTCGTAGCCGATAACAACTCCTCAAGTGGCGTAACTTATGTCGGAAATGACGAAACGAATAGGGTAGAAATCAGTTCCGGCTACCAGATCCAGACAAGCGTGTCGGGAAGCGATCTTTTCCTGAATCCTTCCGCGAACGTCTTCCAGAGCCTTCAGGACCTGATTAAGGCGATCCAGAACAACAGCGGAATCGACACAGCGACCAACGCAGTCAGTCAAGCTCGCACTGAACTCTCGGCGCGGCGAGTGTTCTACGGAAATGCTATGAACCAGCTGACGGCCAACAGTACCGTGTTGCAAAACGAGAGCACCCAGCTCAGCAATCGCGAAAACACACTTTCTGCGGCTGATCTTGCCGAGGCCGCAACGCAATTGGTGAGTCTCCAGACGAGTGTTAATGCTGTCATGAGTGCTGCTTCCAAAACCATGGGTAACAGCCTCTTCGATTACCTCTCAAATCTCTGAGACATCCCTTCGCAAGCAAACGCCCTCTGGTGATTTTTCACCCATGTAAGCTACCATCAAGGATTCCCGGTCGTCGCTACTTGGTAACAGGGAACCCTGGGGACAGAGATGATCCGTTTTCTTGCATCAAGCGTCGTCCGGCTACATCCAACTTGCGTGACCGCTAATCTGGAATCGGCTTGCTCCCTTCACGGCCCTGTCCGCGCCCTTGCGATTGTGGGGGGACGCTAGTGCGCACGGACTGTATCCCGTTTTCTGAGATTCCCCACACCTCTCGCCTTTTTCTGGATTTTCTGGCGAACTCGCCCAACCTGAAGCCTTTTTACCCACACAGCCCGCATTTTCGTAAATGGATTGCCGCCGAAGCCGACACAATCTCCTATGACAAGGCCCGCCGCCAGGTAGTAACGAACGTGCTTGAACGCCAGAATCGGGCTTTTGGTTCTTCCGAGAAGACGCTGGGGAATCTCGATCGCCTGCGAGCAGGCGCCTACACCGTCGTGACCGGGCAGCAGGTCGGACTCTTTGGCGGCCCGCTTTTCGCCATTCTCAAGGCCATCTCGGCTGTCAAAATCGCCGCTGAAGCCACGGAAATGGGCATCAACTGTGTCCCGGTGTTTTGGCTGGCAACCGAGGACCACGATCTGGCGGAAATCAATCACACCTCCGTTATTGGCGCTGATGGTGCGCTTCACCAACTGCGGACTGCAGCTAGCGGTGAAGAGGACGCGCCTGTGGGAAGCATCACCTTTGGCGACGAAATCACGTCTGTCATCGACGAGCTCACGACCCTGATTGGTCCATCTCCCGTTACCGACATCCTGAAAGAAAGTTACCGTCCCGGCGAAGACTTCGGATCGGCTTTCGGCAAACTATTTGCCCGAATCTTTGCCGAGTGGGGCGTCATTCTGCTCGATCCTAAGGACGACGAGCTCCATCAAATCGCGCGTTCCGTATTTACCGCCGCAGTCGAACGCGCAGATGCGATCAATCACGAACTGCTGGAGCGTGGCAAAGCCCTTGAGCGGGCAGGATACGAGGAACAGGTCAAGGTCACACCGAATTCCTCATTATTGTTCGCCTTCGAAAACGGTCAGCGTCTTCCGATTCGCCACCACGACGGCACCTTCTTCTATGGCAAGCATGAATTCTCTGCCGACCAGATGAAATCCAAGGTTGCCGAGCATCCGGAGCGTTTCAGCGCCAATGTGCTTCTCCGCCCGGTGATGGAAGACTTCCTGCTCCCGAATCTCGCCTACATCGGTGGTGCCGCCGAGGTCGCCTACTTCGCACAGGTCGGAGTCGTATATCAGCAGATCCTCGGGCGGGTAACTCCGGCCCTTCCTCGCTACAGTGCCACCATCGTTGAGCCGCGCCAGGCAAATCTTCTCCGGAAGTATCATCTGTCCTTCACCGACCTTCTTCACGGCAGCGATCACCTGTCCGAAGTGCTGGCCGCACGCACGCTCGACCAAGAGTTGATCCGTGAGTTTGAAAACGCTACGGCACAGGTCGACGCTTCCATGAAGCGCATTGGCGAGAACCTTCAGCAGCTTGATCCCACTCTTGTGGACGCAGCCGAAAAAGCGCAGGCCAAAATGCAATACCAGATCGAGCAGCTCCAGGGCCGTGCAGCCCGCGCCCAGGCACGCCGGACGGAAGAGATCAAACGTCACGCCGAGTTGTTATCCGCCACCTTGCATCCGGAAAAGACGCTCCAGGAAAGGGAAGTGGCTGGCATCTATTTTGTCGCGCGGCATGGTCTCGATTTCCTGCACGTCCTATACAACGCCGTTCAGACCGACTGCACCGGACATCATGTGCTCTACTTAGAGCCGTAGTTAATTTTTGCGAATGTCCGAAGACCCCAGTCTGCCATCCTCGAACCCCAGCCGTTGGCGCACGACGTTTCGTGCGTTGCGCCACCGTAATTTCCAGCTCTTCTTCGGCGGTCAGCTGATCTCGCTCATTGGCACCTGGATGCAGAACATCGCCCAGGCCTGGCTGGTCTACAGCATGACCCACTCTCCAATCCTATTGGGAGCAATCGGCTTCGCCAGCCAGATTCCTGCGTTTCTGGCCGCTCCGTTCGGGGGCGAGTTGGCCGATCGTTGGAGCCGTCACAAATTGGTCATCGCCACGCAGGTCTCGTCGATGATCCTCGCCTTCATCCTTGCGGGACTCACGCTCACGCACCTGATCCAGGTCTGGCATGTCTTTGTCCTCGCGATTCTCCTTGGCATCGTGAACGCCTTCGATATCCCCGGCCGCCAGGCCTTCATGGTCGAGATGGTCGGCAAAGAAGACCTGATGAACGCCATCGCCTTGAACTCATCCATGTTCAACGGGGCGCGCATCGTTGGTCCGGCCGTCGCCGGCATTCTCGTCGCCAAGATTGGCGAAGGCTGGTGCTTTTTCGCGAACGCCGTAAGTTACATCGCCGTGATTGCCGGCCTCTTGCTGATGAAGGTCGACTCGCCCCGGCGCATCTCAACCGGCTCCGCTTTCGACAACATCATCGAAGGCTTTCGCTTCGTTCGCAGTGCGGCGCCCATCCGTGATCTGATGTTCTTGCTCGGGTTGGTTAGCCTGGTGGCGATGCCCTACGCGGTCCTCATGCCGATCTTCGCCGACCAGATTCTTCATCGCGGCGCGAACGGGCTTGGCATTCTGATGGGCGCGACCGGTGTTGGGGCTCTGCTTGGCGCTCTCAGCCTGGCCATGCGTTCCGGTCTGCGCGGAGTGGGCCGCCAGATTGGTATCTCCGCCCTGGGCTTTGGCGCCTTCCTGATCGCGTTTGCATGGTCGCGATCCTTCTGGTGGTCCGCCGCCCTTCTGGTGCCGGTCGGGTTCTTCATGATGTCGCAAATGACATCCTCGAATACCTTGATTCAGGCCATGGTGCCCGATCATCTCCGCGGCCGCGTCATGGCGGTTTACACGATGATGTTCATGGGAATGGCTCCGTTTGGTTCGCTGTTCGCGGGCGCGTTGGCTAAACCCCTCGGCGCGCCGCTGACCATCACCATCGGTGCCGTGGCATGCATGGGCGGCGCAGTGTGGTTTATCTCCCGGCTCTCGGAGTTCCGCGTCGTCGCTCGCCAGATGGTCTTGTCTCAAGGTCTCGCCGGCGGCGATCCAGTCCAAGAAATTGCGATGACGGAGATGCTGAGTGAGCCGTTTTCCCGCGCCGATGTGGAACAGGAATGATGACTTTGCGCCTTTCAATGCTTCCTCAGCATCCATTCACTCACAGCTGAATACGTCAGACGAACGGTCGGCACTAGCTCGTTAACAGCAGCGCTCCCCCAGTGAGATTCCTCACAGCTTCATCTGTTAACATTCTTGTATCACCCGAATTGTGGACCAAAGGCGATAAGCAAACATGGCAATAGAGGTCGAAAACGACGGACTTGAGGTCGTAGAAAGCCGCGAGTGGTTGGACTCGATGGATTACGTCCTTCGCCACCGCGGGAAGGACCAGGCGGTCAGCCTGCTCCGCCAGTTGGAGCTTCACTGTAAGCAGGCTGGTGTCGATCTTCCGTTCACAGCCACCACTCCATACATCAATAGCATCCCCGTTGACGAGCAAGCGCCCTTTCCTGGAAGCCAGGAGATTGAGCGCCGCATAAAGAGCCTTGTCCGTTGGAACGCGCTAGCTATGGTGGTTCGTGCTAATCGCGAGAGCGAAGGTATCGGCGGCCACATTTCTACCTACGCGTCGGCCGCCACGTTGTACGAGGTGGGCTTCAATCACTTTTTCCGCGGCAAAGGCGAGGGAATCGAAGGGGACAGCATCTACTTCCAGGGCCACGCTGCTCCTGGCGTCTATTCGCGCGCGTTTCTCCTCGGACGCCTGCCGGTTCAGAAGCTGGAAAACTTCCGTCGCGAGTTGAAGCCCGGCGGTGGACTGTCTTCTTATCCGCATCCGTGGCTGATGCCTGATTTCTGGGAGTTCCCCACGGTTTCGATGGGCCTTGGCCCAATCATGTCGATCTACCAGGCGCGCTTTAATCGTTACCTTGAAGATCGAGGCCTGAAGGCTCCTTCCGATCGCAAAGTTTGGGCATTCCTCGGTGACGGCGAGACCGACGAACCCGAAACGCTGGGCGCGATCACGCTGGCCTCGCGCGAAAAGCTCGACAACCTGATCTTCGTCATCAACTGCAACCTGCAGCGCCTCGACGGTCCGGTTCGCGGCAACGGCAACATCATTCAGGAACTCGAAGCGGCCTTCCGCGGCGCCGGTTGGAACGTGATCAAGGTCATCTGGGGTTCCGATTGGGATCCTCTGATCGAGAAAGATCGAGACGGCCTGCTGGTTCGCCGTATGAACGAACTCGTCGACGGCGAACTCCAGAAACTATCGATTGAATCCGGCGCATACATCCGCCAGCATTTCTTTGGGAAGTATCCGCAGCTGCTGGAGCTGGTGAGGCACCTCAGCGACGACCAGATTCGTCGGCTTCGCCTCGGTGGTCACGATCCTCTAAAGGTCTATGCTGCCTACAAAGCAGCCGTCGAGCACAAGGGACAACCGACGGTCATTCTCGCTCGCACCATCAAGGGCTACGGACTTGGCGAAGGCGGCGAAGGCAAGAACATCACGCACCAGCAGAAGAAGCTGAATGAAGAAGAGCTGCGTGCCTTCCGTTCGCGCTTCGGCATTCCGATCTCCGACGACGAGATATCCAGCCTGCCGTTCTACCGTCCTCCCGAGGACAGCCCCGAGATGGAGTACCTGAAAGCACGGCGCGCGGAACTTGGTGGATTTGTGCCGAAGCGTGTCGTAAAGAGCCGGCCAATCAGCGTTCCGGCTGAGGTCTTTGACGAGTTTTCCAAGGGCACGGAAGGCCGTAAGGCGTCGACCACCATGGTCTTCGTTCGCATGCTCGCCAAGATGCTGCGCGATGAAACCATCGGTCATTTGATCGTTCCGATTGTTCCCGACGAAGCCCGCACCTTCGGAATGGAAGCCCTGTTCCGCCAGGTTGGAATCTATTCGCACATCGGACAGCTTTATCAACCGGTCGACATCGACACGCTGCTCTACTACAAAGAAGCGAAGAACGGCCAGATCCTCGAAGAGGGAATCACCGAGGCTGGTTCGATGTCGTCGTTCATCGCCGCAGGCACTGCGTACGCGACGCACGGCATTAACACCATCCCGATGTTCATTTACTACTCGATGTTCGGTTTCCAGCGAGTAGGCGATCTCATCTGGGCTGCCGGCGATCTTCGAGCCAAGGGCTTCCTGCTCGGTGGAACCGCCGGACGCACTACCCTCGCCGGCGAAGGCTTACAACACCAGGACGGCAACAGCCAGCTGTTCGCGTACGCGTATCCAACCGTCATGGCCTACGATCCAGCGTTCGCCTACGAACTTTCGGTCATCGTTCAAGAGGGTTTGCGGAGGATGTATGAGAAAGAAGAGAACATCTTCTATTACCTCACAGTGATGAACGAGAACTACGAGCATCCCCCGATGCCCGCAGGCGTTCGTGATGGCATTCTGAAGGGCATGTATCGTTTCAGCCAGTCGCCGCTGAAGAACGCAACCGCGCAGGCGCAGCTCTTCGGCAGCGGAGCGATCCTGCCGGAAGTGATCAAGGCCCAGCAGATTCTCGGCGACAAGTACGGCGTTGCTGCTGACGTCTGGAGCATCACCAGCTACAAAGAGCTGTACAAAGACGCAATCTCTACTGAACGCTGGAACATGCTGCATCCGACGCAAGCGCAACGCGTGCCTTACGTGGCGCAAGCTTTGCAGAATGCGCCGGGGGTTCTGGTCGCCGCATCGGATTACGTGAAGACGTTGCCCCTTTCCATCGCGCGCTGGATGCCGCGTACGCTGAACGCACTCGGAACCGACGGCTTCGGCCGCAGTGAAAACCGTGCCTCGCTGCGTGACTTTTTCGAAGTGGATGCCCGCTTCGTCACGCTGCGCACGCTTTCGGCGCTTGCCAAGGAAGGCAAGATCAAACCGGAAGTCGTGCAGCAGGCCATTAAGGATCTGGAAATCAACCCTGAAAAGCCCGATCCGCTTCATGCCTAGGAGAAGGAAGAATAATGAGCATTGAAGTGAAACTCCCGGAATTGGGGGAGAACATCAGCTCTGGCGATCTGCTCAAGGTCCTCGTGAAAGTCGGCGAGAAGATCAATAAAGATCAGGCTCTTCTCGAACTCGAGACCGATAAGGCCGCCATTGAGGTTCCATCCCCGACCAGCGGTGTCGTGCGCCAGATCCATGTTAAAGAGGGCCAGAAGCTGAAAGTGGGCCAGGTGATCGTTTCGCTCGACGAGAACGGCGCCAAACCGCCGGAGCCCCAACGCGCTCCCGAAACAATTGCCGCCGGAATTGGCCAGGGCGCACGTCCGCCGAAAGAGCAGCCGCTCGAGAAGGGAATTGAAACTCGTACGGCGACAGCTCCAACTCCAGCTCCAGCAAATGGCCAGCAGGCGAAACCTGCTCCGGCAGCGACCAGCGGATCGCGTACGACCGAAGTGAAGTTGCCCGAGTTAGGCGAAAACGTCACCGGCGGTGACCTACTGAAAGTTCTCGTGAAAGCTGGCGAGACGATTTCCAAAGACCAGGCTCTGCTCGAAATTGAAACCGATAAAGCCGCGATTGAAGTTCCGTCTCCGATTGCGGGAGTCGTGAAGCAAGTGCATGTGCAGCCCGGCCAGAAGATCAAAGTCGGCCAACTGATCTTCACAGTCGAAGACTCCGGAGCCTCAGCTCCCGCGCAGACGCAACAAGTGGCAACGCCAGAGCCTGCTGCCGTCGCCCAACCAGCACCCGCACCGCAACAACCTGCTCCGGTTGCTGCGCCGTTGCCGAGCATTCCGCCTGCTTCGACAGAAGCTCCGTTCGTTCCATCGACGACCGGGCGCTCGCTTGCCGATGTTCCGGCATCGCCTTCGGTTCGCCGCCTTGCGCGCGAAATTGGTGTCGACATCACCGAAGTCCACGGGAGCGGACCCGATGGCCGCATCACCATGGACGACGTGAAGGCGCATTCGCGCCGCCGTCACATGGAGCAGCGCACTGCTCCGGCTGGCCTGATCGCGCCTGTGCCGCTGCCCGATTTCTCGAAGTGGGGTCCGGTGGAATACAAGCCCATGACGGGCATCCGCCGAAAGACCGCCGAGAACATGCAGCGTGCATGGACGATCCCGCACGTCACCAACAACGACAAGGCGGACATCACCGAATTGGAGCAGTTGCGCAAGCAGTATTCAGACAGTGTGGCGAAAGCCGGTGGCAAGCTGACCATGACGGCGATCGCGTTGAAGATCGTTGCGTCGGCGCTGAAGAAGTTTCCTCAGTTCGCAGCGAGCATCGATACCGCCAAAGAAGAAGTCGTCTACAAGCAATACATACACGTTGGCGTTGCCGTCGATACCGAGCGCGGCTTGCTGGTTCCAGTGATCCGTAATGTGGATCAGAAAAACATCGTCGAGTTAGCGGTCGAGCTGTCCCAGCTCGGTGCCAAGGCGCGAGATCGCAAGCTGAAGGCCGAGGACATGGAAGGTGGTGTTTTCACCATCACCAACCTGGGCGGCATCGGAGGCACTTCGTTCACTCCGATCATCAATTCGCCCGAAGTCGCAATCCTCGGCATGATGCGCGCCAATTGGGAGCCGGTGTATAGCGTCGGCAAGTTCGAGCCGCGGCTCATGCTGCCGCTCTCGCTTTCGTACGACCATCGCATGATCGACGGCGCCGATGCGGCGCGCTTCCTGCGCTGGCTGTGCGAAGCCTTCGAGCAGCCATTCCTGCTATCGCTGCAGGGCTGAGGCGCGCTGCTCGTTGAACTCGGTCTGACATAGAAAGGCATTCATCTCCTTGAGCAAAAATATTGCAGTGATTGGCGGCGGTCCTGGTGGATATGCCGCCGCATTCCTTGCCGCCGATCTCGGCATGCAAGCGACCCTGATCGACGAACGCGAGAATCCCGGTGGCGTCTGCCTCTACGTGGGCTGCATTCCGTCGAAGGCCCTGTTGCACGTTGCTGCGCTGGTGAACGAGGCCGATCACGCGAAAGCCTGGGGCATCGAGTACGGCCAGCCGAAGATCGATCTCGACCGCCTGCGCGGGTTCAAAGACGGGGTCGTGAAGAAACTCACCGGCGGTCTCGGACAACTGGCGAAGCAGCGCAAAGTTACGTATCTGCGGGGGCGCGCCGAGTTCGTCAACTCGAATACGCTGAAGGTCGCACTCGTCGCTGGCGGCGAGCAGACACTTTCGTTCGACAACATTGTGATCGCCACTGGCTCGCGGCCTGCGTCCATTCCGGCATTCCAGATCAATAGCCCGCGCATTCTCGATTCGACCGGCGGCCTCGCGCTGCAAAACATCCCAAAGAGCCTGCTTGTCGTGGGCGGCGGCTACATCGGACTGGAACTCGGAACTGTTTATGCCTCGCTCGGAACGAAAGTGTCTGTTGTCGAAATGCTTCCCGGCCTGCTACCCGGAGCCGATCGCGACCTGGTCAATCCGCTCGCCAAGCGGCTGGAAAAAATCTTCGCATCGATCATGCTGAACACCACAGTCGCCGGACTGAAAGAAGAGGCGGACGGAATTCGCGTTCAGTTCAAGCCCAAGGAAGGCGAGCCTTCCGAGCAGGTCTTCGAGAAAGTTCTCGTTTCCATCGGACGCCGGCCCAACTCCGAGATCGCCGGACTGGAAAAGACCAGAGTTACGAAAACAACAAAGGGCTTCATCGAAGTCGACGCGCAGCGCCGTACGCAAGATCCCGTCATCTATGCCATCGGCGACGTAGCGGGGGAACCAATGCTCGCGCACAAGGCCACTCATGAAGGCCGGCTTGCGATCGAGCACATTGCCGGACACAAAGTCGCATGGGAGCCGAAGGCCATTCCCGCGGTCGTCTTTACGGATCCCGAGATTGCCTGGTGCGGCCTGACCGAAGCCGATGCGCAGGCGCAAGGGCGCGAGATCAAAGTCGCGCGCTATCCATGGGCTGCGTCTGGACGTGCCATGGCGATCGACCGCACCGAAGGTGTCACCAAGATCATTGTTGATCCACAGACCGAACGCGTTCTGGGCGTCGGCATCTGCGGGCCTAACGCAGGCGACATGATCTCCGAAGGTGTGCTGGCGATCGAGATGGGCGCTAATGCGACCGATCTCGCGCTGACTATCCATCCGCATCCCACGTTATCGGAAACGCTGATGGGCGCAGCCGAAGTGCTACACGGAACAGCGACAGATATCTATCGGCCGCTGCGATCGTCGAGTACCGCAGCACGATAGATTCAGCTCAACCAAACCGCGACCACGTTCAACTAGCTCGGGGCCCAGACTCCCGGTGACTAGTTCAACCGTGATCAATCGTCGATCTTCGATCTTGCTCATTACGCAGCCAAGGGTAGTTCAGAACCATTCAGCTCGGATTCTGCCATTAACCAGTCCTGGAGTGCGTTTC
>CAZBCQ010000022.1:0-1530 GCA_964490255.1 uncultured Terriglobales bacterium | reverse complement strand
GTACGACCGCGCGACTCATAGATCTGGTATGCGCGAACTCGCACGTACTCTTCCCTGGTCAAAATCCCCGCCGGTGGATCAGATTGCGTCATCCGGCCGCCCTGGTCGGGTAGAACAGGATCGACCACAACTTCCTTGTGAGTAGCACTTGAGGCAGTGTTTGCAAGTGTCACGACGTAACCTCCAGGTCATCTCATAATAGAGCAATCGAGGCGCCAGCCGTAATCAGCGTTCGAGAGTGCAGAGGCTAGCTTTAGGAGAGTACCGGGAACGCTGTGGAAATCTCGAGCGTAAAAAGTTCCTTCGGCGCCCCGGGGGCGGCTGCAGACGGCGATGAGATGATTGTCACTCGACTCGGCTGAGCGAGTCGTACGTATCACCTCAATCCTAAAGCTTTGAGCGTGACTGGATCCGGCACGGACTTGCCTTTATCGTCCTTCGTGACAACGCCAAAGCCGCCGCGGTAATCCCACATTGTCCAGCCGATGCCGTACTTCTCCAGGATCGTACGCACATCGTGCAGCCATGTAGCGCGGTCGTTAGGGTCGGCATAAGGACGGTACACACCGAACTCATTGCAGGTGAGAACCAGGCCTCGCTGCTTCGCCCATTCGGCAGCCAAAGAGATCTCGGACTCGATACGCGCGGCATTCCACTGATCGTAGGCATAGCGGCTGATCCACAGCTTGTCCAACTCAGTTGGTACTTGCTGCTCGAGTCCGACCGCATCCGAGGGCCTAGAAGGATACGGCACACGCTGCGTCAGATAATGCTGCAAATTGCCCGACCAGGTTGCACCCTGGTGCGTGAAGTTGTGGGGCGTGTAGAAATGAAAGTTGTAGATGACGTTTGGATCGGAAAGCGGCTGCATCATCAGCAGCTCATCAACGGACGACCAGCGCGCTCCGGCGACAATGATGGTGTGCTGTGGGGCGCCCTGCCGAATGGCGGCGGCGAACTTCGCCTGTAGACCCTGCCATTTGTAGGTGTCCTCGACCTCGGGTTCGTTCATCACCTCAAAGAACACCAGGTTTGGATCCAGCTTCGAGTAGTGCTTCGCGAGCGCGCGCCAGAAATCGGCAAACTGATCTGGGAAAGCCGGATCGTTTGTCAGGCGGCGCTTGAAGTCACTCTCCGGATGCAGGTCGACAATGACCGCCAGATTATTCTGCAACATGATGTTGATTGCCTTATCGATGTACGCGAGATAATCCGGCGGAAGATGGTCCGCGCTGCCGTTGTGGAACATCGGTGCCGGATTGATGCTGAGGCGAACGTGGTCGAAGCCCATCTGCTTCATACGGGCAATGTCATCGGCCGTGATATAGCTATCGAAATGCGAAGGATCGTATTTGCCTGAGTAAACCTGCGCGAACCACTCACTGGCATTAATCCCGTGACGCAGGTTAGCCGCGCGGCGGGCAGGCACTGGGTTAAGAGTTTGTGCTGTGAGCGAAACCGTTGCAAGCAGCAAGGTCACAAGTACGACGAAGCGCTGGTGCATGAATGCGTTGGCTCCGGGTAGGATTT
>CAZBCQ010000021.1:0-38123 GCA_964490255.1 uncultured Terriglobales bacterium | reverse complement strand
AAAGTGTGAGGAGGCATCGCGTGGGTGTGCGCGGGTCATTGCCAGAGCTGTGCGGTATGCGGGAATGACCTCGCCTCCTTCAACATCGAGCATAACTTTTTGCACTCTGGCCAGCGAAAAGTCTGGAGCGAGTTCCAGCGCATGCCGGTTCGCTTCGCGTGCGCGCGGAAACAAGCCCTCTCCGGGCGCGCAGAAAACGTACTGAGCGTTATAACGTCGCGCAAGCTCATACCACGATCTGGCCGAGTTTGAATCGAGCGCAACCGACTTCTCCAGTAGCGTGATCGCGTGCCCATTCGCTGGAAATTCGGGTTTGTAAGCCAGGCTTCTCAGATAGAGTTCGTAGGCCTCGCCGTTCTTGGGAGGGGCCGGGACTGCGGCCGATCCGCCGGTGCCGAACAACGCAGTTGAGTGCCGGTACAGAATCAGTACGCTCGCCGCTGCTGCGATCAAGACCCACAGTACGGTTACGATGACGCCCAGGCGAACGGGTTTTCGAACAGGCTGGGCGGGCGAATCGCCTTGCATGAGGGTCGCAATGCTGGGGGCCAGTAGGGTTTGCGGTGTGCTTTCAACCGACACTTCTACGCTCAAACGGTATCCACGTCTGGGCAAGGTCTCTATATAGCGAGGATTGTCGGCGTCATCTCCAAGCGCGGCGCGCAATCGCTTGATTGCGGCATTCAGGCTTCGTTCGAAGTCGACATACGTGCCTTCCGGCCAAAGGCGCTGGTGCAACTCTTCGCGGGTAACGACTCCACCAGGATTCTCCACAAGCGCCAGCAGCACCTGGACAGACTGCTCCTGCAGACGCAGCCGAACGCCATCGCGAAAGAGCTCTCCGCTTTCCGAACGTAGTTCGAATTCCCCAAAACGGTAAATCGCCTTTGGCGGCGTCGGAGTTCGAGCAGGGATATCAGCCGGCACGCTCGCCTCCTTGGGCGGAAATTCTAGCGAGAGCCGACTTATGGCGTAAGTGCCGCAGTCACGCGGCGTTGTGCAGTCCCTGACACACGCAGGTCACTTCGAAATCGCCTACGTGTCACACGGCTTCCATTGTTTGCTCCCTCGAGGTTGCGCGATTCTGCCCTGGCGCACGCTCCTCCGCGGCGCAGAAGTGGAAACTATGAGAACGCTGAATCGCAAATTGCACGTTTATCGCAGTCTGAGGCTAATCTTCGTCATCATCCTTGTGCTAGCAAGTAACAGCTTGCTTTACGCCCAATCGCAACCAGTCGCGCAGAGCGTACCAGAAGCCCGGCAGAAGATAGCCGTGCGTGGAAAGGTTATTGATTCCAAAACGGGAGAAGGCATCGCCAAGGCTCTCGTTTCCATCCGCCAACAATCGCTCGAAACGGTTACGGACGCAACCGGCGCATTCAATTTTCCTGAAGTGGTACCCGGTGACATCGTGCTGTACGTCAGCACGGTCGGATATCAGCTTCTCAAGAGCCCGTTACACATTGGCGGAGATCGGGATGTGGAAGCGGAAATCTACCTGGGCCAGCAGGCCGTCCAAGCCAAAAGAAACGATCACGGTCACTGCCGATCCCTTTGATCCCGTTCAGCCCAGTGTCGTGTCAACCAACACCCTCGACAACACCGAGTTGAAGAACCTGGCGACAGTGATCGTCGATGATCCCATCCGTTCAGTCCAAACGCTTCCGGGCGTTACAACCGCCGACGACTACAACGCGCAGTTTGCTTTGCGCGGCTTTGGATTCTCGCATGTTGGCGTTTACGTAGACGGCGTGTTGATGACCAGTCCTTTTCATACTGCCGACGATATTCAGCAGAATGGTTCGGTCACCTTTTTCAATGCGGACATGGTCGATTCAGTGGAACTGATGAGTGGCGGCTTCCCTGCCAAATATGGAGAGCGTACCGGAGCCGTACTGGACATCCACACTCGCGACGGCAGCCAGGAGCGCATCTTCACGCGCGCGGATCTCGGGATGGCCGGACTCGCCGCCACCAATGAAGGACCAATTGGCAAGAAAGCGTCGTGGCTCGTTTCAGCGCGCAAGAGTTACATCGGAACGTTGTTGCGCGAATGGGGTGCGAACTACCTCGCGGTCGGTTATACCGATTTCGAAGGCAAGCTCACATATCACCCGACTGCAGCCCATCAGTTAACCCTGACTTCCATGCTCGGCTCCGGGTGGTTCGAACCGAGCACGGATTCGGCGCGCTACAGTCACATCGAGAAAGGTCAGACCACTACTGCTTACGCCAATGTTGGCTGGAACTGGGCCATAAACAAGTCCGCGCTGCTGCATACCCAGCTCTCGTTCGTGCAACAGAAGGCCTGGAACCACGACCAGCAGAACCAGACGCCGTTCGAATCGCGCGCGCATGATGCTTCAGCTCAGCAGGAACTGGGGTTACAACTCCCAGCTCGGCACTTCTTAACTGCGGGGTGGACGGTCCGCGTAGCCCACGAGAACCTGGCAGACGATTATTACGATCTGATCTTTACCGACTTTCTCATTGCGGCGCACTATCGCCGCTCTGCCGTGTACTCCTCGGTCTACTTACAGGACAGTTGGCAGACACTATCCGGCAAGCTGCAACTGAACTTTGGCGGCCGAACCGAACACTTCACGCCCACCGGTCAAAACCTGTTCATGCCTCGCGCCAGCCTCGCCTTTCATGTCACGCAGAATGACAAGCTCACATTCTCCTGGGGGCAGTACGGACAATTTCCGACCTTTCGGCAGCTGTGGGGAGAGGTTTATAACCCGTATCTTCGCGCGGAGCGCGCGAACCAATACGTAGCGGGATTCGAGCATCGCCTCAATGACAAGACTCGCATTCGTCTGGAGGCATACGATATCGACCTGCGGGAGGGCATCTACTCGCCCGATCAGGAATGGCGCGTACCGCGTCCCATCGACGTGGAACGCGGCCTCGTGCCTGTCGAGATCGGTCCAAACGCCCCGATGGGCATTCTCCAACCACACCTCGGGCCATACATGCGCAACTCGTTAACCGGGCACTCGAGGGGGGCGGAGATCATGTTGCAGAGACGCAGCGCCAACCGCCTCTCAGGATGGGTCTCGTATGCCTACGGCCAGGCGCGGTTCGACGACGCGGCCGATGCACTTTCATTCTGGGGCGATTACGATCAACGCCACACCGTGAATGCGTACGGCAGCTATCGCATCAGCAAGACAATGAACCTGAGCGGCAAATACAGGTTTGGGACGAACTTCCCGGTTCCCGGGTATTACTGCCATGAAGGAAACGGGGTTTGCCTGAGCGATCAGCGAAATCAAACCCGGCTCCCCGATTACAGCCGCCTCGATCTGCGATTCAGCAAAGCCGTCTACATGCAGCGCCGGAAGTTAACGTTCTATACGGAAGTCGGCAACGTCTTCAACCGCTCCAACCGAGGCTGCCAGATCCATTCGATTATCCAACTCATGCCGTCGTGTGACAGCGAGTTTCCAATTCTGCCGTCGGCAGGCATGACGCTGGAGTTTTGAAAACGAGTTTTGAAAAAGACGGCGCTGGAGTTTTGAAAGGAGTTGAGTCCGATGGGCTGGCGGAACTCCAAAGCAGGCACGATGGTTGTGACAGTGGTGCGCTTAATCTGCGGCGTCGGATTGATACTCGCGACCAGTGTCTGGATTATTCTCCTGGCGAGGCTTGTGGCAGGCTTGGTTACAGGAGGCGCCAACGGAGCCAGAGGGACGCTGCACCAGATGATGCTGGCAGGCAGTCTACGGGCTCAGTTGGATCACGACCCAATCCTGGCGCTCAGCCAAGGTTATGAGCGCCTGGTTATTTTGCTTCTGGTTACCTGGGCGTTACGCGAGATGCTTGCGTTCGCAAATAGAAAAGCCAGGTTCTAGGCCGAGCAGAAGTTGGAGTCGGCTGCCCACCAGATGTCCGGCTTCGCTTGCCTGGTTGCCGGGAAATAAGAAACATCCAGCCGACGCAGTTCGGCACGCACCACATCGATTGCGAGGTCGACTGTCTTCTTCACCTCGGGACTGAGTTCGCAGCCGGCGTCGTAGGTTCCTCCGGAAATTCCCACCAGCAATAATTCTTTCGGACCGATGCCAAGCATATCGGCAGTCATCAGCGATTCCGCAAGCGCCGGCGAGTGCGGATCCATGCGGACGGAAACGCCGTGGCGGAGAATATCTTCCTTGCGGTAGAGCGTGATGGTCCCGGCGGCGCGGTCGTTCTCCACGGAGTCGACGAGAATAACCGCGTCAATGCCGACGAGATTGTCGATGAAGTCGAGAGCCGGCGTACCAACGTCGAGGATCTGCACATTGGGACCGAACTCGTAGCTGGCATCGAGAACGCGAACCACGTAGGGCCCGACCCCATCGTCGCCCAACAGGATGTTGCCGATTCCAATGATGGCAACGTTCTTCACAGCACTTTCACCTTTGCGATCTGCTTGCCCGACGGATCGAAGGTGTGGCACGCACACGCCATGCACGGATCGAACGAGTGCACCGTGCGCAACACTTCCAGTGGACGCTCCGGATCAGCGATCGGATTGCGCAGCAGTGAAGCTTCGTACGGTCCATGATTGCCGGCGTTGTCGCGCGGGCTTGCATTCCACGTCGAGGGAACCACCGCCTGATAGTTCTTGATCTTGCCGTTATCGACCACAACCCAGTGCGACAGCGTTCCACGCGGAGCTTCGTGCGTTCCCACGCCGAGCACTTCGCCGCTGGGGAAGCTGGGCGGATTGTGCACAGCCGTGTCCCCCTTGGCAATGTTGTCGACGAGCAGTTGCCAGTGTTTCTGCGCGAGGTCGGCAAGCATCGCGGCCCGAATGGCGCGCGCGGCGTGGCGTCCCATGGTGGACTGCAGCATGTCGACGGTCACTTGTTTGCCGGAAACGCTAGATATGGTGGAGAGCGCGGCGTCCGTCCACTTGCGCGTTAGCGGATCGCCTTGCGCATAACCAATCAGCACTTGCGATAGCGGACCCACCTGCATCGGATGTCCCTGGAAGCGCGGCGCTTTGACCCACGTGTATTTCTTGTCCGCCTGCCAGTCGGTGAAGTCGGGACTCGTTTCGCCCTTCCACGGATGCAGGTTCGTCTTGCCTTCGTAATAAGCATGCGCGACATCTTCGGTGACGCCATCGCGGAACGGAGCATCCGAAGCGCTGCTGAACTTGTGCACGCCGCGGATGTTCCCGTCGAGAACATAGCCGCCGGGCAGATCGAACGTGGTGCCCTTGGCATCGAGCGGAAGATCGGGAACGGCCAGGTAATTCTTCACGCCGGAGCCGTAGTTGAACCAGTCGGTGTACATCGCCGCGATGGCGCACGCGTCAACAAAATAAACCTGCTGGACGAAGGTGGTGACTTCGCTCATCAACACCTTGATCGCTTCCAGGCGATTCATGTTCAGCGCGGCCTGGCTGTCGAGATTAATGGCGTTCGCGACTCCGCCGACGGTGAGGTTTTGGATGTGCGGCGTTTTCGCGCCCAGCATTCCCACAACCTGATTTGCCTTGCGCTGGTAATCGAGTGCCTGCAGGTAATGCGAGAAGGCGAGCAGGTTGACGTCCGGTGAGAGATGCATTGCCGGATGTCCCCAATAACCATTCGCGAAAATGCCGAGTTGGCCACTCGCGGCGACCGCCTTTACCTTGTCCTGCGCGAACTTCATCTGCTCCTTGGAATTGCCAGTCCATGGCGAGATGCTCTCAGCCAATGACGCGGTCTTCGCCGGATCAGCTTTCGGGACCTGCAGCACGTCGACCCAATCGAGCGCGGAGAGCTGATAGAAATGCACGATATGATCGTGCAGCCCATGATTAATCAGAATCAGGTTGCGAATGTATTGCGCGTTGGCGGGGATCTCCAGCTTTAGCGAGTCTTCCACCGCGCGAACGCTCGCCATAGCGTGCACTGTGGTGCATACGCCGCAGAAACGCTGCGTGAAGAGCCACGCTTCGCGCGGATCGCGTCCTTGGAGAATGCGCTCGATGCCGCGCCACATGGTGCACGAGGCCCATGAATTCGCAACCGCGCCGTCGTCAATTTCCACGTCAATGCGGAGATGTCCTTCGATTCTGGTGATTGGGTCAATGGTGATGCGCTTCGTCATTGTGAACGCTCTATAAAAGAAGGTTGGAATCGCTTACTGCGTAATTCGGACTTAATGCCGCACCGGACTTCGCGTCTTGCTCTCGGGCTTCCATCTGGTACCAGCTATAGTTCGGAGCCGGCAGGATCGCCAGGTTCTTCACCGCCCATACGAAGGCGGCAATGGCCAGGCAGACGAATCCGACGGAGATCAGCAGCTCAATCGCGGATGGGAAGTAAAAGGCTCCGGGCTTAGGTTGAAATGCCAACGTCGTGGGATTGAACCGATAAAGCATTCCGCCCACCGCCGCAACGAGATGCGCGTGGAACATGAGTCGCGCGTCTTTGTACTTCGCCGAGTCCACGAGCATCACGATGGCAACGCCCAGGAACAGCGTCTCGATCCAGAAGAGCCCGGCGTAGATATTCATCGCGAAAGCCAGCCCGATCTTGCCTTCAATCACGATGTCGAAGATGCGCACGAACATCCAGCTGCCGATGATCCACGCCGTGATGCGGTTCATCTCGCAGAGCACATCGACGTCGAATGGGCGATCCCAAACTAGCGAGCAGAAGAGTAGCGTTCCGGCAACGCACGCAAATCCCATGAACGCAGCGGCCCAGACGTAAAGGAGCGGGAGTAGTGGAGTCTGCCACAGTCCGTGTACGCGATTGCCGCCAAGCAGCATCAGTGCGCCCAGCGAGGACTGGTGCATCGCCGGCAGAATGTATGCGAGTCCGACCACAAGCGGATAGAACTTGTGCATCACAG
Source organism: uncultured Terriglobales bacterium (assembly GCA_964490255.1). Classification (GTDB taxonomy): domain Bacteria; phylum Acidobacteriota; class Terriglobia; order Terriglobales; family Acidobacteriaceae; genus JAJPJE01. The sequence goes on along the minus strand of CAZBCQ010000021.1, from coordinate 31,283 downwards.
ACTCGGCTTTTTGTATGAGCCCGCGGAATTGCGGCCGCTTGTAGTAGAACCAGTCCATGAAAGGAGGAACATTTTCCAGCAGCAGTGGGAACACTGCGTAGGTCGGCATGCAGACCGCAACTTCGAGCAGCGGCGAGTGCAGATTCCAACGCCAGGGAGTGAACACCCAGTAGAAGTTCCACGGGCGGCCTACGTCGACGCCAAGCAACATCAGGCCGGAAGCGTAGGCGAGGAAGCTGGTGAGCAGTGCGGTTCGCATCACCACATGCAGACGATGACGGCGGAAGATCCACGCGGCGATGCCGATCGAGAACCCGCCGGAGCCAAGCCCGGTGAGCACCATGATGTTGAAGGTCTTCCAGATGCCCCAGGCATACGCGTCATTCATTCCGCTGGCCGGACCGAGTCCGGAGAGCTCGCGATAAGTTACGAGCCCGAGCGCCAGCGCGCCCAAGGCGCAGATCAGCTTGAAGGGCTTGGTCAGCAGCGGCACGTTGAATACGGGTACGCAACGATCCCAACGTTCGATGTTCATAACTGCGCCCTCAAGCCAGTTTTCTCTTCGTCTTCCTTCATGTGTTCCTGGTGCTTCTTCCAATTGCCATTGATGATCCCGACCATCGACGCATAAAGCACCGCCGGCACCGCCAGGTAGCTGTAGACCCGTTTCTGCCACTTCAGATATTTGCGCGGAACGGATTCGGACTCGAGCTTCGGCAGGCCGATGTTCTCGAAGGCAACGTGCGAGAGATAGAGCACCTGTGTGCCACCGCCTTCGGTCTCACCGTACACGCGATCTTCGTGATATTTGCCCGGATGATTCTTGATGCGTGTCTTGGCTTCAATCAGTAGGTCTTCGCGCTTGCCGAAGATCACGGCGTGGGTCGGGCACACCGAGGTGCAAGCAGGCTGATCGCCTTTCGCGAGTCGCTCCTTGCAGAGCTCGCATTTCACGATCTTCGGATTGAATCCCTGCCACTGGAATTTCGGGATGTGGAACGGGCAGGAGATTTCGCAATAACGGCAGCCCACGCAAACCTTGGAATTCCAGGTGATGACACCGGTGTTCGGGTCCTTGCGAAGGCCTTTAAACATGCACCCGGCAACGCATGTCGGGTCGACACATTGCATGCACTGCTGCTTGACGAAGGAGTACTCCTTGCCATCGACCGGCTTATAGAGCTTGATGATATTTTTCGTGAAGGAATTCAAGTCGCTGGCAGTGAGGTGCACGCCGTCACCGAGCTTCATCGCTTCCGGCAGAAGGTTGTTCGCCTCGGCGCACGCGACCACACAGGATTGGCATCCTATGCAGCGCGTGGTGTCGTAGAGCATGCCAACTGCATTCTTAGGAGCCACGGGAGCGGGCTCCTCCGAATGCGCTACGCCGGAAAGCGTGACAAGGGACGTGGTGCCCACTGCGGCTGCTGCCGCACTTCCCACGGCGAACTTCTTGATCGCGTCGCGTCGCGAGAGAGCCATCGTTATTTCCCTCCCACATCCTGCGAACTGGAATCGTTGTTGTTGTCGGGCGAAGCGGGAGGTGGAGCGTCCTTTCCCTTACCACCGGGCAGACGGCTCGCTGCCATGTAAGCTGCGCCGCCGATTCCGCCGGCAATCAGTCCGGCGAGACCCGCCGCCACCGTGCTTGCGGAGCCAATCGGCATGTGCACGAGCGGCAACTGCTCAGGCGGAGTTACGCGCTGTATGTCAACGGTCTGGAAGATCGGGATGCGGAAGCCAACCGCTTTCTCCGTGCAGCCCACGCACGGTGCGCCGATGCCGATCGGCCATACGTCCGGCGTTTCATTGAATGGTTGCGTCGAGCAGGCAGCGTGCGTGGCCGGGCCTTTGCACCCAAGCTTGTAGAGGCACCAGCCAATGCGGTGACCGTCGTCGCCGAATTCTTTTGCGAAACGTCCGGCGTCGAAGTGTGCACGCCGCGGGCAGTGATCGTGGATCAGGCGGTCATACGCGAACTTCGGACGATTGAACTGGTCGAGTGCGGGGAGCTTGCCCATAGTCGCGTATTCGAGCACGGTGCCGAGCAGGTTGTAGGGGTTCGGCGGACATCCGGGCAGAGTGACGACGGGCTTATCTGTGATGATCTGATCGACGCCGACTGCGCCGGTGGGATTCGGATCAGCGGAAGGAACTCCGCCCCAGGAAGCGCACGAACCCATGGCGACCACGGCCGCCGCTTTTGAGCTAACCTCTTTCAGCACCTCAATCGCTGGACGCCCCGCCAGTTTCATGTAGACGCCCTGATCTTTGGTCGGAACCGATCCTTCGCAGACGAGAATGAACTTGCCGGCGTTCTGCTCAACCGCATCGCGCAATGACTTCTCTGCCTGATACCCGGACGCCGCCATGAGCGTTTCGTGGTAATCGAGGGAGATGACATTCAGGATCAGGCTGCCAACGTCAGGGCGGGAGGTGCGCAGCAGCGTTTCCGAACACCCGGTACAGTCCTGGAAATGCAGCCAGATCACTGACGGCTTCTTCGCCTGTCCGATGGCATTCGCGATCGCCGTAGCGGAGGCCTTCTGCGTCAGGCTCAGGCCGACGGGAGCTGCCACCATCAACATGCCGCAAAAGGAGAGGAAGTCGCGACGGGATACTCCAGCATTTTGCAGGCTTTTTCCGATTGTTTGCTTCTCAGGGAAGTCGGGCTTGGACATTGATGAGTTCCTTGACGTTAATAAGCGCCTTGGCACGCGGCGTTACAACACCTGGGGGTCGGCCTAACGCCGGTGAACGAGAGTTCAGACCTGGCGGGCGGAGATGTTTATCTCATTGCAATTCACGATTGGCCGTGACAGAAATCACGGTTCAATGTGAGTAGCTGCCTGCAGCGTCAGGCAGAAGCTGCGAGTGCGAAAGAAATCGCCCGCAGCTCGGCGCCATAGCCGAAGCCGGCTTGCAAAACAGGGTCCCAAAAGCCCTATGCACAGGGCATTCTCGAACGCTGGGCCCATACTGCTGCTGAATTATTCAACAGTTTCGGAAATTCCTGATCGATGGCAGTCCGGCCAATTCCGAAGCGTCTGTGATGTGACGGTCCCTGCACGTGATAGCGATCACGTCGGTTAGGCAACGGGGCGTCCGCTGGTCGAAGTCGTTGCCACGAGCGCGCGTCACCGCTTTGCTCGTGCTTCCGCTTCGGCCAGCCATCCGCGCCGCAACTTCTCTTCGGGCACATTCGAAAGATAGGGCTTGATGTCGAGAATCGGCGTGCCGTCGAGCATGTCGACCCCACGTACATGCAGTCGAGCGCCTTCGCGCCGAAGCAGCGAGACGACAGTTAAGCCGATCGGGTTGGGCCTGAACGGCGATCGCGTAGCAAAAACCCCGTGAGGCCGGTTGTCGCTGGGCGGTGTGGCAGTCAGCTCATATCCGGAAGAACGATCGAATGCCCATATCACGAAGAGGTGAGAGAAACCCTCGATGTCGGCGAGGCCAAGTTCAAACTCCGGGGCGATTTCCAGAACGCCCTCGGCCTCGTGCTTGGCGCCGAGCCCGCGCGGAATATCTTCGGGAGTTTTATATGGACTGATAACGCGCCCGATTGGATTCATGGAAATCATTGCGATGCCTGTGCCTTCTGCTGATTGGAACCCATTGTCAGTTCGCGGATGAGCTGTGTCTCGCGTTCGCGGTACGGAGTCCCGTCCGGTTTGAAAACGTCGTGGAACCAGACGGGCGGTTGAGTGTGCACATAGGGGTGCTGCCAGGATTCCCAAGGTAATGTGGTTTGAGTTTTTCCCGCGACCAGGCCCCAGTTGATCGCCGCTACGTGGTACTTCTTTGCGATCGGCAGAACGGTGTCAAAAGTGCTCCCCGCCGAGCGAGCCATATATTCTGTGCACAACACCGGGCGATGTAGCTTCTGCAATGCGAGGACGTGCGCTTCGAAGTCTTCGGGCCAGCTGTAGTTGTGGAAGGAGATCACGTCAGACTGTTCAAGCTGCGTGCGTTGCACGGGACTCCACTTCGTTGCATCGCTCCATTCATCAGGCTCGCCCTCCCACACTCCGCTGGTGAGAGGCTGTGAGGGATTCGCGGAGCGCGCCCATTCGAAAACCTGCGGCAGAAGTGCCGCGACCAGCGCAACCTTGTTTGGAGGTTCCTTGTTTGACGAAGCATAGGCATTATCGGGCTCGTTCCAAACATCCCAAGCGGAGATCCGCGGGTCATTCGCGAAAGCGCCTACCACGCCCACCACATAAGCCTTCAGTCGAGGATATTGCGACGGATCGCGCAACGCCGCAGCGCCCGGACTCTGCACCCATCCCGAATTGTGCACGCCGGGAATGGGAGCGTGCTGGCGCCCGAGCTTTGGTCGCGGGTCCCAGCAGGAGTCAAACAAAACGAGGATAGGGCGGATGTGGTGCCGCTCGCAGATGGCAAGGAACTGGTCGAGGCGGTTTTTGAAGCCCTCAGGATCTTGAGTCCAGAGCAGGTCGTGGAGAAACACGCGCATGGTGTTCATGCCGATAGCTTCGGCCCAACCCAGTTCTTTATCGATTTCTTTCGGGTCGAATGTATCGGCCTGCCACATTTCCAACTGGTTGATTGCGTCGTAGGGAATGTAGTCGCTGCCGACCAGCCAGGGCTCTTGCTCGTACCAGCTATTGGCCTGTTCGGCGGTCCAGCGCGGACGTTGCGCGAAGAGGAAAGTAGTGGAGAGCAGGAGCAGTAGGAAAGAGAGGAACGTTTTCGTATGACGCATCGTCATTGCCGGGCTCCCAATTGAGCCTTGCGCCGCTAGAGGCTCGCGCAACAGCCGGCGAGACCCTGCGGTTTCGCTCGGGACAGGCGCCGGCGCCTACATCTTGCATTCTGATACGCCGAGGTTATCAGTTTCATGGCGCATGACAAAGTCGGCAATTGCGTCGTTCAAGAACTTATTGCACGGCGGCAAGGATGTAGTCGGTCGACGGATTTTCCAGGACGCTCTCAGACTGCTTCTTCCACAGTCCTCTCGGGACCTCTTCACAGGACTTCTGACGTATCCGATAGCTTGCATAGCAAAAAAAATCCCGCCGTCAAAAGCCCGTCCTACTTCCGGCACAGCAGCCGAGTTTACGGTTCATGTTTCAAATCGAATCACTTTCGACGCTGCCTATGCAAACTCTTTCACGTGCGGCGATTCAGTCGCAGTTCATTCGACCACTGAACCAAAATCCTGTTGACACTCGTCTCGCCAAAAGGTAAGTTCCGCGACTGCTACATACGTTGTCCGCTCCCGAATTCTCTCACTCCTGAGACGTGCGGCCTCAGCTTCAGAGGGGCCATTAACTTCACCGGTTTCGTCCAGATTCCCGCTCGGACCTTCGGTTCAAAAACTCGACCGTTGTAAATGCCGGCCAGGCACAGGCCTTGACCGTTCTCGTTCACGTTCTTTGACGAGTAGAAGTAGGAGGATCACGTGACAAGCTGTTCGACACGATTGCTCAAGATTCTTTTCGTAACCATACTTGCAGCCGCAATGCCTGGCTATTTCGGGTTCCTCGCGAGAGCACAGGCAATTGGCGGCGGTTTCGATTGCAATGGGTGGAGCCCAATTTCCCACAACGTGAAGGGAGGAATGGTCTGCGCAGATCCACATGGCCTTAACGGCAAACACTTTTACGACAATGGGTGGTACATCGGCCACGATGAGCCCAGTGCCCAGTTCTATTCGTCCAAGCCGGGATCCGGCAACCACATGTTCTGGCGCTTCAATTTGCCAAAGCGCGATCCGGTTCCGAACCAATCCGGAACTTCCGTCGCGACTTTCGAACTGACGCCCGCCCTCTGGTTTGGATTATCGCTTTGCGATCCAAATTCTTACCCACAAAATCCCTGCATTCCCGATAGCGACGCCAATACCGGAATCGGACTGACAACCGATGCCGGCAGCGCTGTGCTCGAAGTGCAGTTTTACCCGCCAGGCTGGCCGCCGTTTATCAACCAACTGAGTTGCGATAGCACCCACTGGTGCGCGGCGCTCAACATCGACAGCCTGGAGTGCGATTTCAATTTCAACTGCAACGTGAACTGCACGGAGCCGGTCAACTTCGCCTTTGTGCAACAGAACGGCGTTCCGCCCGGTCCACCGGCTCCCGGCCAACAGACGGCGGCCACATTCACGCCGAATGAGCAAACTCTGTTGATGAATCCTGGCGACGATGTTGTCGTGCTATTGCAAGATACGAAACAAGGTCTACTGCTTGTCGTCTTTGACCTTAGTACTGGGCGAACCGGGTTTATGGTTGCGGGGGCCAAGAACGGTTTCGCCAATACCAATCTCACCAGCTGTGCAACCACTCCATTTAACTTCCATCCCGAATACAGTACTGCGAAAACACAGAACGTGAATCCATGGTCGGCTTTGCAGGTGAACGTCAACTACACAATAGAGACTGGCCACTTCGAACTGGGCGCGAAGGGCGATGGAGATTCGGATGATTCCGAGTGCTTCCCCGGTCCGACAATCGCCGGATGCATTGACTTCTCTTCCGGAGGCGACCTCGACTTTGACGGACCTCCATATCTGCCTGACTGGCCGGATGGGTCAAGGAAGCATCCCAAACCCATTCTGATCAGTTCATTGATAGGTGAAGGGATCGGCCCGATGAGCGTCACGAAGGATTTCGACGATCCTCGTCCTTATCCCACTTGGCAGCTCAAGGCGGATGTCTCGCTCTCCAACGCGAGTTGCGATCCGACAACCGGTGCCGGATGCGTCATCCCGCCCGACGGTGCGGCGTTCTATCCGTTCTTCAACCTGGTCGGCAGCCCGGAGTATTGCCGCCTCGCATTCGGCAATGACATCCCCGGCGAGACCTTCAACGACTTCGGCAAGGATGCACAATATGGTCCGTTCATTCTTCAGTCCGGTGTCGTTTTTGGAAATGCCGGACCGGTGATGCCGAATCCGTGCAAGCCCTAAGCGCAAATCCAACCCATCCTTCCGCCTTCGGGAGGATGGGTCTCTTCCAACATCTTCTCGTTATCGAATTCCCGGGAGAATGTAGTCCGTCAGCATTTTGTCGGTTTGTTCGTGCATGCCTCGGGTGGCGTAGTTTGTGCTGCTGATGACGACGACCATCTCCTGTGCAGGAAAGACAGCGACTTTATTTCCGCCGTTGCCGGACATGTAGAAGGCAGGAAAGCTTTTGCCGGAAGCCTGGAAGTCGCGAAGCCACCACAAGTATCCGTATTTAGTGTGGTCGTCGATCTCGACGTGCGGCTCCGTGGAGGTTTTCACCCACGCCTCGGAAATGATGCGCTTGCGATTCCACGTGCCTCCGTTGAGATACAACTGGCCAACTTTGAGCAGATCGCGGCTGCGAAGCCCCAGTCCGCCACCGGTTTGCGCTGTGCCTGACGGAGAAAACTTCCATCCGGTATTCTCAATCCCGAGGGGCGTGAACAGATTCGTCTTAGCGAATTCGGTGACAGGCATCTTCGTCGCGCGCTCGATCAGAAACCCGAGCGTGCTGACTCCGGCGGTGCAGTAGCTGAAACTGCGGCCGTAGGGAGAATCTTGAGGCTTCGTCACCCAGGGCGCAAAGCCCTTGATCGGCAGGTCGAGCGTGAACTTAACCCAGTCTTCGATCAGGTACATGCGCTCCTCATTGCCGCGCGAAAAATCGTTGTTGTCGTCGCACTCGAGCAACGAGCTCATGGTCAGAAAATCTTCAATCGTGATTTTGGATTTTCGAGGGTCGGGATTTTCGAGCGGTTGCTTGTCAGGAAAGAAGGGGAGAATGGGCGTGCTCACGCCCGAAAGGATTTTCTGATCAATTGCAATCCCAATCAGCATGTCGGTGATGGATTTCGTCGCCGACCGCGTATCCTGCAACGCATCTGCGTTCGATCCGCCGAAGTAGTTCTCGTAAACGAGTTTGCCGTGGCGCGCAATCAGCACGCTGGTGATCTTCTTTAACTCGCCGGACTGAATCGCGACTTCCATTTTCTTCAGCGGATCGGTCGAGATTCCCTCTGCCTCGGGTTGAGCCGTGCGCCATTCCGAACTGACGGCTGAACTTTCCGGCGCCTGAGCTGTGACGCAGAGGGATGCATACAAAACCAATAACGTGCAAAGGATGATCTTCATCGGTGCGCACCTTGAGATCGCTGTGTGTAAGACGTACCAACCTGGAGAACGTTTCTGTATTGAACTGCAACCGCATCCCGCCGAAGCCAGTGCTATACTCGCGCGCAAATCACGTCTGTGAGGTGAGTATGCGAATCGGCGGGAACAGAAGTCTTCTTCTGGTGATAGCTTGGGGCCTGCTTTCCGCGATGGCGCTGGCACAAGGTGGGGATCAGATGAGCTACTCATCCGTATCGACGACGCGATTTGGAACCTTGCCGGTGCTACCGTCATGCATGACGATATCGGCCGTAAACGGAGATCTAACCAAAGGCCCTGCGACAATATTGGCCAAGGCGGCTGCGGGCTGCGTCGTTCCATGGCATTGGCACACAGCCAACGAACAACTTATGTTTGTTGCGGGTACGGGGACAATAGAGCCCAAGGGTGCGACCGAACACGATGTGAAAGGCGGAGATTTCATATTCCTTCCGGCCAAACAAGCGCATCAGTTCACCTGCACTGCCACTTGCCTGTTCTACGACGTGATCGATGGCGCCTTCGACATTCACTACATAGATAAGAATGGGAACGAAATTCCAGCAGCCCAGGTGTTGAAGAGACAACCGAAGGCTACGCCCAAGAAGAGCCAATAACAACGTGGGGAGGGGCGCCCAAACCCGCTTGCCGCCTCGTAATTTCTTCCTATCGGCCGGAAAGGCCTACCCAGACCGCCGCGGCGCCCGCTGGTACTTACCTTGTCGATTCAGTAGCTTACAAAGCATCTACTCTGGCATTTGAGTTGCCATATAAAGGATAGAAGTATCTCCCGGAGTTAACCATGTCTCAGCAACTTCCTGTTAGACCCTCTCATTTAGGCATGATTGCCGCATTGTTGCTCGTGGTCGCAGCCCTCGGATATGGCTGGCACGAGCGCGGCGTTTCGGCGCAGTTAAGTGCTCAAAATGCCCAGATTTCCACAACCCTAGACCAGACGCGCAATCAGATGGACGCGCTGAACTCGCGGCTGAACCAGCTCAGCGAAGCCCAGGCGCAGCAACAGGCAGCGGCCGCAGCGAAGCAATCGGCGGGGCACCCGGCAGTCGCAGCGAAAACGAATCACAAGAGCGCGCATGTAGCGATGCGGCACGATGATCCGCGCTGGAAGCAGTTCCAGGCCAAGCTGGATGAACAGCAAAAGGCGATCGACGCCACGCGTCAGGACCTGGCGGGAACTCGTACTGAACTTTCCGGTTCCATCGCGTCGACCCACGAGGAACTGGTCGCGCTCGAGCGTAAGGGCGAGCGCAAGTATTACGAGTTCGATCTGGACAAGTCGAAGCAGTTTTCCTCACAAGGACCGGTTGGCATTCGCCTGAAAAAGGCCAACACCAAGAACCAGTATGCGGATCTCGAACTGATGGTGGATGATGCCAAGCTGTCGCAGAAGCATGTAAACCTGTTGCAGCCGGTTGTGTTCTATGCGGCGGAAGGCGGACGTCCGGTGGAACTGGTCATTAATAAGGTCACGAAAGACCACGTGCACGGCTACGTCAGCGAACCGAAGTATCGCCAGTCGGAACTAGCCTCGGGTTCGACGAATCAGAACAATGCAGCGAGCACGACGACAGCGTCGGCGAGCGCTCCCCAGCGGCAGAAGCTCGAACTTCCGAAATAAGTTTCTCCCTGCCTCACCCAAGGAGCCCGGCCGCGTGCCGGGCTTTTTGTTTTCGGCGTACAAGGGCGTGATGCAGAGTTGCAGACTTCCGCTTTAGTTCGGCAACATGCTCAACAAGTCAAAAAGGTTGTCTCGAAAAACGATATTCTCGAAAGCCTTGCCGGTGGCCGAAATTGCAGCAATATTCTTTTGATCTTCACATGCTGTTAACTGATTCGTAAAGAAACCAGCTTACCTTCCATCCACCACCTTTATGGAGGATGGATGATGGATGTACAGCAGTTCGTTCCGAAGAAGTGGCGAGTAGCGGCAAGTGCTGCGTTGTTCTCGCTTGCGATTCAAACCGCTGTTCCGATCGCTGCCGTTGCGCAAACTGATAATTCAAGCAAGACGCGCACCCCAATCAAACACGTCATTGTGATTCTTGGCGAAAATCGCACGTTCGACCACATTTTTGCAACCTACAAACCCAGGAAGGGCGAAACCGTAAAGAACCTGCTTTCGGAAGGCATCGTGAATGCTGACGGAACGCCGGGTCCGAACTTTTTCCTCGCCAGCCAGTGGTCTGCAACTGACACTTCCGCGGACAAATACCAAATCGCACCCGGTGGCAAGACACTCTATTCGAAGTTGCCCCCCGCGATGGTAGGCGGTCCAACCACTCCGATGTTCACTAGTGTTGCGCAAGCGAAGGCAATCGAGAATGGATTGCCGGACGATTACTATCAATATCTGACAACAGGTGGCACGGGTCAGACCGGACACGTTCCCGATGCGCGCATTCCAAATGCGACCAACCTGCCCCCAGGACCTTTCCAGCTGACGTCAGCCACTCTTCCTTATGACGCGTACACGGCCAGCCCCGTGCATCGCTTCTATCAGATGTGGCAGCAGATGGATTGCAACGTGGCGTATGCGACCACATGGAATCCCAGCGGTTGCCGCGGTGACCTTTTCCCTTGGGTCGAAACGACGATCGGCGCGGGCTCCAACGGCAATGCGCAGCCAGCTGGTTTCAATGACCAATCGACGCATGAGGGCTCGACCGCGATGGCCTTCTACAACATGCTGAATGGTGATGCGCCGTACCTGAAGTATCTGGCCGATCACTACGCGATGAGCGACAACTACCATCAGGGCGTAAATGGTGGAACTGGCGCGAATCACGTGATGCTCGGAGCTGCGGACGCTATCTGGTTCAGTGACGGCAATGGCCATCCCGCAGTGCCGCCACACAAGCAACTGGTCGCCGCCGGTTCGGCGAATGCCGGCGTGGTCGATGAAATCGAAAATCCAAATGCGCAGCCAGGCACCAACAACTGGTACACGCAAGATGGCTATGGAAACGGGTCCTATGGATCCATGTCGTCCGGCGGCGGAACGTATAGCAACTGCTCAGATTCCGATGCCCCGGGTGTTGCATCGGTTCTGAACTACCTGTCTTCGTTACCGTACGAAGTCGACCCGAAGTGCGCTCCAGGACACTACTACCTGCTGAACAATTACAACCCCGGATACTACGGCGATGGCCGCAACGCGTATGCGGACATCACCAATCCGAATGAAACGGTGTTCACGATTCCGCCATCAAACCTGCGCACAATCGGTGACGCACTCATCGAGAAGAACGTTTCGTGGGCATACTACGGCGATCAGTGGAACACGTATCTAGCCAATCCCGACAACAACTACGTCACTCCCGACAACACCTACTGCAACATCTGCAATCCGTTTCAGTACGTATCGTCGATCATGACGAGCGCTTCGGGCAGATCACATCTCAAGGACACCACCGATCTGTACACGGCACTCCAGAACGGTACGCTTCCAGCGGTTTCGTACGTGAAACCCGATGGATACCTGGACGGCCATCCAGCATCTTCGAAGCTGAACCTTTACGAAGGTTTTGTGAAGAAGATTGTGGATGGAGTGCAGGCGAATCCGGAGCTGTGGAAGAGCACCGCGATCTTCGTGACCTTCGACGAGGGCGGCGGCTACTACGATTCAGGGTACATCCAGCCAGTCGACTTCTTCGGCGACGGAACGCGAGTCCCGATGATCGTTGTTTCGCCCTGGACGAAAGCCGGACACATTTCTCACGTGTACTCGGATCACGCCTCTGTTGTGAAATTCATCGAGGCCAACTGGGGATTGAAGACGCTGACTGACCGCAGCCGCGACAATTTGCCAAATCCGAAAGCGGAGAAGGGTAATCCGTATGTTCCCAAGAACAAGCCTGCGATTGGGGATCTGACGGATCTGCTCAGCTTCGGCGATCACGACGGAGATGGTGACGGCGACTAGCGGTTCTTGTGACGCGCAGCAAAAAGCCCGGCAGAAATTGCCGGGCTTATTCTTTGGCAGGGAGCGTGTGCGCGCTATTGGCGATGCAAGGGGAATGCAGTTTGTGCCAGCGCCACGAAGAGGCGCATCAGGCGCACAAAGAAGCTTTGCTCGGAATGCGACTGAAACTCTTGCCGCATTTCATGATCGGATCTCGCGAGAAGAATTCTTACCGCTTCATTCTGGCCGAGAGGCACAAGTTGCCCGTTGCGGCGCGTGAGGGTCATCGTAATTCTCATGACCATAGAAGATGCAATTGCAGTTCCGCAGGAGAGTGCCTGAAACCAATGACTTGTGAAGCAAGTCACAGAGATCTGTGCGCAAGTTCTTGCACATCAGAGCAAAATCTTCTACCCGCCGATCCATTTTGAACCTGAACGTTTGTTCCTCGTAAAAACACCGACGTCGCGTCGCTGCTATGATCGTCTGTTGTGTGCTGTTGGCGCATTCTCGTCTTGTTTGTAGCTGTCTGTTGTGAAACTTCAGCGTTCGCCCAAGCTGCATCGAAACAAGTTGCCGATCCTCTTACCTTTCTCCGCCAATTCTCGTCCGCTCAGGATGTAAGGCGAACGCATCCAGTCGTCGACAAAACGCTAGATATTGTTGCGGGTCCGAAAGAGGAGACCGAAAAAGAAGAAGTGCTCCATAGTCCCGCAGCTGTGGCTGCCGACCCGATGCAGCGAGTGTTCGTGCTGGATTCTGGTTCTCGCGCCGTGCACGTATTCGACTTTGGGCGTGGGAGATACGAATTGATGTCGGGAGGAGACCGGCTGCAATCGCCTGCTGGGATCGCGACCGATGCAGCAGGAAATCTCTACATCACCGATCGAATCTCTCGAAGCGTGCTGGTTTTTGATGCGAAAGGGAAATTCAATCGCGAACTCCTGCGATCGCGCAACGAGTCCTACTTCGAAGCGCCACGAGGCATTGCGGTGCACCGTCCGAGTGGACGGCTATACGTTTGCGATACGCCACGGCAGATGGTGATCATCCTCGACAAGCGCGGCAAAGTGATTGGGCGAATCGGCACGCGCGGAGGCGGCCGCGGCCCGGGAGAATTCAGGAATCCGGTGCAGGTCGCGGTAGCCGGCGACGAAGTCGTAGTGCTCGACGCTGGGAACTCCCGGTTGCAAGTGTTCGATTTGCAGGGCCATTACCGGCGAGAAATGCCTGCCGTCGACGCTGACGCGCAATCGGGATTAGCCGTCGACGGATCTCACAATGTTTACGTCAGCGATTCGAGCATTGGACAGGTTGAAGTGTTTGGACCAGACGGGCGACCGCTGTATCGCTTCGGACAGGCGGGTCAGGAGGCCCGGCAATTTAGCAGGCCTGAAGGTTTGTGGATCGAGTCAGGATGCTTGTATGTAGCGGACACCAATAATCGTCGCGTGCAGGAATTTAGGATCAACGGGCAGGGCGGGAACTCATGTAAGTGAGCACGGGAGTTATCCGGCGCGCTGCGCTTCGCTGGTTTCGTCGGTGGATTCGTCTTCCGCGCGCATTAATCCGAATTTCTTCAGCTTGTACCGTAGAGCGTCGCGGCTGATGTCCAGCAGCTTCGCCGCGTGCGTCTGATTGTTATTCGCCTGACGCATTGCCATCTCAACCAACGCGCGTTCGACCTCTTCCAACGACGTTCCACCTTCGGGGATGGTAAGCGGCGGCAGAGAGCGTCCATTCGGAAGCGCATGACCATCCATGGGTCCAGAAATCTTTTCGAATGCAGTCAATCCCGCGTGCTGATGCCCAACCGCGAATGGCATGTACGTCGGCCGCAGGAACTGTTCTTCTTCCAGGATCATGGCGCGCTCAATCGCGTTCTTTAGTTCGCGGACGTTGCCCGGCCAATTGTGAGCGAGCAGAAGCTTTCGGGTCTCTTCCGTGATGCCGCGAACTGTCTTGCGGAACTTCTTGTTATAGCGCTCGATAAAGAAATCGACCATGGGCAGAATGTCTTCGCGACGCTCACGTAACGGTGGAAGGAAGATCGATATGATCGCCAGACGATAGAACAGATCCTGGCGGAAGGTTGCTTCCTGCACCATTTTTTCCAGGTCCCGATTCGATGCAGCGATCACGCGAACATTTACCTGCATGTCGCGGATGCCACCCACACGTCGGATCACCTGATCCTCCAGCACGCGCAACATCTTTGCCTGTAGCAGCGGCGAGAGTTCGCCGATTTCATCGAGAAACAAGGTTCCGCCGTCGGCGACTTCAAACAGCCCCTTCTTCATTGCTTTCGCGTCGGTGAAGGCGCCGCGTTCGTGGCCGAAGAGTTCGGCTTCCATCAGCGTCTCGGGGATCGCCGAACAGTTCACCGCAACAAACGGCTTTTCCTGGCGGGAGCTTCCGTAATGAATCCCCTTGGCGATCAGGTCCTTACCGGTGCCGCTTTCGCCTTGAATCAGGATGGTGCTTGCCTCGCTTGCCGCCACCTTGTTGACGAAGCCCATAACATCCTGCATCTTCTTGGATTCGGCGATGACCTCGTGCACGCCGGTTCGGCGCCGCACTTCCCCGCGGAGTGTTTCCACTTCGGTCCGAAGGCGGTTCGCTTCGAGGGCGTTCTTTACCGTGACGCCTAGTTCGTCAAAGTCCAGAGGTTTTCCGATGAAGTCGTAAGCGCCGAGTTTGATGGCCTGCTTTACGTCTTCCAGTTGCGGGTCGGCCGTGATCATGATCACGGCGCGGGCGGAATTGCTTTCCCGGATGCTCTTCAGGACTTCGAGACCGCCGATATCAGGGAGACGTACGTCGAGGAGGACGAGATCCGGGCTTTCGGCCTGTGCCACGCGGACGCCGGTGCTGCCGTCGGGGGCTTCCATCACCTGATATCCCCACTCCTGGCATTTTTGCCGCAGCGACCAGCGGACGAGCTTTTCGTCGTCGACTACTAAGACTTTTTCGAGAGGCATCCCTCTTTAGATTACTACGGAAGTCAGGCGCTTGCTGCCATTTCAGGGCGCGGGCGGCGAAATGGCAGTACTAACGTAAAGGTGCTGCCGTGACCAAGGTCACTAGTTACCTCCAGCTTGCCGCCGTGATCTTCTACGATACGGCGCGCCAGAGGCAGTCCCAATCCGGTACCGTGGCCCTTGGTGGTGAAGAAAGGACGGAAGATGTTAGCGAGGTTTTCAGGGGCAATTCCCAGTCCGGTGTCATTAATCGAGACCGACACCATTTGTTCATCCGACTGCGAGAGCATGACCGACACTCGCCCTGCACCGCCTAGCGCCTGGATGGCGTTGAGCAGCAGGTTCAGGAGGACCTGATGCAGCTGGCGCGGATCGTGCTCCACCAATCCCAACTCGGTAGCCTTACGAAACTCGATTTCGATCGGTTTGGATAAAACTTGTTGCCTGGCGAACGTCACCGCATGTTCCACCGTGGAGTTCAGGTCCGCCAGTTGATACTCAGGTGGACGGGGCCGGGCGGTTTCCAACAAGTCGGAAACGATGCGGTTGATGCGCATGACTTCTTCCTGCACGTCCTTGACAACGTCACAAGCAGGACTGGAACTTGGCAGATCGCGCGCAACAATTTGCATGACCCCGGCAATGCCAGCCAGCGGATTACGGATTTCGTGCGCCAGTCCCGCGGCCAGTTCTCCAAGGGTGGCCATGTGTTCAGCCCGAGACATCTGCGTGCGATGCAGGTGTTCAATCTCCTGACGGCTTTCACGTAACTGCTGGACCATGTTGTTGAAGTTCCGGCCCAGGTCCCCGATGTCATCGTTACGGTCACTGAAGCCGACCTGCACGTCCAAGTCGCCATCAGCTACTCGCTGGATTTTGTCCTGCAACTCCAGCATCGGCCGGCGCACCACTACCGCAAGCGTGATTAACAGGATCCCGCAAATGACAACCGCGCCTGCGGCAGCGACCAGAAGAACCTTCTCGCGCTCGTGGGGGAGCAGGGTTAGCGTGGCGAACAGAAAAACCAGGACCCCGTTGAGAAAGGCCGCCGCGACCGGAATCAGCGTCTTTGTCTGCCAGTTCAATCGGACGTGCTTGCGATGCCTGACGGATGAAATCCGCAAGTCGGTACCGGCCGAAGCTGATGTCGAAGCCATGCTGTTCAACTCTTCCTGTTCCCAATCTGCTCGACCCAATTTCCAGCGATTCGGTCTTGCTGGCGGGACCCGACCATTCGAGCCCCGCCATTCTCAGGAGGTCTGCCTGAGCTTCAAAACTTCAAACCTACGCGTACGCGTGCAATCCCGGCAGCAGATACGTCACGCCGAAGAACGTGAACATGACGACCGCAAATCCGAGTATTGCGAAATAAGCCGCCCGACGCCCACGCCAGCCGCGAGTGATGCGCATGTGCAGATATCCCGCATACACCAGCCAGGTAATGGCAGCCCACGTCTCCTTCGGATCCCAACTCCAGTACGAACCCCACGTTCGATTAGCCCAGTAAGCGCCGGCCGCGATCATCAAGGTCAGCAACGGAAACCCGATACCAATCGTTTTGTAGA
Source organism: uncultured Terriglobales bacterium (assembly GCA_964490255.1). Taxonomy (GTDB): domain Bacteria; phylum Acidobacteriota; class Terriglobia; order Terriglobales; family Acidobacteriaceae; genus JAJPJE01. The sequence goes on along the minus strand of CAZBCQ010000021.1, from coordinate 14,690 downwards.
CCAGTTTATCGAGCGAATCCGGCGTTGGTAGCAGCTTTTCAAGGTCCTGCCGTCTCCACAGTAATAAAAGATAAAGAAGTGACATCAAAATGCCACCGATCAGGCCGGAGAGGATGAACGGGCTCGCCGCAAGATCGCTTACGAAGTTGCCGTCCGCATCGGGCGAAGTAAAAATGCCGGTCTTCACTTTGAAGATGAATGCGCCGAGCGCGACTGCCTGCAGCAGGATAGAGACGAAGATAGCCTGGTTCGCGAATCCCAGCAGCGAGTCGTCTTTGCGAAGTTTGGCCAGACCATACAAAGCTAACGGCGCCGCGGCTGCGATCAGGGCGATCACGAAAATCCAGCCGAGATCGGGGACGGTCAGGAACAGACGCACTTTGGGGCTGAGAAAGACTTCCTGTTTGTCCTGCGGATTCCAGGCGATCACGCTGAATCCGCCCCAGCGCTCGAAGCGCACCATCATCGAAAGGTAAATTGCTGTGACCATCGTGCTAGTGGCAGCTAGGAATGTTTCCGTCTTCATGTTGTCCTTGATCAGGAACATCATGGCGAGTGCAAAACTCATAGCGCACGCGGCGTAGGCCAGCATCGCCAGCGTGACGTGCACATGCAGCCACGTGGATTGCAGCGCCGGCACCAGCGGGCGCACTTCGGACGGCAGCAGTTGCATCAGGATGACGCCCACCACAGCCAGCGGCATGGTGACCGACCCGATAATTTTGACCTTGTATTTGCGTTCCAAAATCAAGGTCAGTAGAGCCACGGTCCACACGAAACTCAGCAGCATTTCATACAGGCTGGCGAATGGCGGATGGCCGGCTTCGTACCAGCGATGACCGGCGGCGAGCGTGTTTGCTGCTAATCCGACCGTGGTCGACACCGAAGCGAACTTTACGTAATTTTCAGTTCCGGTGACGCCGAAACCCATATAGAGCGCCGCGGCGCCCGAATAGAAGATCAAAGCGACGTACAGCAGATTGCTTTCGCTGAACAGATGGCCTGACTTCGCCACTCCGAGCAGCGCCACAATCAGCAGGAATGCCATCCCCAGTGCGACAAATACCAGGAGCGCATTTCCGGTGGACTGCTGAACTTCCACTTCCGCCTGGTTTCTCGCTTGCAATGTTGCTTGAGCCATTCTCCTTGCCTCCACTACCGGCTTGACGTACCGGCTAGCGTCTCTTCTTTTTGTTCCGCAGATCCGGGGACACCTGCCTTCAGCTCTTCGCGGATTGCGTCGACTACTTGCGAATAAAACTCTTCAAAGCGATCGCGATTCTTGTTGAACGCGCCGCCGACCCACAACACCAGTTCGCCGTTTGGTTTCGTGACCGGAACTGCCCAGAACCGCATGTGAACCATGTAGAACGCGACCAGCAATCCGCATCCCATCAGTACGCATCCCGCCCACACGCCCCACTGGCCGGGCTCATGCGAAACTTCCAGGCCGGTATAGTGTGCGAGTTTGCCTTCTTTCAATTCGAAGGTGAAAGGCGTTTGGTCGCCCATCTGCGGCTGTCCGGGGAATACCCAGACGTGCGAATCTTTTCCTGCCTGATTCACCGCAATTTGAATCGCCGGATTCACCGGATCTTTCGACCTCATGTGGACTTCGTTGTCCTGCATGTAAAAGTCGGGAATGAACTGCTCCACGCGCACGCTAGTTGCAACATCGAGCTGCGAAGCCAGCGAGTCATTCAGAACAAGTTGTTTGTCCGTCGCCCCTGCTTGCTTCACATTCAGAGTCAGTGACTCCAGACTGCCGCTCTGTCCGTAACTTGCTTGGTAGAAGCGCAGTCCGCGGTAAATCAGCGGATCGTTCACCACGATTTCTTTGCGATCGACGACGAGTCCGTTTTCGATAACGCTGAGCTTCGACCACCACTTCTTCGGACTCCCGTCCGCGTAGTTTTCCTGGCCGGTATCATCGCAACGAATGCTGAAGGGGATTGCCTTCAGGTCGACTCGATCGGCGCGGTCGCGCATCTCCAGTACGTTCTTGGTTTCGCCTTTCACTAGTTGCAGGTATCCGCGATAGCCAAACACGCCATCGATCATTCCGCCGACGAAGATCAGCAGCAGCGACGCGTGGATTACATACACCGCCATGACGGCGAAGCGATGGCGCTCGGCAAAAATTGCGGGCGGCTTCTGCGCGGTCACGTCCTTCGAGGAGATTCCGAGTTTGTGAAACGCTGCTCTTGCCGCGTTCAGTCCCTGTTCTTCGCTCGCAATAGGAATCTCTGTTTTGTGCTGAAGGCCAAGTCGGAAGTGTGGTTCAGGATATGTATAAGGACGCGCATAAAAACGCCACGCATTCGGCCAGCGCTCCAGTGAAGCGCAAACAATGCTGATGCTGACCAGCGCGAGCAGCGTGATGAACCACCAGGTGTGATAGACGTCAGTCAGTCCGAAGCGATCGAGCCACCCTAGCGCCTGAGGAGAATAGGTTCGCTGCAGAACGTCAGGATCGGTGGCCGGTCGCTGCAAAATGACAGTGCCGAGCGCGGCAAAGATGCCGACGATAAGAATCAACAGGATGCCGGTACGTACCGAGGCCATGGTCTTATATAGCTTGTTGCCAAAGACGGGTGAGACTGTCGCCATCGCGCTTCCTTCCCCATGACGGAACTGCAACCGCCATTCCAAAGCTGCGGATGAGGGCAAAGCTCGTAGAATCTATGCATTGCGTCCATCAGACTGGACCTTTTGCGCCTCCACTTTGGGCCAAATCACCCAGCCGAGTGATGGCAAGCACGCAGGAGAAATGCAGCCGCGCGCCACCCTGATCAAACAGGTAAAAAGATTGTTGCATTCATCAACAGTCCGAGCCCCCGAGTGATGAGATTCACTACAGCGCCAGGCCTCGGTCTAACGGCGATATCACGCGCTCTTGATTAGAACTTATCCCGGAATTGATCTCAGTCACTCTGGACTGTGACTCACGTCATAACGCCCTCCGCCAGTAAAGCGGTTTGATATCTCGGCAACAGCCCTCCCAGGCGAGACGAATCGCTGCATAGCTCGCGCCAGCCCTGCAGACTCGTGTGCAGAGTCAGAAGTGATGAGTTTGTCTACACACCCAAAATGTACGCTGCGGGATTTCACCACAGAACGTGTGGGAGAAGGCCCATTCAACTCCCGAAACGAGTTGGAACAAAGCCTCGATTCTCTTCTTCGCGCTTCCAGCAAGATCTTGGAATTCAGACACTTACGTTCTCTCTTACAACATGCAAACCGATTCGCTGCAGACGGTTCCTGGAGTGCACACGCAAGTGTCTGGAGGTCTCGAGTGAAGAAGTTCCCCAAAATGCCCGTAGCCGTGCTGATGCTGGCGTTAGGGATGACGACCCTGCCCGCGAGGGCAGCGCAGCACCCGGTCCCGCTCGATCCGAAAACCGATTCCGCGAAGTGCCTCGAGTGCCACGAAGATAAAGGTAAAGGCGCCCACGTTCACTCCGCGATCCAGATGGGCTGCACGAGCTGTCACGAGATTCGCGTCAACAAAGACATCACCCGTGTAAAGCTGATAACCACAACGCCCCAGGCGTTATGCATCACTTGCCACTCCGATAAGAACGCCGCCGAGATTCACGGACAGGTCCATCCACCAGCCGTTCGTGATTGCATCAAGTGTCATGATCCGCATACCTCTCCAAACAAGAACCAACTGCTCAAGCCGACCAGCGGCGGAACTAAGGACGAGAACCTCTGCCTGAGCTGCCATAACAAAGGTGTGAATGTTCCAAAGGACGGCAGCCGCCATGCAGCCCTCGATATGGGTTGCGAGACCTGCCATGTAACGCATAAGACCGGCGAGCGCGGCAAAGTCGAATTTGATAATCATTTGACGAAAGCTACCCCGGCGCTCTGCCTCGACTGCCACGACGCGAAAGACGCGAGCCTGATCAAGGCGCACAACGGCCAACCATTCGGCAACGCGAATTGCATCCAGTGCCACGACCCGCACCAATCTTCACGGCCAAAGCTGATGCAGGCGTTCGTACACAATCCGTTCGAAAACAAGATGTGCGACAGCTGCCACGCTGCTTCGAAAGATGGCAAGGTAGTGCTGACGCAGGCCGATGCGAAATCCGTTTGCGTCACTTGCCATTCCGAGCAGGCCGAGAAAATCGAGAAAGCCAAGGTTCAGCACCCGGGAGCGCTCGGCGACTGCACGTCCTGCCACAACCCACATGCTGGCAAGGCGCCTGGATTCCTGCAACCCGATCCGGTGCAGGCGTGCCTGGCATGCCACAGCGACCAATCGGATCAGATGAAGAAAGCGCACTTGCACACGCCGGCGTTCAAGACAGGTTGCGCGACGTGTCACGAGCCGCACGGCGGTGAAAACGATCACCTGCTTCGTGCGAGCAGCCCGAACAAGCTCTGCCTCGAGTGTCACGGCCCCGATGCAGATCCGAAAGCGTTGCCGGACGAGCACCTGGTCGTAATCTTCGACGGCAAAGTGAAGCTGCCTGAGAACTATTTCCAGAGAGTGGTTCGCCTGCCTATCAGGTACGGCATTGGCCACCCCGTGGACAAGCATCCGGTCACAAATTTCGGTGACAAGCAGATCAGTTGTCTGAGCTGTCATCAGCCGCACTCGTCCGCGCAGCCCGATCTGCTGGCGAAGGACCAGAGCAACAACCTGGCGTTCTGCGCCGGCTGTCACAACAAAGTTCAGTAACACGCAGTGGGGAAGTGAAATGTTCGCTGGTAGCCAAAAGTCGATAGCAACTTCAAATCGGATCGCGACGCTTCTGCTCGTCGTTGTCTTGGCGCTCGCGATCCCAGTCTCTGTATTCGCAGGCAAGAAGAAGACAGAGACAGCGCCCGCCGAGAAGCCACTGATCGAACGGCTCGACTACTCCAAGATCGTCTGGCCCAATCCACCGGCCATCACGCGGATCAAGTACCTGGACTTCTACGCCGCGGAAAAACCCCCTGCACAAACGCAGCAGGGCGGCAAAAAGGGATGGATGGATCGGCTCTCCGGCGTTGCCACTGGCGAGAGCTCCGTGGATAAGCCGCTCTTCCAATTGGCGCAGCCCTACGGTGTTGCGGTCGACTCCAAAGGTGTTCTCTATGTTGCTGACTCGAAGGTGGCAGCGATCTTCATCTTCAACACGGAAACCAAAGATGTCGAGCTCATCAAGAATGGCCTTCACGCGCACTTCGGCTTGATTACCGGACTGGCGATGGACGATTCCGACCGCCTGTTCGTTTCGGACAGCGTACTGCGTCACGTTCTGATCTTCGACCCGAAGCACCGCGTCGAAGCTTCGATCAACGAAGGAATGTCAAGCCCCGCGGGAGTTGCCCTCGATAACGAGAATCGCTTCCTGTATGTGGCGGACACCGACCTCGATCAGGTGCTGGTTTACGACGCGGATTCGCCGTACAAACTCTTACGCAAGATCGGAACCCCAGGCAAGGCGCATACCTTGACCTCTCCTGGTGATTTCGCGCGACCAACCAATGTCGCAGTCGATAAGGACGGCAATCTCTATGTCTCCGATACCTTCAACGACCGCGTGGAGATCTTCGATGCCGACGGCAAGTTCATCAGCACGTTCGGCAAAGCCGGCGATGGTCCCGGTTACTTCGCGCGGCCTAAGGGTATTGCGGTCGACTCAGATGGACACATCTGGGTTGCGGACACGGTGCAAGACCGCGTGCAGGTTTTTGATCCTGATGGCCACCTGCTGATTTATCTCGGTGGACATGGAATGTTGCCCGGCCAGTTCAATGCCGTGCAGGGCCTCACGATCGACAAGAAGAATCGGGTTTTCACCTCCGAGCAGTATCCCGGGCGTGTGCAGGCTTTCCGTTACATAACGAATGATGAGGCGAAAGCCGAGAAGGAGCGCCGCGACACTGAGGAAGGCAACAAGAAAGCGGCGCGCTCAAGTTCAGAGAAACCGGCTGCGAAGGATGGATCGCCCGAAAAGGCGCCGGTCGCGGCCGTGGTCAAGTAGTGCGAACGAGTTTGGTTGCGGGCAGCAAAGCAACCATAAACGGGATGGGCCAAAAGTCTCTTTCCGTCCGAAGTAAGCAGTAAACATTTCAGGAGGTCTTTTAAATGAAAAAAGCATTATTCATCCTACTTTGCGTCGTTGTGTTCGCCTCCTTGGCGATGGCGCAAGTTACTTACACGCTGGGCACCGGCAATCCAATCGGCGCAACAACTCCGATCGATAAACTGGGCGCTCACAACAATGGCGGGCGCGGTTGCGCAGGTTGCCATGCTCCGCACAGCGGCGCGGCTGGCAACGGCGGCAACGTCGGCACCGGAACGGTCGTTGACACCGCGAACGCCGGCAACGATGCCCTGTGGGGCCAAGACCTGGGACCGCTCTATGGCTACACGTTGAAGATGGGCGACAACGGAAGCTACGTAGAAACTCTTCCAGCCTCCAGTGCTTTTGCTGTGGCTGACGAGGAGATCCGCGGCATCATGATGTGCCTTAGCTGCCACGACGGCAACATCGCGAAGGGCGCGATGATGACCAACCAATCCTGGGAACAGAAGGCCGGCCTTCTGCCCACGTCCTACGGCGGCAAGCCGATCCCGACGCTCCTCGGCAACGACGGCACCGCAGCCGGCAACTACAACAACGACCACCCGGTTGGCCAACAGGCGACCTTGGGCAAACTTGGTGTTGACAGCCGTTTCATAGTGACGGCCGGCAAGTACACCACGGCCGACGTTCAGTACCTTGAGTTCATTGGCAACTACGGCGCGCCGACCTTCTTTGGCCGCACGCCCCCAGTTCTTCCCGCGGGCTTTGTTGATGGCAGCAAGCCGACCAACGCTTACATCGTTTGCACCACCTGCCACACGCCACACACGATGTATACCTCCAGCGCTTCCGCAACCAACAAGATCGCTGGTCTGTCGTCCGGTGTGTTCCCGAGCTTCTTCTTCATCAACGCTCCTTACAACCCGAGCTCGACACCCACAGCCAGTCAAGCATCGTCGGCAACGCAGTTCTGCCGTCAATGCCACTTCACCGGCGCGGGTGGATCGAACGAGGGTTCGAACATCCACGGCGTAACCACGGCGTTCTAGTCGTATCGCTTAACCCTGAGGGGAGGGAAACTTCCTCCCCTTTCTTATCAACGCTCTGAGGTGAGGAAGATGCGAACCAGATTCAGTACGGTCGTCCTGCTGCTGTCGATGATCTCCGTAAGCGCGGGCGCGCAAGTGGCTTCCCATGCTCCCACGCTGAAGCCCGAAGCAGGAAGCGGCGAACTGCCGCCGGCACAGATGACCGCGGCCGTCGTGAATGACAGTCCAGTGGTCCGGGTCAACGATGCCGTCCTTACCAATCGCGATCTCGTGCGGGAAATGTACGCCATCTTTCCCTACGCGCAGCAGCATAAGGGATTTCCCCAAGGTCTCGAGCCGCAAATCCGCAAAGGCGCGCTCGACATGATCATCTTCGAGGAACTGGCCTATCAGGAAGCCGTACGAAGGCAAATGGTGGTTTCGCCAGAACGCATGAAAAGCGCCGAGACGCAGTTCAAGAAACAGTTTCCGAGTCCGGCCATGTTCAACAGTTACATCAAGTTTGAATGCAAGGGTTCCTCGCAGGTTTTTCGCGAGAAGATCCGCCGCTCGCTTCTGATTGAAGCGTTGTTGAAAGCCGAGCTCCAGAGCAAAGCGGCAGTTTCTGTAGCGCAGGCTAGAGCCTATTACGACAAGAATCCGAACGAGTACCGGCACGGCGAAACAGTTTCGATCCAGACCATCTCGATCATTCCGCCGGCGAACGCCTCGCCCGAGATCCAGCAGGAAGCCAAAAAGCGTGCCGAAGAGGCGCTCCGCCTGGCGAAGGCGGCGAAAGACTACAAGGAGTTCGGACTTCTCGCCGAGAAAATGTCGGATGACGATTGGCACGTGAACATGGGCGACCGCAAAACCATCGACATCTCTACGCTGCCGCCTCCCATCGTCGAAGCCGTGCGCAAAATGAAGCCGGGCGAAGTCAGCGGCATGTTTCAGTTCGGCTCTAACTACACGATGTTCCGCTTGAACGAGCACACACCGGCGGGTCGAGCCCGCTTCGAAGATATTCGCAAGGAGCTACAAGATACGTTGCAAAAGACTAGATACAACGAAGCCCGCACTGCTCTGGGCCAACGGCTTCGCAAGAACGCGAGGATAGCGATTCTTTAAACGTGCTCGGGAATTTGGACGTAGATGTGAAACGCTTAGCACACAAATTCGGATGGTTCCTCGCCCTGCTAATTGCCCTCCCTGCATGTGGCCAGGTCGGAGTTGGCGACAATGTGAAACTGAATCTTTCAGGAGAACTCTCGACCGGATACAGTGGCACTTACTCAGATACGCAGACTTCGAGCCATTCGTTGGACGTGGGCGGTAGCGGAACACTACACGGCTTTTATTACAGTCCCCAGTTCTTATCATTCGATGTACAGCCTTATTACAACCGCTCGCAGGCCAACTCAGCTTTTCAATCGATCACGAACAGCAATGGAATCATTAGTTCGGCAAATATTTTCGGCGGCAGCCACTACCCGGGCTCGGTGAGCTTTAGCAAAACATCTGACTCGACGGGACAGTTTGGATTGCCGGGTGTGAACGGGTTAGATACCAATGGGTCCGCGCGTACCTTTGTCATTAATTGGGCAGTCCTGCCCACGAATCTCCCGAGCCTCAATGTCAGCTACATGCTTTCGAATAACGATGCATCGATTTATGGAACTGACAACAGGACTGACTCGAGTACGCGCAATCTTAATCTTCACAGCAACTATCTGATTTCCGGTTTTCAGATGAACGGCTTTTTCACGGCAGAATCGAATGACCTGAACGTTCCCTCTTTCCTGTTGAATGACTTCAGCCAGACCGCCTCCGAAGTCCAGTCGCACAACAATTCAGTTGGATTCATTGTGTCGCACCGGATCCCGCTCCGCGGTTACTGGTCAGCGAACGCCACTCGTTCTTCTTTTGGCTCCGACACCCAGAGCAGCGGATTCAAAGGGACAGGCGACGGCACGAGCGATGCTTACAACAGCAGTGTCTCGGTGCAGCCGTTTAAGAATTTCGGCGCCTCCTTCGGGCTTGGATATCAGGACAATGTTTTCGGAGCTTTACAGCAGCAAATCGCACAGGCCGGTGGATATATTCCTTTGCAAAATTCTAACCAGCAGAGCGAGGCGTTGATTTTGCGAGGTACGGCCGACTACCAGCCGTTTCGATATCTTCGCTTCTATGGACAAGTCAACCACACCGAGGAATACATCGGCAGCAATACTCTTGGCGTTACGCAGTACGGCGGCGGTGTCAGCACTACCTACGCCGGCCGTCTGTTGGGATCGCTAACATTCTCCGTCGGCGCTCTCGACACTGCCACGCAGCAAGGGAACTCCGGCGCCGGCATGTACGGCAACATTGGTTTCTCGCGTCGATTTGGACGTTGGGAGACGGGCGCCGACGCGAACTACTCGCAGCAAGTGCAAACGCTTGGAAGTGTTTACACGACCTCGATCTACGGATATGGCGGGACCCTGAAGCGCAAGTTCGGGGATCACTTCTATTGGACGAATTCTGCCCGCGAGACCCACAGCGGGTTGACGCAACAGGTGGGGACTGACAGTCATTCCCAAAGTTTTCTGACTACTGTTCTCTTCCGCAAATTCAGCTTGAATGCCGTCTACTCTCAATCGGGAGGAACTGCGATCTTAACCGCGCAAGGATTGGTGGCAGTTCCCAACGGAGTTCCGAGCATGTTCATTGCATCTCCCGTGCTTTTCGGCGCGACCAGCTATGGAGGAGGCGCTTCGTTCACGTTCAAGCGCCTGTCCTTGACCACGAACTATTCCAAAGCCCTGAGCGACACAACTGCGGCCACCTCTTCCAATAACAGCACGACGATGTTGAACACGCTGCTACGATGTCGCATGCGCAAGCTCTATGTCCAGGCTGGCTTCACGAAATTCCAGCAGAGTGTAAGTGCGGCTGGCACGCAACCAAGCCAGCTAAACTCGTATTTTTTTGGGGTCACGAGATGGTTCAATCTCTTCTGACCTCTGGAATGACCGTCCACCTGCGAAGATCGTTGCTACTGAACGTTGCAATCCTGACGTTGCTCTCACCCGCCTGGCCGTCAGAAAAGCGCAAGACTACGGAACTGGTGGCGCGTCCGCCCGACCTTCTGCTCGAAGGTGGCCGCAAGCTAGTCTACGAGCGCAGCTTTAGCTCGGAGGGGGAAGTAAGAAAGAAGCCTGGATTCTTCGGCAAGGTTTTGAACGTCATCGCCGGCGAGCCGACATATCACTCATTGGTGCGCCCGTACAGCATCGCCATCGATTCCCGAGGGAGGGCCATCCTGACCGATCCGGGTGCCGCCGGAATCCACATCTTCGACTTTGCTCAACAGAAGTACAAATTCATCGAGCGCCGGGAAAAGAGTAAGGACGCCATGCTTTCGCCTCAGTGCGTGGCGCTCGATGCACAGGACAACATTTATGTTACCGATTCGCAAGTCGGCAAGATTTTTGTCTTCAGTCCCGAAGGAAAATATCTGCGCGCCATCGGCAGTCTGAAAGGCGGCGAAGGTTTCTTCAAACGTCCGACTGGTATTGCGATCGATTCGGCGGCCCAGCGCATTTACATCACGGATACGCTTCGCGACCGAATCTACGTCCTCGACTCTCGAGGCGAAATCTTGAAGACCATTGGTCAACGTGGCACCGATCAGGGCCAATTTAATTTCCCCACGGAATTGAAGGTGAATGAACACGATCTCCTTGTGGTAGATGCGATGAACTTTCGCGTCCAGGTATTTAATAGCAGCGGTGAGTTCCGAACCTCGTTCGGACGACAAGGCGATTCGAGCGGTGAGATGTTCCGGCCGAAAGCCGTCGCTGTCGATTCTGAAGGACACTACTATCTCGCCGATGGTCTCTGGGGAGTAGTTCAGGTATTTGATCAGTCAGGGCGCCTGCTCTATTACTTCGGCAAACGCGGCACCGGACCGGAAGAGTTTCAGGCTCCGACTGGGCTGTTTATTACGTCCGAGGACCACGTCTTCGTCGTCGACTCTTTGAATCGGCGCATCCAGGAGTTTCGCTACTTTGGTTTAGAAAAGCGCTCCGCGGCAGGGCAGCCATGAAGAAGATGCTGCTGCTCGTGATCATCGCTCTGTTCCTAAATGCCAGCGCTAGCGCTCAGTTGCAAGGTGATGTGCTTGGTTCACACAATCTATCGCCCGGTGGTCCCTCGCAAGTACAGGGAACTTCCTCGGCTGCGTGCTTGTATTGTCATGCGCCGCACTCTGGGATCGGCGGGAATACGCCGCTGTGGAGTCAGACGCTTTCTGTGCAAACATACTCGATGTATTCGAGCTCAACCGTCAACAACTCCGCGAGTCAGCCGATTTCAGGTGGACCGAGCAGCCTGTGTCTTAGTTGCCACGACGGTACAGTAGCCATCGGCACACTCGTACCTTACGGTACGGCGACCATAACTGGGAAAATGCCCAGTAACGACGTCTTCGGTGGAAACCTCAGTGCCTCTCACCCATTCAGTTTGAATAAGCCGCTGAAGGATTCGCCGTATCTGGTTGCGAGTTTGATATCGACGCAGACCACCGCAGACCCGCAGAAGAAGGTCAAATTAATCAATGGGACTGTCGAGTGCACCAGTTGCCATGAACCTCACGTGCAGAACTTGGATCCAGTATCGCTTGAGTTCCTGGTGCGCGATGCATCCAGTGGACAGCTCTGCCTGTCCTGTCACGAAGCAAACCCCCGCACCGTAAACGGAAAGATCAATCCTCTGGCGCAGTGGTCCACGAGCATCCACGCGACCTCGGTGAACAACATCGCAGGTTCAGCCAAGATTAGCGCCTACACCACGGTAGCCCAATCTGCTTGCCAATCCTGTCATACGATGCATAACGCGAACGGCGCAACCGGACTTATGCGCGGAATGACGGCCCCTCCTGCAAACATGGACGCCTTCACGACCAGCTGCATGAACTGCCATAGTGGCGGCGCGAATCTGCAGCAGCCGATTGCAAACATCTATTCCGAATTCACGAAATCGAGCGGCCATCCATTTCCCACAGACAGTAATCTGCACGATCCCAGCGAGCCGGGTGTGCTCGTGAATAACAGGCACGCAACCTGCGTTGATTGCCACAACCCGCACTCGACGGCTCAGGCCGGCACATTCCTCCCGCCGCCGAACGTTCGTGGTCCGCAATCGGGAGCTATCGGTGTGAGTGAAACCGATGGCGTCACGGTAGTAAACCCCGCGACGAAGCAGTACGAAACCTGCCTCAGATGCCATGGCAGTAGTCCGGGAAAGCAATCGCTCGCTGTGTACGGCTACATGCCAATGTGGGCTGCTTCTGCTCCCGATCGGCTGAATGTGATCCCGCAGTTCGCGGCGACTGCAACTTCGAGCCATCCCGTAATGCACAGCAGCACAAGTCCGTGGCCGCAGCCCAGCCTGTTGCCATACATGTTGAATGTGGATGGTGTGACGAATAGTTCGAGAACACTAGGTTCCGGACAAGCAGACAGTATCTTCTGCACTGATTGTCATAACGCGGACGACAACCGCGAGTTCGGAGGCACAGGTCCGAACGGACCGCATGGATCTCAGTACAGCCATGTTTTAGAGCGCCGTTACGAATTCAGCCAGGTGGCGCCGGCTGCTGGTCCGGGCACTCCAATCCAGAACCTGTTTGTCTCTCCCAGCCTTAACGCTGGTGGCAACGGCTCTGGCCCTTACGCGTTATGCGGCAAGTGCCATAGTCTTTCGAACATTCTTTCCGATGCAAGTTTCAAACCCGGTGTCACAGGCAAGGGGGGACACTTCACTCATATCTCCGAACAAGGGTTCTCCTGCTCCACCTGCCACACTGCCCATGGCGTGGGTGCAGTTTCCGCCGGCATCACAGGAGAGCGACTCGTTGCTTTCGATTTGAAGGTGGTGGCCCCAAATGGTACTGTCCCTGTTTCTTATAATCACGCAACCAACACTTGCACGCTTACTTGCCACGGTTACTACCACAACACCGACGGTTCAGTGACCACGACTCCCAAATAAGCGAGAACGCGCACTGGCGGGCGCGAGCATACCAATTTCTAAACCGTGTCGGGATAATGGTCACTGCATCAATAAGGCAACACGTGTTTGATTGTCATGTTGAGCGAGGGCGCACGCCCGAGTCGAAACATCCCGCCACAGTTTGTTCTTCGCAGGAAGTCCAGAGGCACCTCTAGCGGTGCTCACTAGTCCACAGCTCTCGGCGAAAGTGGCCAAAGCATCGAGACACTGCCGATTGCGTCGCGAATCGAGCGATTATTGTGCTAGCACACCCTGCTGGTGTGCCGGGCTGCTCGCCTTCTTGATCAGAGCTTCGACTTGGGTTTTGTTTTGACTGGGAAGTTTTGGGTTCGTCTTCAGCAGTTTCTGCCATAATTCGACGGCCCCCTTGGCGTCGCCTTTACTCTGCCACCGAACCATTCCAAGATTAAAAAGTACGCGGGCATCATTGGGTGAGTATTGCAGGGCGGTGTTCAGTGCACCGATGGCGTTGTCAGCGTCACCCAGGTAATACAGGCAAGCGGATTTCTCGGCGAGAACATTTACATCCTTTGGATCGCTGCTGAGCGACTTATCGAAGTAAGAAACCGCCTCTTTGAATTGGTGTGCAGACTCGTAAACCTTGCCCACCTGGAACAGCAACTTCGGATTCTTGGGATCCGCTTTCAGCTGCTCTAAGAATGGCTCCGCCTTCTTGTCGGCCATACCTTTCATTTGCTCGAGCGTAGGCATCTGCGATGGCATTCCAGCTGGCATACTCGCCGCCGCATGTTCGCTTCTTTGGCCGGGGACAGGCGCCGACCTGTCCATCCCGCCTGCATTGCCGTGGATTAAATATCCGATTAGCAACCCGACGATGACACAAACGGCGTACAACATCGTTGCGGAAAATGAAGTAGTGGAAGAACTGCTGTTTTGGCTGTCCATCGCTAGCGCTTTCCTTGCTCTCGCCTATTGAAGATATGGCCTATTGAACCTGAGCCGGCTTATCCGTCTTCGTTCCAGGCGCCATCTTCGTGTGCGCTTCTGCCTTGGCAATCAGGTTCTGTACCTGATCCCGCTTCGGATAATCCGGATTCGACGCTAACAACTTTTTCCACGCTACGATTGCGCCCGCGATGTCGCCCTTACCTTCCCACTTCACCATGCCTTCATTGAAGAGCGCATTCGCATGTTTGGGGTTCTGCTTCAACACTTGATCGAATTCCGTAATCGCCCGGTCGGGATCACCCATAAAGTAATAAGCGGTTGCCATATCCGTTCGTACGTCTGCTGCAGCCGGCTTCAGCTTCAGCGACTCCTCGTAATACTTCACCGCGTCGGGGAACTGCCGCGTGTCGTAGTAAATGTTTCCAACCTTGTAGAGAACTTCGGGATCCCTCGGATTCTGTTTCAGGCTCGCCAGCAACGGTTCCGCCTGCTTATCGGCCATTTGTTTCATCTGTTCGGGAGTGGGCTGCTGCTGGACCGCACCCATTCCAGCGGGCGCGGCGGCTTGGGTTGTTGCGGGCGCGGTCGTTGGCTGCTGGGACGGTCCAGTGCGGACCAGGTACCCGATGCAGATGCCCAGGCCTAAGCAGAGCACCGCAATCAC
>CAZBCQ010000020.1:0-38522 GCA_964490255.1 uncultured Terriglobales bacterium | reverse complement strand
TTCGAATCCCCCCCTCTCCGCCAGTCTCTAGCTAGCGAAAGCGATACAAGAACCAATTCTCCAGAGTCCCCACAGCAGATTCCCATTGCGAACAGCTCTGCGCGCGATAGATTATCGGGCGAACACACTATGCCTATCGATAATCGCCTGTTGCATGCTCTCCGACCGAATCGTGTCTTCCCCCTCTTCTTAACGCTGGCCTTGGTCATCGTCACGGCGCAGGCCCAGGACGCAGCGCCTTATAAGAACGCACAACTTCCTGTCGAACAGCGAGTCCAGGACCTGCTCGCACGCATGACCCTCGAAGAAAAGGTGTCGATGCTCAGCGGCGCAGGTTGGATGGAGAGCGTGGCGATCCCGCGCCTTGGCATTCCCGCGATCAAGATGGCAGACGGCCCTATGGGCATACGCTCGTGGCTGGGCAGTTCCGCTATTACCAGCGCCCCCGGCGCCAAACAGACCTTCAGTAGTACCGCGTTTCCGGCGGGAATTGCGATCGCCGCAACCTGGGATCCGGAAATTGCGCAGCTGGTCGGACAGGCGATCGGTCAGGAGATGAAATCGATCGGGCGCAACATGATTCTTGGCCCGACTGTGAACATCCAGCGCGTGCCTTTGTGGGGACGGAACTTTGAGGGATTCGGCGAAGATCCTTATCTCGCGTCGCGCATGGGCGTGGCCTACATCAAGGGAGTGCAAAGCGAAGGTGTGATCCCCACCGTAAAACACTTTACTGCGAATAATGAGGAGTTCGAGCGTCATCGCATTGACGAAGCCATCGACGAACGTACTCTGCAGGAAATCTATTTCCCGGCATTCAAGGCTGCCGTGCAGGAGGCTGGCGTGTGGTCGGTCATGTCCGCCTACAACAAGGTGAATGGAACCTACTGCGCCGAGAACCGGTATCTGCTCAAAGATGTTCTGAAGAATGGATGGGGATTCCAGGGCTTCGTAGTCTCTGATTGGGGCAGTACATACAGCACCGCCGCAACCGTGAACGCCGGCATGGATCTGGAAATGCCTGGTGGAGAAGTCGCCAGGAATTGGTTGAAAACAGAGAAGACGATCAAGGCAGGAAACGGTGGAGACTGGCTGTCATCGGAAAAGGTGCTGGCTGAGGTGTCGGCGGGTCATATATCGGTCGCCGCCGTGGACGACAATGTCAGGCGCATCCTGCGTGTCCTGTTTCTGAGTGGGCAGTTCGATCATCCGAGTGCGCCATCGGGTCCGATCGACACCCCTGAACAACGCGCTGTGGCACGTCGTGCCGCGGCGGAGAGTATCGTACTGCTGAAGAATGCAGGCGACCTGCTCCCTCTCGATTCCACAAAAATCAAGTCACTGGCTGTCATTGGTCCGAATGCGGCTGTCGCGAGGACTGGCGGCGGAGGCAGTTCGTTGGTGCGTCCGATCAATGCAGTGACGCCGTTGGATGGAATACGCCAGCGGTCTGGCAGTCAAGTTCAGGTCACCTATGCGCTTGGCGCCGGCATTCCGGGCGAAGATCCGAAGAACGATATCTCGGAAGCGCGTGAGCAATTGCGAAAGGAAGCAGTGGAAATCGCGGCTAAAGCAGATGCGGCTATCGTTTTTGTCGGTGATTCACCAGCAATTGAATCCGAATCTTTTGATCGCAAGACTCTCGATCTACCAGATGGGCAAGACGAGTTGATCGAGGCAGTCGCGAAAGTGAATCGCAATACGATCGTGGTGTTCAATGCAGGCGGGCCTGTCAACGTGAGCCGCTGGATCGAGAGCACGCCCGCCGCTCTGGACATGTGGTTCGGTGGCGAGGAGGGCGGTCACGCAATTGCCGATGTCCTGTTTGGCGACACGAATCCATCCGGCAGGCTTCCGTTTTCGTTCATCAACGACTTTAAGCAGTCGCCAGCATACGGGAATTATCCGGGCGAGAATCTGCATGTGAAATACGCGGAAGGGATTTACGTTGGCTACCGTTACTTCGACAAAAACAACATTGCACCGCAATATCCTTTTGGGTATGGACTGTCCTACACGCGGTTCGGTTACAGCGATCTGAAGATCTCGCCAGCCTCCAGCAACTCACCATTCACAGTAACACTAAGGCTACGTAACGAAGGGCAACGCGCCGGCGCCGAAGTTGTACAACTGTACATTCACGATGGACACTCAACTGTGGACCGGCCGCTCCAGGAACTGAAAGCGTTTCGCCGCGTTCAGCTATCGCCCGGACAGTCGACTGACGTGAGCTTCACTCTGGATAAGAGTGCTTTTTCCTACTACAGCACGCAGAAGAAGGACTGGATCGCGGAGCCAGGAACTTTCGAAGTGCTTGTAGGAGCATCGTCGCGGGACATTCGGCTGAGGGGATCGCTGCAACTGCAGTAGCCGAACCCACATTGAGAATAGATCGGCCCTGGCTGCGCTCTGTCCGTCCTCAAACCGGGCGCCGTCGCATGTTGTGCGCTTCGAATTTAGCTACACCGCGCCTGCGGTTTCTGTACGAGCGCTCTACTCTGCAACTCGACATCGCGAATGCGGATCTGTCAACTTACAAAGTAAATCCATTTGCCAAACAGATATGCGAATCGTCTTTCTGGAAACCAGTGGTGAGCCGAGTAGATCTTGTGCGCGAAAACTATCTGCCGTTGCTCATGAAGAAAACTTCGCGAGTAGCGGAAACTTTCCGGCAGCATGCAATCGCATTCTGTTAGGACACCACGTACATTCCCCAATGAAATCGCGGGTTCCCGTCACATTCTGCCCTGCGGTCCGCAACTTCTTTGTCGCGATCGGCGTCTAAAGCGCGTGAGAGGGGTAGAAGCAAGTCAGCTCAGTCGTGATCAGAATTCGACTGCAGCAACTGCTTGTTCTTCATCACTGCTTTTCCCGGCCTGGCAGTAGAAATTGTCACGCAACAAGACAAACAGAAAAATATAAAACATCGTCACACGATAGATGAGGCGGGAAACCCGATGAAGCGTTCCATCGTTTCGCTGATTCTCTGCGTGGCTTGCTCTATGATCCCTGCGTTCGCGCAGGTGACCACGGGCATTATTGCGGGTACGGTAACAGATCAAACCGGGGCAGTTGTACCGGATACCCCAGTCACGATAACCAACACCGCTACTGGTGCAACGCGCACCATCAACACAAACAGTTCAGGAGAGTATCGTTTTGAGGCGTTGCCTCTGGGCACCTACCAGGTCCAGGTAAAAGCCAGCAACTTCAAGGAGTCCATCACTAACGCAGTGGAAGTTCACGCTGCTACCACGTCCACGGTGGACGTGAAATTGGAATTAGGAAAGGCCACCGAGCATGTGGACGTTGAAGCCAACGCCATACAGGTGCAGACCGACAATGCTTCCCTTGGTGAGACCGTCGAGGGACAGCAGGTTCGCGAACTGCCACTCAATGGACGCAGTTTTGTTCAACTGACCCAGTTACAGCCTGGCGTTTCTGCGGCGAATAACTTCGACAGCAAGAATAAAGGTCTGCAGGGCGGCGTCGACTTCTCCGTGAATGGAAATGCAACGACCAATAACCTGTATCTCGTCGATGGCGCGATCAACAACGACACGGGATCGAACCGTACCATTCTTGTGTATCCGTCGATTGAGTCCATCGCGGAATTCAAGATGCTCCGCAACAGCTATGGCGCCGAATATGGTCAGGCTGCGGGCGCGATCATCAACATCGTTACCAGAAGTGGAACCAACAGCTGGCATGGCAGCGTCTTCTATAGCGGGCGCAATACCGTCCTGAATGCCCGGACTTACTTCGCGGCTCAGCGCACCGCCGTCGCCAATGCCGCTGGACAGACGCTTCCTTTCAACGGCAAAGACAAATTAAATCGCAACGACTGGGGCTACTCATTGGGCGGCCCAATCTTGAAAAACAAGCTGTTCTTCTTCTGGAGCCAGGAATGGAACCGGCAGATCAATGGAATCACGAGAACTGATTGTGTGCCAACCTTGGCGGAATCGACGGGCGATTTTTCCGGTGGGACAAGCTGCGGGGAGCCAGCGCCAATTATTCCTGCCTCCCTACAGGCTGCAGGAAATCCGCTGAAGATTGCCAATCCTGATCCGGCGGGATTGCTGCTCATACAGAAATATCCGCTGCCGAATCAGGCCACTACCAAAGGAAACAACTGGGCCGCCTCCCTGCCAATTCCATTGTATTGGCGCCAGGAGAATATTCGTGTCGACTACAACCTTACGAAAACGAACACCCTGATGGGCCGCTTCACGCAAGATACGTGGAGCAACCCCGCATATAACGCCGGCTACTGGGGCGAAGATCCTTTCCCGGCATTGAACGACGCCTGGGCGCAACCCTCGAAGAGCATCGTCGGCAAGTGGACCAAGACCATCGGGACAACCATGGTGAACGATGCGGAGTTCACGTACTCGAATAACCGCATCAACATAACACCGAGTGGACTTAATCCCAACGATGGACGTCTGTTTGGCCCGGCTTTGCAGAATGCCATCAGCGCTGCCGTTCCGCCTCAGTTTCCGGAATCCCTCAAAACCGCTCCGGCGAGCATCCCAACCATTAACGGAGGTTTCGGTGCTTACGGCAACAACAACACCTACCAGACCATCGCACCCTGGAATAACACCCTCGATCTATATGTGGCGAAGGACGATGCTTCCAAGATTCATGGAAAGCACACTATCAAGTTCGGCGTGTTGGCGAGTTGGAACGGCAAGAACGAAGACGTAGCCACGTCCAGCTCGGAACGGCCGACGTTTAATTCGAATGACGGAAACCTTAGCTTACCGGGTGTCCCAGGATTTAGGGGCACGGGCAACAACCTCGCGAATGTGCTGCTTCCGGGAACAGTCTGGAATCTACAGGAGACCTCGACGAATGTCCGCGCGCAGTTGCGATGGCGCGACTACGAGTTCTACGTGGCCGACAACTGGAAAATCACGCCCCGGCTGACCCTCGATGCCGGTGTGCGGTGGTCGTTCCTGTACGCTCCGTTTCAACCAAACAATCAAATCACCAACTTCCAGCCAAACCTTTACAACCCGGCACTCCCTCCGACAGACGCCTGTAATGGTTTGTGGATCGTGGCCGGAACGAATCCATGCGGCGTTGCCAACGCGCAGTTCGGTACCAACTTCAGTACTGGAACCCCTGGCCCGGGCCGCGCCTTGGTCAACAACAACAATCACGCCATTGCTCCTCGTCTGGGCATTGCCTGGGATCCGTGGGGTGACGGAAACACAGCAGTCCGCGTTGGCGCGGGCGAGTTCTTCCAGAGAGAACGTGTAAGCCGTTATACCCTGGTGTCTAACGCGCCGTTTGCGATTACGTCCACTTACAATCGCACTCTCGGTGGTCCCACCAATACAGCCTCATTGAATCCCAGTGCGGCGCCGGCGGGTGGCTTCGATCCGCGCGACACAATTCCACTGTCGTGGCAATGGAATGTGAGCGTGCAACGTAGCCTGGCAAGAGACACAACTCTCGAGGTGGGTTACGTCGGCAACCACGCCTACCATCAAACGTCGAGCTTTGACTTGAACCAGATCAATCCCCAGAACTGGCTGCAGGCATCGTTCCTGACAAATAAGGATGCGCAGGCGGCGGGCTTGTTCACCTTCAACAATTACGACACTGCATTGGCCTGGTGGACTCACCAGGGCGATGCAACCTACAACGCGCTACAGGTTTTGTTCAAGACGCGTTACAAGCGATCGCAGTTGACCGCAGCTTACACGTGGTCTCACTCGATCGCCGACGTAATCCTGGACGACTCCTCCGGCGGTCTTGGATTCCAGAGTTTCACGCTGCCATCCGATCCATCACTGGACCGCGGAAATTCCGCAGTCAACCGGCCACAGATCTTCACTGCGAACTTCAACTACTTTCTGCCTGATTTAACTCAGGCAAATAAGTTTGTGAGGGGCGCTTTCGGATCATGGGAGCTGGGCCTGATTACGACCGAAGCCAGCGGGAACTCGAACACCGTTTACCAGGGCACACTCCAGGAAAATGCAAGCCTTCGACAGGGTACTGCCTTTGGCGACGGCTTGCAGGCATTGTTTAACAGTGCCAACACCCGGAGCATGCAACGCCCGTTGATTGTGCCGGGACAAAGTTGCGCTCTGGATCAAGGTTCACAGGTGTTTAACCCGAATGCCTTCACTCTCGTCGGATATCAGATCGGCACTATTCCCGCGAACACGGAACCGCGCGGCTATTGTCGCGGTCCGAGTCTCCTGGATACCGATCTGTCCATCGATAAGAACTTCAAGCTGACGGAACGCGTCAGGATGCAGTTCCGTATGGATTTCTTCAACATTTTCAACCATGCGAATTTCCGTGGCGATCAGATCAACGGTGTGGGTGGTGGCACCACCTTCTCCAACGTGAACTGCGGTCCGCAGCTGGCCAATGGTTTGTTTAACCCGTGCAGCCCGACCAACAACGTGATCAGCCATCAGACCGTCTCGAGTGGCTTTGGTCAAGCCACGCAGGTGGTTGGAAACGCGGGCCGGGAAATTCAATACGGTTTGCACATAACTTTCTGATTGGCTACCTATAGCGTCTCATCGAATAGCCAAGCGGCAGGCCCGAAGTTCTAAGGCCTGCCGATTTTTTCCCCACGCTCTGATACAGCCCTCTCGCAATTTTGCCAATCTGGTTTGCTGCTGTTACAGTGCAACGCAATCGGAAACAACTCTCTTTCATTTGGAACTCGCGGAGGATCCTTGCGTTTGCGCCATTTCGCCGTTGCTGTCCTCGTTCTCCTCTTTCTAGGGCGATTAATTGCACAGTCGAGCGACGATAAAGCCCTGCCTACGATCGCCGAAAAGACCAAAGTGATGCGTAAAATGCCCGGCTATTTTCCCCTTTACTGGGACGAGCGCGCAGGCAAGATGTGGCTTGAGGTGGATAAGTGGGACACGGAATTCCTATTTCTCGAGTCGCTATCAGCCGGAGTGGGACACAACGATATTGGACTCGACCGAGCGCAGCTGGGTGAGGGACGCGTAGTGAAGTTTCGTCGCGTTGGTCCGAAAGTTCTGCTCACGGAAGTGAATTATGGTTTTCGTGCGCAATCCGAAGATGCCGCCGAGCGCAAGGCCGTGGACGATGCATTCGCGCAATCGGTGATCTGGGGTTTTGAGGTGGCCGCGGAGGAGGGTGATCGGGTTCTCGTGGATGCGACGCCATTCTTTCTGCATGACGCGCATCACGTTACGGACACTTTAAAGAAGGCTAAACAGGGGACCTTCCATGTCGAGCTTTCGCGCTCCGCGCTGTACCTCCCGGATACCAAGAACTTTCCTCAGAACACCGAAGTGGAATCCACGTTGACATTTGTCGGTGACGAACCCGGTCCGCTGGTCGAGCAGGTCGTACCCGATCCGAACGCAATCACCGTGCGTGAACATTACTCGTTGGTGCAGCTTCCGGATGGCAACTATCACCCACGCCAATTCGATCCGCGCTCGGGATTCTATGCGATCGCCTACATGGATTACGCCGCGCCGATTGGCACCCCAATTGTCAAACGATATATCGCGCGCCACCGTCTGCAGAAGAAAGATCCCTCGGCAGCGATCAGCGATCCGGTAAAGCCAATTGTGTATTACCTCGACCCGGGCACGCCCGAACCAGTGCGCTCAGCTCTACTCGAAGGCGCGCGGTGGTGGAACCAGGCGTTCGAAGCTGCAGGATATCGCAATGCCTTCCAAGTCGAGATGCTTCCGCCGGATGCGGACCCGATGGATGTCCGGTACAACGTCATCAACTGGGTGCATCGTTCTACCCGCGGGTGGTCGTATGGATTATCCGTCGTGGATCCACGCACGGGCGAAATCATCAAGGGACAAGTCAGCCTGGGCTCGTTGCGTGTGCGACAGGACTACATGATCCTCGAAGGTCTGCTCGCTCCTTACAAGACAGGCGAGAAGGTTGATCCGCGCATTTTGCAGACTGCCCTTGCCCGTTTGCGCCAATTGGCAGCGCACGAGATAGGTCACACGCTCGGACTGCAGCATAACTACATCGCCAGCACGCAGGGACGCACCTCCGTAATGGACTATCCGCATCCATGGGTGAAACTCGCGGCGGATGGCACCATCGATCTCTCCGAGGCTTATGCCACCGGAATCGGCGACTGGGATAAAGTTACCATTCAGTATGGCTATTCCGATTTCGCGCCCGGCACCGACGAACATCAGGCGCTTAACCAAATTATCAACGACGCCGCTAAACGCGGACTGACCTTCCTGACCGATCAGGATGCGCGGCCGCCGGGGAGCGCCAGTCCGTACACAAATCTCTGGGACAACGGCAAAGATCCTGTCGCGGAATTACAGAGTGTGATCAAGGTTCGCGCTGCCGCACTCGGGCATTTCGGCGAGAACAGCATTCCTGACGGCACGTCGATGGCGCAACTGCAGGATGTTCTGGTTCCCGTGTATCTCTACCATCGCTATCAAACGGAAGCAGTAATCAAGACCATTGGCGGCCTGAATTACACATACGCGCTGCGAGGCGATGGTCAAGTTCCCACTGCGCCGGTGAGTGCCGCGGAACAGCGTCGCGCGCTGAACGCTGCACTGCAAACCATCGCGCCTGAATTTCTGGCTGTCCCGGGCCAGATCAGGAATCTGATTCCGCCGCGCCCTTCGGGCATTGCGCCTTATGAAGATTTTCCCGCTCATACCGGTTTGACCTTCGATCCCCTTGCGGCCGCGGAGACTTCGGCAAGCATGACCGTCAGCGTTCTTCTCGATCCTGCTCGAGCCGCCCGATTGATCCAGTATCACAGTCAAGATTCGCAGCAGCCGGGTTTGACGGAGGTGCTGGACACATTGCTGAGCGCGACCTGGAAGAGCCAGCGTCGCTCCGGTGAATTGGCCGCCACGCAACGCGTAGTCGAGGACGTTGCGCTCAATCAGTTGATGACGCTGGCTGCAAACGAAAAGGCTGCGGACGAAGTGCGAGCGGCAACCTTGTTCAAGCTTACGGAATTGCGTGGCTGGTTGACCAAGCAGGCGCCACTGGCCACCGATCCTCAGCAAAAAGCTCACATGCTGTATGCCGCCGCACAGATTCGTAAATTCGAGCAGGAACCCTCGCAGGTTCTGAAGCCCACGCCCTTACTTGAACCGCCGCCGGGCGCGCCAATCGGCACAACCGAGTGGAACGGCGTGCGATTCCAGTGTGCGACGCCATAAATCGCGTCGACGACAGTTCAGAATCCTGGTGGCCGTTCGGCGGCTACGCCGAAGCTTTTCTCCATGGCGAGACCGGCGCGGACGAGCGTGCCCTCCTCGAATAGTCCGCCAATGAGAGTCACGCCATGGGGCACCCGCCTCGGAGGCGAAAACTTCGGAAGCGGATGAGCGGGGTCGGGCGCCCAATCGCTGCGCGCTTCCGACACGTCAACGAATCCGGCGCGGAACGTGAGCGAAGGATGTCCGGTAAAGTTGGTGAGGGTAAGCATTTCATCGCGTAACGATGGAACAAGCAGTAGATCCACCTGGGAGAAGATACGCGCCATTTCTTTCGCGACCATCCGGCGGAAGCGATCAGCCTGCACAAAGTCCACAGCGGAGAGAAATCGCGACTGGCGAAAAGTGTTCGGCCATGCGTCGGGGACTTGCACTTTGAGCTGATCGACTTTGTGGCTCAACGTGAGTTCTTCGAAAGAGGCGGCGGCCTCGGCGAACAGGATCAAGTCCAGGGAGTCGTAGGGCCAATTCGGCAGCGATACTTCGACCGGAACCATTCCCAGTTTGCTGATCGTCTGCAGGGCCGCACGGTCCACATCGGTAGCAGGAGGTTCCTTCATCCACGCCGGGAAATAGCCGACCCGCAGTCCCTTTACCGGCGTATTCGCGTCGTAATCGAGTTTGCTCGGCACGCTGTTGAGATCGCCAGGGTCAGGTCCAGAAATCGCATGCAGAACCAGCATGGTGTCTTCTACCCGGCGCGCCATCGGCCCAAGCTTGTCGAGCGACCAGCACAGTGTCATGGCACCGGTGCGCGGGACGCGGCCGTAAGTGGGGCGTAGTCCGGTGATGCCGCAGCGCATGCTGGGCGAAACGATGCTGCCGCCGGTCTCGCTGCCGATAGCAAAGCCGACCAATCCAGCCGCGGTGGCGGCTCCAGGTCCGGCGCTTGATCCCGACGATCCTTCTTCCAGCAGCCACGGATTCACGGTCTGTCCGCCAAACCAGATGTCGTTTAGCGCCAAGGCTCCCAGACTCAGCTTCGCCACCAGCACCGCTCCGGCCGCGTTGAGGCGTTTCACAACCGTCGCATTGTCGGAGGGAACGCGATCGCGAAACGGCTCAGCCCCATAGGTAGTGGGAGTGCCGGCTGTGTCCAGCAGATCCTTCGCACCCCACGGAACGCCATGCAGAGGTCCACGATACTTCCCGGCGCCAATCTCCTGGTCGGCACGCCTCGCTTGTTGGATAGCCAAATCGCTGGTCAATGTAATCACGCAGCGCAGCTTAGGGTCGAACTTCCGGAGCCGTTCGAGATAAATATTGGTCAGTCGCTCTGAAGTGATCTGGCGAGTTTCGATCCAGCGCGCCAGGCTGGTAAGGGGAGCGAAAGCGATGTCTTCGTCGTTTCGCGGGAGCGGGCCTGGTTCGGGCCTGCTCCACACAAACTGATTTCGACTGGGGCCACCCTTTTCGCCAGGCAGCACTGGGTTCCAGAGGGAATAGGGAACGTCGGTGGGCCCGATTTGCACTCGTCGCGGTCCCGTTCGCAACTCGTACAGGGGAGCCATCGCACTGCGCCAGTTCCCCGCGGCTTCCGCACGCTCGGCGTCGTTCATCTGCACTTGCACGAGTTTTTCGGCCTCAGCAAAAGTGGAAGCCGAGACTTCCGGTCCAACCGGAGGAGCGGTGCCAAATGCCGGCGGGGCACCCGGTGTTGCCGAGGTGGGTTCCTGCGAACTGAGTTTCGGTGCGACCGCGGCGGCTAGCGATCCCATCGCTGCTGTCAACAGAAACTGGCGGCGAGACTTCGACATTCATCCTCCGGACACAATGCAACGTGACAATGGTTTTTACGTCGGGTGCGCAATGATACAGTGATCCCTCCTCCCGAGGGAATTCGAATTGATTCGCGTTCATTGCCAGTAACACACAAGGACCTCGCAGTGATTGCAGGAGGAACCCGATGGCTGGGGAGAAGAAGAATGTCGGCGGGAAGACGCTAATCTCTCCAATGCTCTCCGTTCGCAATGGAGCGCAAGCAGTGGAGTTTTATCGGGCAGCGTTCGATGCTGAGGTGTTGTTTCGGCTGGACGCTCCCGACGGTGGCGTCGTAGCCCAACTCGCAGTGGACGGGTCGGAGTTCTGGGTGGCCGACGAATCACCCGAGCATTCGAATTTCAGTCCCGCATCGCTTGGCGGATCTACAACCAGAATGGTGATGGTTGTGGATGATCCCGATGCAGTCTTCGACCAAGCGGTGAAAGCGGGTGCCAAAATCATATGGCCAGTGGAAGATCAGCCGTACGCCTGGCGCGTAGGACGGGTGATCGATCCGTTCGGCCATCACTGGGAAATTGGGAAGCCTCTCCCAGACGCCTCCTGACTCTTCTGAGCGATCGACAATCACCATCCGATGGCAACCAGCATGTATTGCGGGTTCTGGTGGGAGATGTAGCTGGAGTAGCCTCCGACGTCGTCGTAGGGGAATCCGTATGCCTTGCCGTTGATGGCGTTGTCGTGCCAGAACTTGGCGTAGTAGTTGGCGGGAGCCGTTTGGTAGAACGTCGAGTTATCCGCCCACATGCTTTGCGAGATCAGCTTGCCATCCGGTGTGAAGGTGCCAGGGCCTGCGGTGTGACGATAAATGGCCGCAGAAAGATCGGGATACGATCCTAATCCGCTGGCGTTGGGGCCAGGCTTCGGAATCGTAAGTCCATTACTCTGCCAAATACTGTCGATGTAGGCGCTGTAGTAGTTCTGATACTGGCCGCCCGCATCGAATCCACCGGGCCCCGGATTCACGATCCGGTATGGCGCCTGTATTTGAGCGAGCTGCTGAAATTCGGCAGGCACCGCAGCGATGAACCGCTGAAAGGTGACGGCGCGGTCTTCCGCAAACGTCGCGCCATTTTCTCCGACCGTCGCCTCGAAACTGTCGGCGCAATGTAGCCTAATCGCGAGCTTGACTCCGAAGGCATCAACGCGAGTGGTGTTCCCGTTGAACTGCTGTGGACCGATGGTGTACTCGAGAAAGTCGTAGTACTGGTTGCTGTTCGTGCCCACACTGCCGAGATAAACGTAGATTCTGCCTGACGAATTCGCCGGCATATCCAAGAATTGCTGGTCGGCGATGGAATGCGTCTCGGTTACCCCGTTGATCTTGACGCTCCAAAAGACCTGGCTGTCCGGGTATTTGCCTTTCGTACGGTTCAGAAACTTGAACGTCATCACGTTCTGCGCAGGGGGAATGTTGCTAGCGTCCCAAAAGCCAGCGGGGAAGTCCGTAGGCGCAGGCGGAGAGATGGGCGATGTCGGCGAATTGGGTGTCGTGGGCGTGGTCGCAGTCTGGGTGCTGGTGGTACCGCCGCCGCAACCGCAGAAAGCTACAACCAAGGTCATGACAAAGCCGAACAGAATTGTTCCTCGAGCGTTCCTCAAGATTCCTCCTCCGACTGGACGTTCTACTGAGTGGGAAGCGAAGTGTATTCCGCTCCCAGCGCGGTGAGTTCACCAGGAGTGCCTAGGAGGCTGGTGAAATGCGGGTCGGGATTCAATCGGCCCGTGAACCATGCATACCGGAAAACATCCGCGCGACTTTCGCAGGTCGAGACCATGTCGGTCATCTGCGCTTCCTGCTTTGCGAGGGTGTCGATCTGCGCGCCATCATTCTGGTTGTGCCAGTTGGCAAACTCCGTCACCCAGAACGGCTTGTTGTACTTCGTCAGGCGGTCCAACTGACCGGACAGCCCGTAGTCGTACCAGTGGAAAGCGAGATAGTCGATCTGGGGATCGCGGCCATTCGCCGCCTGGAACGCGGCATAAAAGGCATCAAGCCACACCACCGGATCCTGATAGCCGGACATGGTGCCCCACGTGATCGCCGGTCCCACAATCTTCACGCCCGTCTGCGCAGCCACTGCTTCATATTGAGGCCACAGTTGAGCAGCCTGTTGTGGCGTCATATTCGCCTGATCCGTCAGGTTGGGCTCGTTCAGGACCAGAATGTATTTGATACTGGGATTCGCTTTCAGAAACGCCACGACATTTGCGGAATTGAAGTTACCGTTCCACAGCATCGGATAGAAATCCATCCCGTACTGCGACTGGTAATTCGCGGGCACCGACGCATTCGGCTGTGGGCTCCAGTTGTACCACCAACTCACGCCAGGCGAGAGCGCGGCGAGATCGGCGGGATCAGCCAGGTCGTAAGCAATTCCACGCTTAGCACTTTTCGTGGTGGGATTCGAAGGTGTCGTAGGTGGCGTTGGGTTCGAAGGAGGGTTTGATGTACCTGTCGACCCGCTACCGCTTCCGCTCGTAGTCGACGATCCGGCGGATGCACCTCCGCAACTGCAGAAGCTTATGCAAGCTGCCAGAAGCAGCACCAGTAAGGACGTTGGCATTACCGTAGAGTCCTGCACCTTGTGAATGGTCACAAGAAGACTCTAGCTTCCCATCCTGCAGTCAGTCAGCGGAATAGGCGCAACGCTCTAGTTACGAAAGAGATAGACCCGCGAACGAACCTGTCTAACTCGTTTGCAGTGATAGATTCATTCGACAAGCGGTGCGCAGTGCCGGTTTGCCGGCACTGCGACAGACTCGCTAAGGCTGCTATTGCGCTTCGATCGTCGGATTCGAAAACGACTGCAGCATGAATCCAACGCCTCGCTCGCGGTTGACCTGGATGGTGGTGGCAAAGTCGACGTCCGAGAGCGCGACCGCCCTCTTGTCTCCGTCGTGGAGGCGATAGCGAATTGCATCACCCTCCAGCCAGTACGAATCCACGAGATAAGCGCTGTGGTCGTTCAGGATAATCAGCGTCGGACTGCTGGTCTTGTTTTGCAGCGGTTGTACCTGTTGCACCGCTGCGTTCACCACATGGAAGTCAGAGTTCCTGGTGTTGAAGCTCGTGGGGCTTGCCCATGGCGGCATTGGAACCTTGTTCAAAGCGTGCTGCGGCGCAGGAATGGCAACATCTTCCATCAGCCGCATCGTCAGCCTGGTCTCGCCCTTAAGAGTTGGATAGGGTCCGCGAGCGGGCAGGGTCAGGATCTTGATCGGCCATAGCACCGGGATCGCCCACTCTACCGCATCGCGCTTCGCATGACCCTTTCCATCGATCTTGCCATTCTTTTCCACCTTGTAATGCGGAACTGCGATGACCTTGCCCGCGAACGGAAGGATGCCTTCTCCCGGCAGGATCAGTCGGTCGAATTCCAGCGTGAGCGAGCCCTTTCCGAAGAAGTGGCCGGGATTGCGGTCGTCCTCGAGATGTCCGCCGATACTTGCTCCGCGCGGGAACATGGTGCGGCCATACACAGTGGTCATTCCGAGATAGCAAAGCACAGGATCGCCGACTTCGGCGGTTTTGGACGAGAAGTTCGGCTCGTCCAGGGTGCAACTCAACAATGTTCCGGCAGGAAGAAAGTCCGTGGATTCAGCTTGCACCGCAACCGCCAATGCAATCACGAAAGCAAGCAACAGGGGCAAGGTTCTTCGAAGCATGGAGGCCTCCTCGGAGCTGTGGGCCGTGAGGGCTCGTTAAGGACGCTGGACGAGCGGTGTGGCGCAGGGCAGCGCTTCCTTTGGATGGGGTTTCGAGCCGACGATATTGAGAGACTCAGATTCGAAAGAAAGTTGTCTCTGGGCTGTCACTCGGGAAGGAAAATTTTCGAGATCGCAACAAACTGGTCCGCCCCGACGACCTACTTTCTCGTCAGTACCGTCTGGTAGGGGTCGATCAGCAGCTTCCGGGTTCCGGCCGGAGCCTTGATGCGGAAGCTCGTTTCGTTGCCATCGGCAAAGACGCGAGCCACCAGGATGGATTGTTTCTTGTCCGTTATTACCGCATACAGCGGAACAGAAGTTACCAGCTCTGGAGGCGCTTCTTTCTGCAGGATATTGCCACTTACCACTGTGCCTGTCTTCTCGGGAGTGAACTTAAGGTTCGAAAACTCAAGCTTCGGAATGGCTGTGCCATTGACCCATTCGTCAAAGAACCAGGACAGCGATTGCTTGCCTTCGAATCGAAGGGACGCCGGCAGGTTCTCCTCGAAAGCGCGTTGGACATCCGCATTCGTCATCTGTCGGCCGGCATATTGCTGGCACAGCTTCCGAAGCGTGTGAAAGAAAAGATCTTCGCCGCCTTTATCGGAGTTTGCCGACGACTTCTTTTGCAGCGCCTCGGCGTCCCGGAACATGCTGTGCAGCATCTGAAAAAGCCACGTTCCGCGCCCGTAGCTGATGGTGTCGTAACCGTCGGGAAATTCGGACGAGTAGAGGCGAATCCCGAGCGTGACCGGACCAGCTTCCAACGTGGGCACGCCGTTCTCGTTCTTTTTGAGCAGGGCCTCGCGATATTGGTCCATGGCGCGATGAACGAACTGGGGATTCGTTTTTTCCAGCGCGGACAGGGCACTATAGTTGGCCAGGGCTTCCGACAGCCACTGATCGCGGTAACTCTTCCATCCCACCAGATCGCCCCACCATTGGTGCGCCGACTCGTGAATCGGCACCAGGTACGAGTAGAAGAGTCCCTCGTATTCCGGAAGCTTCATCTGCTGAAGCTCATCCGGCGACAGGAACGAATAGCTCGAGAGGAAAATCAACGTGGGCCATCCCTGGCTTATGTGACCGGGCATTTGCGTGAGCGAAAGCGAAGAATAAGGATAAGGACCGAGTTGCTGGCTGAGATACTCGAGCGCCTTACTGACACGTGTTCCAACATCTTCCGCCGCCACCGGAGTGGGCGCCATCTGCTGCATCATTGCCCTGCCTTGCAGTTGCGCTAACCCAGGAGCCTTCGAGTTCGCCATTATGGGGACTTCCATCTTGGGAAAGTCGCGTTCCATGCCCTTTCCGGCATACACGGCCACCTGAACCGGCCCGTTATTGCTGGCCGTACGTTTGTACTGGCCAAGATTGAAACCAGCCATGGGCAGCGGGCGCTCAGATGTCCACCGTGTGACCACCATACCGTTCGCGGTCTCTTCCGAAACTCGCTTGCCGGTCGCGACCAGCGTCGACCCTGCGGCATAACGGAATTCCAGCGAAAAATTCGCCGGATGCATACCGCGATTCGGGTACCAGATTCCACGTGCGCCCACATACATCAGCCCGCCACCGGCGTCCGCCAACACCGAACCCGAATACTGGAAGTGGAGATGAATTTCCTGTCCGGCTTGCAACGGCTCCGGGAAAACGGTCGCCATCACATCGTTCCCGCGCCGAGCGAGCGACGTGCCTTCGATCGCTTCGTTCTGCAGAAAATCGAGCGGTTTGCCATCCGCCTCAACACGCTTTACTTTCAGATAACGGGACAGCTCCCATAACAAGACGCGGTCGCCGCCCTCGCGCACTTTCATGGTCACAACGGCATCGCAGTCGAGTTGGTTATCGGGCTTGATCTCGGTCTTGATCGCGTACGAGGAGATGTCGACCAACCGATCCTGCGCTTCTTCGCTTCCGGGAGCAGCCGTGGTAGCTGCGGGCGTACTCGTGCGCGAGTGCGAATTGGCGCGCCGAGACCGCATCGGGAACGACGTCCATACGTTATAGAATCCAGCGCCTCCTGTAGCATGCGCAAATTGAGCGACGCTGATCTGTTCCTGCGAGAGCGTGTCGAAGAAGATGTCGAACACGCCAAACTGGCCGCCAAAGATGCGAGCCCGCAACATCTGGTCATCCGCGGGTCGAACAAATGTACCGTCGGGGCGCGTACCGTTCAGAAAAGAGATAGTCAGGCGAAGCGAGTCTGCCTCGGCGAGATTCTTTACCGTACCGCTCCACTTCTCGAAAAACTCTTGCTTCTCATCGTCCTCTTCAGGCCGCAGGAACTTCTCCAGCGCAGCAGCGGTTTCATCGTTAAAGCGGAAGTACGCAGTCGAAAAGCGCTCTTCCAGGATTCCAGCCTTGGCAAAGAGTCCCAGAGATCGACGCTCGACGCGGTCAGGTGGGATAAGCAGGATTTCGCCATCGCCTTGAAAGAAAGCGCCGGTGATTTGTCCATTGGTCGCCTGGGTGAAACCGATGGTGCCGTCATCGAGAGTGAAGTGCAGGTCTTCGCGATCGATCGACGCTTCCCGAATGTGATAGACGCGCGCGGGGTCAAGGCCAACGTCCCGCAGCTGCCGATAGAGCTGAGCCGCAGGGCTCAGAGGACCATTGTCGCCGCTATTGGCGACCACGCTGCCGATGTGCTGAGGTTCGGGAAATCCAGGCTGCGGATTTGGGTGCAGCGCGTTAGTCAGGCTGAAGTCCTGTGCCAGCAGTGGGTACGAGAAAACTGCGAGTGCTAGCACCACTGAGTGCAAATGCACCCATCCGGGTATCCGGAACAGCGATATCTGTTTGTTAGAATTCGCGCACGTGCGCAGACTGTTCATTGGAGTCCTGGTCCTCGCGGCAACCAGCGCCACGGCGGACACCATTCACCTCAAAAGCGGACGCACGATTGTCGCCTCAAATGTCCGCGAGGATGAAGGGCAAATCAAGTACGAGCTCAACGCCGATACCTATGGTATCCCTAAATCGCTGGTTGAGAGAATCGACAGGGACGGATCGAGTCCGGAATCCGGAGTAGGGCCATCAGCAGCGGCTGCCGAAGCCGCGGTGAGCGCGCCCCTGCCAGCAGCGCCTCACATCACGGAGCTGGGCTTGCGCGGCGCTGACCAGGTAGCGTTCAAGGTGCTGCACGATGGCAAAGTCGACGAAGATGCTCTGAATACCATCGACAAATCAGCCGATCCGGCCCTCATTGCAGTTGGATATTTCATCGCAGGTCGCTTCGAACTGGAGCAGGGGGATCGCGACCACGCACGACGCTATTTCGAAACGGCTCTCGCCGCTGCCCCGGACAACGGATACATCCTGCAGAATTATGCAATAACCCTGCTGAAGCTGGGACGCGCTCGCGAGGCAGTGACGTACGCCGAGCAGGCCACCCGTGCCTTGCCGGATTCCGCCGACTCCTGGGCAGCGCTCGGTTTCTGTTACTACAGCGCCGACCGCGGCAAAGACGCGCAGAAGGCGTTCCAGCGCTCGCTGGAACTCCAT
Organism: uncultured Terriglobales bacterium; assembly: GCA_964490255.1. Lineage (GTDB taxonomy): Bacteria > Acidobacteriota > Terriglobia > Terriglobales > Acidobacteriaceae > JAJPJE01. The sequence goes on along the minus strand of CAZBCQ010000020.1, from coordinate 20,274 downwards.
CCCGATGGGGACGTGCAGAAGCTCGCGGACAAGTTGAAGCGCGAAATGAGCGCGGAAGCAAACTTCACTGAACGCGAAACCGGTCACTTTACCCTCCGATACGAGGGCGCTACGAAAGATCAACTTCGCGCACAGATTATTTCGGCGCTCGAGTCCGACTATAACGAGCTGACGAACGAGTTGGGGATCACGCCTTCGCAGAATATCCCAGTCATCCTCTACACCGAGGAGGCGTATTTTGACGTGACCCGTGCCCCCAGCTGGACGGGCGCGCTGAATGATGGCAAGTTGCGAATTCCGGTGCAAGGCATCGATGGCGTCAACGGAGCCATGGCGCGAGTGCTGCGCCATGAGTTGACGCACTCGTTTGTCGCGCAGGCCGCCGGAGGCCGCTGTCCTACTTGGCTGAATGAGGGTATCGCACAACTAATGGAGCCACGCGATTCCACCGCTAACGGGCAGCAGTTAGCAATGATTTATTCGCACGATATTCAGATTCCTCTACGAACGCTCGAGGGGTCGTTTATGCGATTTCAGACTAATGAAGCGGTGGTTGCCTATGCCGAGTCGTTAGCCGCGGCGGAGTATATCCGCGAGACTTACGGAATGAGCGAACTGCGGCGTATTCTCGAGCGCCTTGGCCAAGGCGTTTCGATGGAGAGCGCGATGAAGGAATTTCTTCACAGCGACTATTCACAGTTCGACGAGGAACTGGGGCGGTACCTCATCAGCAAGTACGGGGGATAGCCGGTAATAGGGTTGCGAATTGGATGATTTCGACCCCGCCCCCGTGGTAAGTTGTCTCTCCTTCAATCGCGTGAAGCATGCGATCTTCCTTCTCATCCCGAGCGCAGGCTCAGCCGGCAAGAAGGCCAACTCCGGCACAAGTTCCCCAACTATCTACGGCGGATGTAGCTGCATGCTACCGCTCTGCACGAGTCGGAGGAGACTACTTCGAATTCGTTCAGGTTTCACCGGCGAGATTGTTGCTGGTCCTGCTCGATGTCGCAGGCGATGCCAGGCAGGCGATGCCGGTCTCGGCAGCCGTACAGGAACTGCTGCACAAGCGTGGTCCCGAGCTATTTGGCGCCGACGACGTGAATGAAGCGGACGCAATCGCCGACATGGTCTTGCTGATGAACCGCACCATCCTGGACTCTGCCGAACGCCTCCACCACACCCCAGCCTTTGTCGCCAGCTACAACGAGTCCGTAGGCATGCTGACGTACATCAATGCAGGACATACCCCCGGACTCCTGAAGGATGGCGACTCGGTTGAACTGCTGCCGGCGAATGGACTTCCGCTCGGACTCTTCTCGCATTCCACGCACGATGCGCAAATCGCGGTAATGGCGCCCGGTGCCAAGGTTCTACTAGTCTCACGCGGTCTGGTCGAAATGCGCTCCGGTCGCGAAGAATTTGGACTGGAGCGACTGCGGCACCATTTTCTGCGGAGTACTGCCAGAACCGCGCCACATCTCTGCGAGGAGATCCTGAATGAGGTCTCGCAGTTTGCTCGCCTCAACAATGCCGGCGTGTTCGGACGACTGCGGAAACTGATAAACAACGACCCAATCAAAAACGACGTCACTGCTGTTGCGCTGGCACGTCGCGTGGCTGCGGCTGCGGCGGCCGCTTCCTGATGCCTTTGCCCATATTTTCTCCGAGTCGCATGGAACCCGTGCCGCATCCCAAATTGCATGCAAGATGACCAATTGAAATCTCTTCGCACTGAAGTTATCGATCTGCTGAAGGGCGGCAACGCCCACATCACAGCGGAAAAGGTGCTTCCCAATTTTCCCGAGAGCCTGCGCGCGGTGAAGGTTGCGAAATTCCCGCATACTGCCTGGCAGCTGCTGGAACACTTGCGCATCGCGCAATCGGACATCCTGGAATTCAGCCGTGACGCAAAACATAAGTCACCGCCGTGGCCGGAAGGATACTGGCCGAAGAGCGGGGAGCCACCAGATCGGCATGCATGGAAGAAAAGTGTAGATCAATTCTTCGCCGACCTGAAGGCCATGGAGCAACTGGTCGCGGATCCGGCGACGGATCTGTTTGCCAAGATCCCGCACGGAGACGGGCAGACAGTTCTGCGCGAAGCATTGGTGTTGGCGGATCACAACTCCTATCACCTGGGACAAATGGAAATGCTGCGCAAGGCACTGGAAGGCGAGTAGCCAAGCGAGAGATGCGTTCTGTGTGACGCGGACACTCTTGTCCGCGCAGAGCCTTCAGCTGGATATCAGTTTCATGTGACCAGCTTACCGCGCAGTTTTGGGAGCGAAATTGTCAGGTGCAAGCTGATCCGCCGTAACGAACTTCGGCGCGATGTCCACAGGGATGTCTTTCATCGCATCGAGACGGCCCTGCACCGCGGGCCGAATCACGCCTAAGCGCGTGAGCATGTCTTTGCCTTTGGCGTAATCGCCGGTTGCTTCGATCGTCAGCAGTTCGCCAGTCAAATCGCTGACCGCGCCGCTGATCTTATCCATATTTACGGAGTACGTTCCATTGGGATTGGGTACGAATCCGCCTTTGTCGATCAGGTAATTAAACTGCAGGGCCATCCCTTTGCCGTGTGCCTCGGCCGTTCCGAACCGCAAGGTTCGAAATGACGAAGCAAGGAAAGTAGTGTAGAGCTGGCGGCGCGCCGTTGCGTCGGACTTCAGCACATCGCCGAGCTTCATCTCCTGCGCGTGCTCCATCATGTAGCCGAGTGCCCACAATCCGGTGATGTCGGCCTTGGCCTCTTCGATCGTGCTGTAGACTTCCTTGAGCTCCATTCGCGGATTGGTTTCGCGGCCGTTAATGGTGATCTGGTGGGGCCCAAGGCCGTGCATCAATTCGTGCGCGAGGATGTGGGTGAAGAACGGCTCGAAAGCCACGTCTTTTTGTTCATCCGCAGAGATCATATGCCCCGCAATGGGCTGTAGCACGCTTTTGAACTTCGCCTCCTGGACGTTGCGAAGCATTACGCGCTTCGCCCCCTTCTGCTGCACCACACGATCATCATTAGGCAGGTTGTAAGCGGCAGTCTGCACGCCGTGTGCCCCGTCGCCGGTGGCGATAATCTCGTTCACCACGCGTATGGGCGCGGCGGCTCCGAGCTTCGGGTTACGATACTTCGCGTCTTCCGGAAGGTTGTTCTCAATCTCTTGCAGATGCGCGGCGAAGATAGCCAGCTTCTTGCTCTCCGCGTCGTCGCGCAGGTTTACGTAAGCTTCGAACGCGGCCTTGTAACCGAAGAGCTCGTCGTTGTAGGTCTCATAGGGACCGATCGTGATATCAAGAGGCGCGTCCAGATCCATCCACGCCATGTCGCTCTCGTAGTAGTCGTTCGATTCGTACGCGGCGGCGCGCTTGGTGAGGAAGTCCTTCAGGCTGGCGTTGTTCGTCAGAGCGGCGGCCTCGCGCAGCAGGGCAGCGCCACGCGCTAACTCGTCCTTGTATTCGACGCTGTAGGGGACGATGGTAAGCTTGCCGGCCGCATCGCGCCGGATCACAGTGAAAAACCCCGTCGCCTGCTCTTGCTGATCCTTTGGCAGAGTTTTTACCCAGCTCTCGAACTCTGCCTTGGTCATGTCTTCCGGATAAAAATTCGCTCCCTCAGGTTTGCGCGGCGGCACTCCGGGCATGAACGCCTTGTTGCCTTCGAGATTAGACCAGGGGCTTTTGTTAATCCAGTAGTAGCGCAGGCGAGCCTGTCCGAGCGGGCTCGTCTCAGCTTTGAGTTTCTCGTAGGTCGCAAGATTGCGGCTCCAGAGCTGCTTCATGAAGACGACATTGAGCAGTCGCGCTGACTCGATCAGCTTTGGAAGCGCCTGCTTGTCGCCTGCGGAGAGCGCGCTGGTATCGACCTGCAAAGGTGTAGGGGCAAAACGCGCCGCGAGCCGATTCAGTTGCGCCGCATCGGGAAAGGAAGCTTCGGATTTGGTTTGAGCTACGGCCATAACAGTCGAAAAAAGGACGAGAAAAATAGCGCCAGCCTTCATGAATTGCTCTCCGCCGCACAGTCCGGTGCGGATTCACACGCGACCACAAAACGGACAAGTGTACAGAAAGCACAACGGGTTGTGAACCAAAGCCGCTAGATTGTCTCCAACTCTTCCACGGTGCGTTCGTTGCGCACGTTGCCGGTGTTCAGCGTGCTTTTGGGTTCGAGCAGCAGAAGGTGCACTTCTTCTTCGGCGCTGGGGAGGTGTTCCGTTCCACGTGGCATGATGACGAATTCGCCCGGACCGATCGTTACTTCGCGCTCTGCCCCATCTTCCATATAGCGCATTCGTAATTGCCCCTTCAGCACAAGGAAGAGCTCGTCTTCGGTGTCGTGATGGTGCCAGACGAAGTCACCTTGCACTTTCACGATTTTCACGTGCGCGTCGTTGACTTCGCCTACGATTTTCGGCGACCAGTATTCGCTGAAGTGCGAGAACTTTTCGGCGAGATTTACTTTCCGGATCACAGTAGCCTCCACTTATGTGCCTTTCGTCCGCTATTGTTGCCCTTCGTGACGGATCGCGTGCCTCTCCATACCTTGTGTTCAACACTGGCTGCAAGGAGACGCACATATGGTGGCCCTACGTACAGCAGTGCGCATTCTGGGTTCCATCCCAGTTCGCGCCACCTCGCATACAGGTTATCGAATTCCCGCACATCACGTTCGCCCGTGTGGAAAGTCACCGCGGGAAGGGTGTCCGCTGCGTCTGCAAAATAAAAGCGGGCGAGACGCAGCGTTATTCCTGCAACTTTCTTCCCCTCCTGTGCGTATGAGGATTGCAGGGGGACGTGTTCCCCGGCGAGGAGCTCGTATGACTCGAGCGCAGAGGTTGCAGCTTGCCTTGGTCCTTTTGCTGAGCGTGTTCACGCTTGCTTCCGACAGTTCACCTGCCAGCCTGAACTCGATTGAGAAACAATTTGTCAGCGCCGGGCGAATCGATCTGCACCTTTCGCCCGGCGGTTACGTAATCCGAGGGACGCCCGACAGCCGCATCTCCATCGAGCTGAATCCATCGCAGGCGCCTCATGTTCGCGCCGAGATCAAGGTCGACGGTAACCACGCGCGCATCGACGTGAACGGGCCGGAACACAACTTCCAGGCCACCATTTATGTCCCGCAGAGAACCGACCTGGTCGTCAACCAGAGCGTGGGAGATTTGCGGATTCAAGCGGTGGAAGGGAACAAAGATGTCGATCTCGATGTGGGCTCATTGAAGATCGATGTGCCGAAGGCCTCTGACTACGCGAACGTCGATGCGACTGTACGCATTGGTTCTCTGAAGGCTGCCGCGTGGAAAGCGCAACACGATGGATTCTTCCGTTCGTTCCAGACACATGGACAGGGGAAGTACAGTCTGAACGCGCATGTGGGAATCGGCGACATGACGTTGAGCGAAGCAGAACGGCTGTAGCCGCCGGATGCTCCTATCCCAGTACTCTGCTTGGCAGCGAGAACGAAAGGGCGCAGGCCGCCGCGCCCTTCCAGCATTTTGTCCCGGCTCGGCCCGTGCGCTATGCGGCAGCGGAACGCATTGCAAATCTGGCTACTACCGGATGCACCAGCTGGCAGAAGTCGCGGAATGACATGCGGACCAGCTCGCTGTGATATCCGGCGTTGAACACGATCTCCTTATCGTGCGTCAGGGTCTCCTCCACATACACCGGCACGTTATAGAGATTGCCGAAGGGCGGCATTGCGCCCAACTCGCAATCGGGGAACGCACGATCGAATTCCTCCTCAGTCGCGAGTGCAATAGACTTCGCACCCATCATCGAGCGGAAGAGCGCGAGATCGAGTTGTTTGTTCGCCGGCAACACTGCCATGGAAAGGCAGCCATCGGCGTTCACGATCACGGTTTTGGCTAACTCTTTACCAGGAACGTGAGCCACGGCAGCCGTCCCCTGCGCGGTGTAGGTGGTGGAGTGAATGATGGTGGTGAAAGCTGTGTGATGTCGTTGCAGGAATTCTTCTAACCTGAGAACGGGCATGATAGGCCTCCTCGGTAGCCGCTCGGTCCGACGCGTCTTGAGTTCAGCCGGCTGAAACTGTCAATTTAACACCACCACAAACCGCTGGCGGACGCAGTGCCGAAAATCACCGGTATTTGTGCGCAAACGCAAATCCAGCGCTGCCCGGGCCGTTAAGATAAGGAGCATGAACACGAAAGCTGGAGTACCCGATTGCGAGTAGCCGTCGCCGGTGCTACCGGAGTGCTAGGACGCGCTCTGATTCCGCAATTGCTTGCTGCCGGACATAACGTGCTCGGCCTGGTTCGCGATGAGCAGCGCGCGCGCGAGTTGTTCCCCGGAGCGTCTTCCGGGCTGGAGTTCGCCGAGGCCGATCTCCTGGAACGCGGTCTGGAATCCCGTCTGCCCGGGCTGCTTGCGGGATGTGACGCTGTGATCCAGGCAGCTACCGCAATTCCATCCGATCCCTCGACTCCTGGTGCATGGGACAGGAACACGCAAATTCGGATTCGCGGCACTGGAAGATTGCAACGGGCTGCTCTGCAAGCGAACGTCGGCACGTTTCTGCTGCAGAGTGTTGTAATGGCATACCCGGATGCTGGAGAACAGTGGCTGGACGAATCGACACACATCGACAGCTCTCCTGCGCGGCGGGCGATCACGCACCCGGTGGCCATTATGGAATCCATGATGTATCTGTTTGGCCGCCAGCCACAGCCCATTCGCTGGTGCATCCTGAAAGGCGGTGTCTTCGTGGGTGAAGGAACCGGACAGGATCGCCTGCTCGCCCGCCTCCGTGCGGGACAAGAAGTAGTCCCCGGAGACGGACAGAACTTTGTTTCGCTCGTGAATGTCGAAGATGCGGCAGCGGCCTACGTCATGGCGCTGGAGCGCGCGGAGTCCGGTTCGGTGTTCAACATTTGTGACGAACCGATCCACTACGGCGAATATGTGGACCGCCTGGCTGAGATGATCCGTGCACCCAAGCCGCGACGGGATTCATCGAAAACCTGTCCGCCATCGTGGCGATGCACGAACAAGCGGGCCAGGCAGGAACTGGGATGGGCTCCGAAACACGGCATTTGGCCCCGCGTAACCGAAAGCGTGGGAGGAGACTAACGTGGCAGAAAAAGACACGCTGAATGAGCTGAGCGCCCTGCTCGTGGCTCAGCAACGAATGATCAGCTCGCTGAAAACCGAAGTCGAGGCGCTGAAGAATATGATGTTCGAGCACCGGCCGCCCTTTCGCGAGGAATTCGAACGTCAACGCGCGAAGTTGGCGGCTTCGAAGCCGAAGGACGAAGATACACGCGCCCGCATCGACGCCGCGCTGGAGAAACTGGAAGAACTGGGCGAATAAGGAGAACGCGTGCACCGACTGACTCTCGGCGACTTCGAACTGACCATCCTCTCAGACGGTAATTACTTCCTCGATGGCGGCGCATTTTTCGGCGTCATTCCCAAAGTGATGTGGTCGACGCGCATGCCGCCGGACGAAATGAACCGCCTCAGCTGCGGTCTCAATTCCGTGCTTGTCCGTGGCGCGAAGAAGACCGTGCTCATCGAAACGGGTATCGGCAACAAACTCGGGGAGCGCATGAAGAAGATTTACGCACCCGAACAAAAGCTGTTGAACAGTTTGCACGCGGTGGGCGTCGCGCCCGAAGACATTGACGTTGTGATCAACACACATCTGCACTTCGACCACTGCGGATGGAATACCATTTACCGTGACGGTCGCGCGGTGCCCACCTTCCCGAACGCAAAATATTACGTCCAGCGCGGCGAATGGGAGTACGCGCAGCGCGCAACTGAGCGCGATCGCATCAGCTACATCAGCGACAACTACAACCCGCTGGTCGAGTCGGGACAGATGGAACTGATCGACGGTGCGCGCGAACTGCTGCCGGGTATTTCCGTCGAGGTCTATCCCGGGCACACCCAGCATCTTCAGGCCGTGAATCTCGAGAGCAATGGCAAGCGCGGCTGTTACATCTCCGACCTGATTCCAACCACTGCGCATCTCGACATCGCGTGGGGGATGGCGTTCGATTTATTTCCGCTGGACACGATTGCCAGCAAGAAGAAGTTCTACGAGCGGGCAGTTCCGGAAGAGTGGCTGGTGATCTTCACTCACGATCCCAAGACGCCGTGGGCTTACGTGGATGCTGAGGATGGGAAGTATGTGGCGCAGCAAGTTTCCGTTGAGCGAGAGTTCAAAGAGCGAACCGTTCTTTAGCTACTCCAGCGTGAGCTTTACCGCTTCCTTATCACAGCGCACGCTCAGTGTTTGCGTGGCATTCTCGGCTAGATTCGCAGTGATGGTATTAGCAAGATCGTAGTACTGCTCCGTTGACTGAACGCGCACGCGGATCGAATGCTTGCCGGCTGGAACTTGAATTTTGTCGAAGGTGTGCCCTTCGGTTTTTCGGAAAACGATCAGTCTCTTCTTCGCCTCTCCGTGGAGAGCTTCCGTATATTTCAGCTTCCCGTCGATCCACAGAGAGACCTTGCCTGACGCGAACGGATGTTCTATGTCGATACGCAAATTCGCGTCTGACTGGGCAGCGGCAGCGCTCTTCTTCGGGCCGGGGGTGGGTGCGGTCTCGTTGTCATCTGCCGCTTCAACCGCCAGGGCCGGACTGACTGGCTTGGAACTGATTGGTTTTTCGACGCTTGCAGCTGCGACTTTTGGAACCGAACTGATTGAACTGAACGGGGCTGCCGCAGACTTTGCCATTGGCGCAACCGGCTTCAGTCTATGGCGACCAAACGCAAGCAGGGTTGTGAAAGCAATAAGAGCAATCGCTGCGATCGCGTACAGCTTCTGCCTGGAAGTATCGTGCTTTACGACTTCCACCGGTGGCTTTGTCGTCTTGGTGGAAATGCTATGTGGCTGCGTCTTTTGCCAGGACGAAGCGCGTATCTGGCTTGACCTCGATGACGTGACCGTGAGCAGTCCAGGCACGGGAACGTCTTCGTTGCTGTTTCTGAGCTGCTCCCGCAGTTTGGCAAGATCGGCAGCCATGTCGGATCCGCTCTGGTAGCGCTGCTCGAGGTCCTTGGTAATGGCTCGTGCAACGATCTGGTCGATCTCTGCAGGCAGGTCTGGATTGATCGTGGTCAGCGGCAGCGGCTGGCTATTGACCACTTTGAATCCGATGGTGCTGACGCCGTTTCCCTGAAAGGGCCGGTGCCCGACCAGCATGGTGTAGAGCACAACGCCCAGCGAAAATATATCCGAGCGCCCATCGACGGCGTGCCCCATCAATTGTTCGGGGGACATGTAAGCCGGAGTCCCCATCAGCACACCGGTCTGCGTACGATGGGACAGATCGAGCCTGGCCACGCCGAAATCCATGATCTTGGCGTGCTCATCCTCGGTGATCATGATGTTTGCTGGCTTAATATCGCGGTGTACCACACCGCGCGCGTGAGCATACGAGAGCGCTTCGGCAATTTCCTGCGCCAGCCGCAGAGCTGTTTCCAGCGGAACCCTGGCGTACCCCGGCGCGAGGAGCTTTTTCAGCGTCTGCCCGGAAACGTACTCCATCACGATGTAGGGCGCGTGGGTCTCCGTGTCTTCCGCCACGTCATAGACCATCACGATTGCCGGATGCGTGAGTCTTCCCGCTGCTTGAGCCTCCAGGATGAAGCGGTCGCGGAACTCGGCTTCGTCGTCCTCTTGTCCCAGGGAAATAGTCTTGATGGCAACAATGCGGTCGATCTTTGGATCGCGCGCCTGGTACACCACGCCCATGGATCCGCGCCCGAGCTCCGACAGAATCTCGTAGCGGCCGAACGACGTTTTGCTGAAAGCACTCGAGCTCATTTGCGAATCGGGAGGCGAACATCGCCAGAGTAAGAGTAACTTCGGTCTGGGCCGCCTGGCTAAACCGTTTCACTGTTTGACGTAACGGAAGTAACCTCTTGAGAGTAGGCCCTGGTGGCCTTAAATCAGGCGACGCTCCCGCCAGCCGCAGGTCACGTTTGAGGACAACCCACGGCAATTGCCGCCCTTCTATCTACGTAACGATAAACATTCCGCAGCATGCCCGGGCCGCAAACAATCAAGGCAAATTCAGAAAAAGGAGTCCGAATGAAACTGGAATCGTTGAACTCACTCTTGACGGAACAATTGCAGGATCTCTATTCGGCGGAGCAGCAGATTATCGAAGCCTTGCCGAAGATGATTGACAAGGCCAATTCGTCGCAGCTGAAGGCAGGTCTAAGCGAGCATTTGCAGCAGACGAAAGGACAAGTTTCCAGGCTGGACCGCATCTTCGACCAGATTCGTGGTGCCGACCGTGAGGGCCAGAAATGTAAGGGCATGGAAGGGATCATCAAGGAAGGCGAAGAAATCGTGAAGGCCAAAGGTGACGCGGAAGTTCGCGACGCTGGCATCATCTCGGCCGCCCAGCGGGTGGAGCACTACGAGATTGCCAGCTACGGTTCCGCCCGAACCTACGCCCAGCTCTTAGGCCAGGATCAGTGGGCGCAACTGCTCCAGCAGACACTCGATGAAGAAAAGCAGACGGATCAGAAGCTGAACCAGCTGGCGGAACGCGTCAACGTAGAAGCGAAAGCCGCCTAACTATCTCTCTTCAGTTTGAGGCGATGTACAACGCGTCTCACCTCCGCATCAGGGGGTGGGGCGCATTCTATTTCGGCGGCACCGTTTCGCTGGTCTCCGCTGAGTGGGCGCTCTCATTTCCGCGCAGGTCAACTGCAGAAACCGAATAGAAGAAGCGATGGCCGGGCACGACGTTGTTGTCGCGGAACGCCGGGGATTTCACCAGCGCGGAGTTGATCTTGGTTGGTTCGGTCCCCTCCTCGTGCCGGAACACGTTGTATCCGGCAAGATCGCTCTCCATATTCGGTGCCCACGTCAAGTCTACGAAAGGTCTCTGACCAACGCCCGAAGCGACGGCCTGCACACCAGTGGGAACCGCCGGCGGGAAGATATCGCGGACATCAACGGTAATCGGCGGCGAATCATTTCCCTCCACCTCTACTGGCTGTCCAAGTGGTCCCTTGAACTGGGTGACAGTGGTCACGCGGTATTGGTACTTCTGCTCCCAGTCGAAACTATGATCCACAAAACTGATCTGTGGCTCACCATTCCACGGAATCTCGCCAACAATAAGCTCTCCGCGCTTGAGGGCGGGCGTCGATGTCGGCGTCGGTCCGGGCGCCACTTGCCGATACACGCGATATGAGAAGCTCAACTTGTCGATTTTCGGTGCGGAGGCTGGCGCTGTCCAGAGCAGCTCTGGACCTTCCTGCGTGACTCGCGCCTCGACATGCTCAGGAGGCGGAAGCGTGGGAGCCAGCGGTACCTCGACCTGGTTCGAGAGCCCTGCTGATTTAGCTTTTGAATTCAGATCGTCGACTGCATAGATAGCGAAGGCATCCGCATTCTGCTGTTCAAGTTCCGCAGGTAGAGTGTCCGTGAAAGTTGCGCGCGGAACCTGTTCTGCCCGTTTCCAGTGCGCGAGCTGACTGGACACTTCTCCGACCTTTGTTTCGCAGCGAATCATTGGAAAATCACGCAGGCCGCGGCAAATCTCTGTCATTCCCGGGTGGCGAATGTTTTCACGATCGGTAGTCTGGTGAGGCGGAGTCCAGCTGAGAAAAACTTTGTCGCCCTTCCGAACGGCTGTGAGGTCATCCACCGGTCGCGGCAACCCGAGCGAAGGCGGCTGTGGCGCTCCGGGAGTGCCACACCCAAACAGCAGGCACAACATAGCCGTCGACAACAGGCAAAGGGCAACTCTCATGCGAAGCTACGAGGATACAGGTTCAGAGAGGCAGGTTTCCAGCGAGAACAGTTTTGAAGTGACAGGAACGTTGAAACGACAGGAACGAAGATTTTGCTTGTCATCACGAGCGAGCGCAGCGAGCGAGGGATCTGCAGTGGATGAGGTGCCCCACACATCCGTATTCTGGATGTGTGGGATTCTGCAATCTTCAATGAGGAAATCTTCAATGATTTACAGGATGTACCGCGACAGATCCTGATCCTTCACGATGTCGGCCAGGGTCTTGCGCACATAATCGCCGTCGACGTTCACCTGTTTCTCTTTCATATCAGGTGCATTGAAGCTGATCTCATCCAGCACGCGCTCCATGATGGTATGTAAACGGCGCGCGCCAATGTTCTCGGTGCCTTCATTCACACGAAACGCGAATCGCGCCACTTCTTCCAGCGATTCCTGCGTGAACTCCAGCTTCAGGCCTTCCGTCTCCAGCAGCGCCGTATATTGCTTCACCAGCGACGACTTCGGCTCGGTCAAAATCTTGATGAAGTCTTCGACCGTCAGAGACTGCAACTCGACGCGGATGGGGAAGCGGCCCTGCAATTCGGGGATCAGATCGCTCGGCTTCGAGACGTGGAATGCGCCCGCAGCCACGAACAGGATGTGATCGGTGCGTACCATGCCGTAGCGCGTATTGACGGTCGTTCCTTCCACGATCGGCAGGATGTCGCGCTGCACGCCTTCGCGCGAAACGTCGGGTCCGTGACCGCTTTCGCGTCCGGCGATCTTGTCGATTTCATCCAGGAAGATAATGCCCGACTGTTCAACGCGCTCAACCGCAACCCGGGTGACCTGGTCCATGTCGATCAGCCGCTGCTCTTCTTCCTGCACCAGGTAATCGAAGGCTTCGCTCACCTTCATCTTCCGCTTCTTGGTACGCTGGCCGAAGATGTTGGGCAGCATGTCCTTGATGTTGACGTCCATCTCCTCCACACCCTGGTTGGAGATGATTTCAAATGCCGGGAACGATTTTTCGCGTGTTTCCAGTTCCACGATGCGGTCGTCGAGTTTGCCTTCACGCAGCTGCTGCCGCAGCTTTTCGCGTGTCCGGGAACCCGATTCACCGGGAAGCTGATGTTGGTCCGCTTGAGCGCCATCGCCCGGACGCCCCGCGAAGCCAACGCCGCTGGGCAAGAGCAGGTCGAGCAGGCGCTCTTCCGCGTTCAACTCGGCCTTGTCGGCAACGTCTTCGAGCTTCTCCTCGCGAACCATGTCAATCGAGATCTCAACCAGATCGCGAATCATCGATTCCACATCACGGCCCACGTATCCCACTTCCGTGAACTTCGAGGCCTCAACCTTCAAGAATGGCGAATTCGCCAGCTTCGCCAACCGGCGCGCGATTTCGGTTTTACCCACGCCAGTGGGACCGATCATGATGATGTTCTTGGGGATAATTTCTTCCGCCAGCTCCGGCGTCAATTTCTGACGCCGCATGCGATTGCGCAACGCGATCGCCACCGCGCGCTTCGCGGCATGCTGGCCTACTACGTATTTATCGAGCTCGCTGACAATCTCACGCGGCGTGAGGTCATCCAGTGCAAGCTGTTCTTCTTCTGAGGTTCCGGGTAAATAAATTGCCATGAATTACTGCTCCAAATCTCTTGCTGGTGCCCAGGTTCGCGAAGCTAACCCGGGCTTCGGCGATTCTCTTTCCTGATTACAAACTTCAGGCCCGACCAGACGTCGTCGATAGCACAGACCTTGATGTCGACCAAACCCTTTGCCAACCCGATCTCGCGGACAATGTTCTCGTTGAGCTCAGTTTCTACGCCCGACGCCTTCTTCGGCCAACTGATCCAGATCATGCCGGCCTGGTCGAGATGAGAAACTGTCTCCGCGAAGCGAGCATTCACGTCGGTCCTGCTCTTCGCAAAGCCAACCACGACGTGCACGGGAGCCTCGGCGCCTTTCAAAACCTTCGCACCTTCCGGGAGCTTACCCAGCGTTTTGCTGAATCCGTCGGGCGGTGAGATCAGCAGCACACGATGGTGCTCTTTGATGCCGATCTTCTTTACCAACGGCGTTCCCGAGTAGCCCGCCATGGCGGCTCCGATCTTGCATCCGGACGGCTACAGCTCTTCTATCGCGAATGTCTCATTCGTATAGATGCACAACTTGCCCGCAATCTTCATCGATGCTTCGGCAATGTCCCTCGCCGACAGCTGCGTATGATCGAGCAGGGCCTGTGCCGCCGACTGCGCGAACGGGCCGCCGCTGCCGATGGCTGCAATTCCGCTCTCGGGCTCGATTACGTCACCCTGCCCGCTGATCAGGAAGGTTTGCGTCTTATCGGCTACAAGCAGCAACGCCTCCAGGTGCCGCAAGGCTTTATCGGTGCGCCAATCTTTTGCGAGTTCAACCGCTCCTCGCCCAAGATTGCCGTGGAATTGCTCCAACTTGGCCTCAAACCGGCTGAATAGTGAGAATGCATCCGCCGTGGACCCCGCGAACCCCGCCAGGATCTTTTCCTGGTACATGCGCCGGATCTTGCGCGCGTTGTGTTTGATTACGTGCTCGCCCAGCGTGACCTGGCCGTCTCCGGCCATGACCACCTGATCGCCTTTGCGGACACAAAGGACGGTAGTAGAACGGATTTTAGGAAATCGAGAGCCTGTCTCTTCTTGCGCCGCCGCGGGCTTGCGCTGCGGTAGTACTAAATGCTTCGTTTTCATGAGGACAATTCCTGATTATATCAGCCAGAAACACGAGAGAAGGGGCGCACTCAGCGCCCACCGCATAGAAAATATGAGTCTCTTGCGGCTAGCCCTGTGATGCCCTGCGGGCCGTGGCCGGCACCGGCATCGGCTTTTCGCCTTTGCCGCCGGATCGGAACAATCCTCCCCGGGGTCGAGTCAGCAGACTCCGGTACGCATTACGCGCGAACGTCTGCACCAGGAATCCGAGTACCTCGGCCTGTTGGTCTTTCGCATCGGGCGAGTCGTACCATTCCGGCCTGGGGATTGCGATGCCGGAAAACGCCTCCGTCCAGTGATGTTCTACTCCCAGTGCCATCGCGTACGGTAACCAGCTCTGGAACTTTTCAGACGGTACCCGTTCCAGATGGTCGCGTTCCACCGAGTTCATGAAATCCTGAAACCCACGCACGTGCGCATATACCTGCTTACCCAGTGCGCTCTTCGGTGAGAACGCCTTCAGCCATAGAAGCGTTAGAACCACCGAAACCACCAGCGCTGCCGCAACGATGACGAGCGAGTTCTTGCTGCTCGCGAACATCAGAATGCAGAGATACGCGCCGACCGTAAATGCCTGACCTGCCCATTGCGGCAGCTGAAGCGTTGCCAGGAAATCGGGATCGAAACGGTACAGTCCTTTCTGCCGAAGCGAGGCAAACACGTCTTCCCGGATGATCGGCACAATGGAATAGAAACGCTGGTACAAACTCGACATCTTCGTCCATTCGCCGCCGTAGAAGATGTGAAACAGCGCAGTGCGCTCGTGTGGCGCCAGCGCGCTCCACGATTCCTTTGGCCGGATGCTGCGCAGGATGTAATCCTGCCCCTGAAACATGACACCTTCATCTGGCTGGCACTCTTCCATTCGTATATAGCCGCGCACCGCCAGATCCACAATCGTGGCGACCACATCGCGCGGATCGAGTTTGTCGTCGATGATCACGCCAATCTCGGCTGGCGTCAGCCCCTTGGGCGGTTCGTATTGCGGAGCATAGGTCGGCGCGACCCGCCGCATGCGATAGACCTGAATCCCGACAATCAGCGCGAGCACCACAATGGGCAGCACAAAGATCGGATTTACGCTCAGCGATGCCGCGGCTTGTTTCCAGGCACTGGCTTCCGTGAGCAGTCCAGTAGGGAAAATGATGTCTACGGTGCAGGGATGTCCCGGCGCCAGTCGGACCGCGCACTCCACCTGGACGGAATTGTTGGTCTCGAGCGCGGGCACAATCTTTACGCCAGAATCGCCGACATAGCTGCCCTGCGCATGAAACTGCTCCGCTACCGGTTCGGGCAGCTGAACCAAAACGGACGACCTTCCCACCGGACCAGCCCAGTGCTCGCCGGCGCGCCACACCAGTTCATCCCGATCGCGCAAAAACCGAACTTCGGGTGATACCGAGTAGCTGACCTTGATCTCGGACGCTGCACCGGCTGCGATGGAAAGCGCCAGAAAATTGTCCGCGTCACTGGACCTGTAAAAAAGCTTCTGGCCCTCGCCGTCGCTCACGTCGATGATCTCGATCCTGCGCGCCTTGCGCAATCCAAACGCACCGGGGAACGCGTTCTGCGCTTTCCAGACGACATTGCCGCGAATCAACGGACTGAAGCGCTCTACGACAATGGCGCTGCCATCTGTTTGAACGGCAACAGTGGTGTCCAGCGAAGCGAGCGGGACTTGAGCCGATGCCTCGGCGCACAGGAATAACAGGGCGAGAACCGTTATGCGCCAATGAGGAACCATCCAGCATGGTTTATAGGAAACATGCGCCCCCGGCAAGGACCTCTTCTGATGCCTTTGGTCACGCGCATTTGTAGTATCGTCTTGCAACGGTGAGGACGAAGGTAAATGGCTGAAACAATCGCCACTGGCATGTCGCAGAGCGACCGCATCCACGCGGTAACGGCCAGTTTTCTGGGTTGGACCCTCGATGCTTTCGACTTCTTTGTGGTCGTCTTCCTCTACGACGTGCTAGCCGCTCAGTTCCACGTTTCCAAGACGCTGATCGTAGCCACCGTCACTGCCACACTGGCGACTCGTCCTCTCGGCGCTTTGCTCTTCGGACTGGCGGCCGACTGCTACGGACGCCGCATTCCGCTTATGGTCGATGTGATCTTCTTCTCGATCATCGAAGTCCTCTGCGGATTCTCCGTGAACTACACCATGTTCCTCATACTGCGAATTCTGTACGGAATCGGCATGGGCGGCGAATGGGGAGTTGGAGCTTCGCTGGCAATGGAGAGCGCGCCGCATCGCTTGCGCGGAGTTCTGTCGGGATTCCTGCAGAGTGGATATTCCTTCGGCTACCTGTTGGCCGCCATCGCGGCCCGTTTGATCCTCCCTCATTTTGGCTGGCGATGGATGTTCTGGGTGGGCGGCATCCCCGCGCTACTCGCACTCTACATACGCACCAAGGTGCCGGAATCCGACGCATGGTTGGAGCACAAGCTGCCGAGTTTTGGCGCCATCCTGCGCGAGACGCACCGCTACTGGAAGCGCTTCCTGTTCTTGATCCTGCTGATGACACTCATGATGTTCCTCTCCCATGGCACGCAGGATCTATATCCCGACTTCCTGAAGCATGAGCATCACATTGCGCCGAATACGGTCGCGTACATCGTCATGCTCTATAACGTCGGCGCAATCCTCGGGGCGATTCTCTTCGGCCAGGTCTCCGAGCGATTCGGACGCCGTTACGGCATGCTGATCGCCTTGGCGCTAGCATTGCTCATGATTCCGCTCTGGGCATTTGGCTGGAGCACCGGCATCCTCGCGCTCGGCGCTTTCCTCATCCAGATGGGCGTGCAGGGCGCGTGGGGCATTATCCCGGCCCATCTCGTCGAGGTCTCGCCGGACGCGACCCGCGGCCTGGTTCCGGGACTCGCGTATCAGTTGGGAATCCTTATCGCAGCCCCAACAAATTCCATTGAATTCGCATTGCGCAATGCCGTGGGTTATCGATGGGCAATCGCCGGCTTCGAAATCGTAACCATCGTCCTATTAGCGATTGTGGTCTGGGTGGGACGCGAGGAGCGCGGAAAGGTCTTTACGAAAACTTTGTCTGCGTCGCAAGTGGAAGCACCCTGAAGTCGCGCTCAAAATCAGGCGAGAAATCGACTTATCCGTGAAATCCGTGCCTGCCTTTTTTCAGAACAGCCGTTCTTGCCTGCGCAGATTCCCGAATGTGCCAATGTTGGTGAGGCTCAGCGCGAACCGGTACTGATTCTCATTGCGCACGGCGCCCAGCGCCAGTCGGCGGAATTCCACGCTGATGCCGCAGCAGTCCCAGTTGTAGCTGCTTTGGATGGCTGCATACTGCAGGAATTGATTCGTCACGTCGAAGCCAATATTGGTCGCCGCGCTGAGCCCACGCTTATTTGGATTTCCATAGCCCACCAGCCAGCGTAATTGATTGAATTCCAGCGCAGCAGGTGCGGGATTCGGATTTTGGGGGGTCGGTGCGACCGGAACCGTTTCACCCACCACGCGAACGAAAGCTGTGCTTCCTGCAACGAAGAACTGCTCAAAGTGATGGGTGACGTACGCAGTGCTCGCGTTGATCTTGCCAGTTACAGGGTCGTAATCAAAGTGCCACTCGAGGTCCGTTTTGCGGCCTAGCGGAAATCGCATGCGCGAAACAATAGGAGAAAAATGACGGGGTGCCGTCAGGAACGCGATACCCGTCAACTCGACGGTCGTAGTGAAAACGTTCTGCTGGCCCGGGACGAGCGCTCCTCCAAAGGTCGTATCGAGAAAATACTTCTGGATCAATTCCCAGCTGAAGATTTCATGGCCCGCAGCAAGCGCTCCGCACGGCTCGGGCTTTTCCAGCTTACTGGGACCGATTGGAGGAACGGTCTGCGGATTCCCGGGCAGGGCTTGGGTACCTCCTCCCGGTAGTGCGGTGGACGTGTTTGCCTCGGGCGTACAGTTTTCAGGGGTCTTCAACGGTTTGGCGTAGAGCCGGTTCGCGACAGCATATTCAACTTCGTTCGTATTGGTCAGAATGTCGCGCGCGTCGAACCGGATGATTTGCTGGAAATTGTTCACGCCCGTTACGTTGCGATAGATAACCCGCGGCTCGATCACATGCTTGAGCCGATGATTGAACAGCGGTCTTTCAAAGATGCGATCGACCGCGGGTGGTCGGATCTCGACCGCCGTTTCCAGCGCCTTTCGGTTCACGCCGAAACTGCCAGGGATTCCGATGCCTCCTGATCCTGCAGCCAGACCCTGTGTGTAGTAAGTGTCGTCCACAGTGATTTCGGGGCGTACGTCCCACTGATGAAAGTGCAAGGGCAATGACGCACGAGGACGAAAATCAAATCTTCCCACCAGAGGATCGGTTTGGAAGCCAGGTTCACTGCGGGAGACGCCCTGCAGCGCAGTGTCATAGCTCCATTGCACAGGACTGGAGCCGATCGGGTGCTCGACGCTTCCTAAATCCAGGCTGGGCGCATGCCAGATGGTGATTGAATCGCCCGGACTGGTGCTCTGGAAGTTTTGGTAGCGGGACGCCATCACATTGAAGAAATAGCCGTCCGTCGATTTCGACGCGAAACCAATGGAGTTCGTGGTCGAGTTCGTCGCCTGGGTGAAAGTTTCCGAAAAGGTCTGGCGGAATAGGTACGAACTCAGGTAATCGATATTCGCGACGCCGCGGAAACCCCAACCAAGCTGAGCTGCACCTTCGGCGCGCACTTCTTGCCCCCCGGCGTTTTGCCCTGTAGGCCCGGTCGAGCGGTCCGATACGCCAAAGTATGTTGCATTCAAAAAGGAATTCTCGCTCGGACGGGAACGGAAAGTTGCATGCTGGGCCCAACCAATCGCAGAGTAGTACTCACCTCCGATCGTCGCATCCACGCTGCGATTCACGGCCCAATAGAACGAATCGCCCAGGATTGTTCCTTTGAGTGAGGACTGCCCAACCCCAGGAATCAGAAATCCTGATTGACGCCCGATGCGCTCAACCGGTAAGCGCGTGTAAGGAAAGTAGAAAATAGGAATGGAAAAGAGCCGAAAAGTTGAGTGGTAGAGCTTCGCATTTTCACCCAGAAGCACAACTGATTTCTGCGTTTGGAAGGTCCACTTCGGATTCTCAATGCGACAGTCAGTTACTTCTCCATCGTGAACGATGAAGAGGTCGCGCCCGACTTTCTCCACCACCTTCCCCTTGAAGGCGAACGGGTTCGAAGAAGTCAACAGCACGTGAGTGCCGCGGAATTTTGCTCCCGTGCTGCCTACGACGTCGTAGAACTTGCCCGAGTCGGTAATTCGATTGTAGGTAGCATGACTCGCTTCGATGTGTTCGTCGTGTGGACCGCCGTCAAAAACCAGGTGGCCGCTGGCTTCAAGATCACCGGTATCGGAGTTGTAAGTGATCTCATCCGCACGGATGACGTAATTGTGTGCCGTGATGACGACGTTCCCGCGCAGATGATAGACATTGCCCACTTTTTCTTGTTGTGCGGCTTCAATCACCACTTCTTCTGTTGCTGGAGGATTCGCTGGCCGAGGCGTAGTCTGCGCGCGTCCAGAACCTGAGAGAATCAGGAACCAAAAGAAGAGGAATGCTGCGCTCAGGAATCTGGTGCGAAGGGTCATCACGTCCCTGAATATAAAAACAAAAGACAAAACCCCGAACGCTCGCCCGCGTCTTCGCATAAGCGTTCGCACAGGGGGGAACTTGCAAGGTAACACGCCAGTACCGCGAAACGAAATAGCGCCGGGCGCAAGTGGCGGTATGATGATCTCGACTCTTGGCGTTCTTCCATCGGCGATGGCCTGCAAG
>CAZBCQ010000019.1:0-38601 GCA_964490255.1 uncultured Terriglobales bacterium | reverse complement strand
GCACCTGAGCCAGGGGGTGGAGCGCTTCATCCAGGAGCGCGCGGTGAAAAGCTACTGGAACAAGGTCGACGCCGACCTTGGGGCACGGGTAGCAAAAGGCCTCGGATTGGAAGTCGCGCCTGGAGCAAAAGTGGCCTAGCAGCATGCGTACCCTGTGGATTACGAGTAGTTTTCAGCACCCCGGAGCAGCGGGGTACGGGCTTGAGCGAACCTCTGGATCCAGTCAGTCATTGCAGTTCATAACTCCGATCGGTGTACGCGAGGGTCTGGTGGGGACAGGATTGTGTTTCCAGTCCTGGAATTCACGGTTTCGCGTGGAGATTCCTAGCAGGGCGTTGTCCCCGTGGAACCCCGGTTCTGTCCTGTAAGTGCCAGTGGTCGTTTGGAAAATGCATGTTCCCCGCCTGGTGGGTGCTGGTTTCGCACACGGACGGAATGGCGTGGGATGTGAGGGGCGGGCCGGTGACAGCAACCCGGAAGGGCGTTAAAGTCGCGTTCTCCGAGTCAGCGAGGGTCTGTTGGGGACAGGCATGGTCGTTGTTGTCCTGGAATTCATGGTTTTTGTGTGGCGGGACTATACTACCGGCCGGATCGGCGGGTAATACGGAGACAGCTGCCCTGTAACCACCAGTGCTCGTTTGGGAAACGCATGTTCCCTGGCTCGTGAGTGTCGATTTCGCACACCGCCTGGAAAGGGCGGGGATGTTGGAGGAAAGCGGGGACAGCGAAACGGCGAAAACATCAAGGAACAGCCGACCGGCCTGGGCCGGCGGCGGGCGGAAGAAGGAGTAACCCCATCCTTCCTATTACTGCTGCCAGGCCAATAATGCTTCTCTTCTTCTTCTATCAACAAACAACGAGCACTTCCTGAACCGAGAGCTGGTCGGCGCCTCGGGGCGCCGAGAGTTACTGTCCTCATCGAAGAGAACAAGAAAAGCCCAGGGCACAGCCCGGGAACAACTCCGGCTCAGGAAGTGCAAACCGGTACGGCTCGCAACCTGTACCGGCAACGCGGATTATAAGTCCCACTCCACACCTGTTCGGCACGGATGAAAGATCGGCGAGGAAAATGCTTGCGTCGGCGGGGAGCCCTGAGACCGCCCTCATCGAGCATCGCGCGCTCTATACGACGGTTGGCGGAGCGGTCGCGCTGCTAACTCACGCAGTGGTATCGCGGGTACTGATTGCGCAGCCGACGAGGAAGTAATGACTGCGCTCTCTGCTACAGCTTGAAGAGCTCGCGCAGCCGGTTGGTCTACGCGCGCTTGGTGGCGTTAGAAATCGGGATGTTCGGGTGGATGGCGCTTGTGTACTTCGTTTTGTTCCCAAGGCCTCACCTGCACCCGAAAGAGGCAGTGTTCTGAGGCGCTTTCGCAGATGATGGCGGCGACCGCTCTCTACCGACCCTGGCATTTGCGGCTGCTTCGATCACGGCGGCGATCTGAAGTGATTCTGCGTGATCTATTGGGTGCAGAGCGCCTGCGGTTCCGGGCGAATGAACCTTCATCCTGCTGTTGAGCTGCTAACAACCTGAAATCAATGGTTTCAGCGACTTCCGAGCAGCTCGGATAGGCAGGTTGAGGCAGTTTTGGGCATAGTTGCTACCAATTTGCAACCAAACATTTTCGCCATCCTGGGTGGTTGCATTGCCAATCCTGGTCATTTGGAAAGCTTGAAGCGTTCCTCAAAACGTAACCTGCAGGTTTAGCTGCAATCGTCGCGCAGGGTCGGCCGCCACCGCACGGCCGAAGAATGGTGAGCTGATAGTCCCTATATAGGTAATCTTGTTGGTGTGGTTCAAAACGTTGAAACCCTCGAGCGCGGCGATAATGCTGGGGCCTTCTTTCTTGTTTTTCGTCAACAGGAAATGATGTCGCAAGCTCAGGTCAACACTCGTATATCCGGGACCGTGGATTGTATTCCGAGGTGTACCAATCGGGCGGTCATTCGCATTCCCGTCATGGTTGTTGTCGCTACCGGTGAGTTCATTCACCGGCTTGCCTGAATAAACCGAGACGCCAAAGCCAAGCGTAAATAAGTTGCGGATATCGCTCGAACCGAGAAGATCGAATTTGTGACGCCGATCGTTGTCGGACCTTGCCCAATCGGCGGCGGGAAAGTAACTGCTTTCAGGAAAGTAACTGATGCCGCCGGTGTTGTTGTAAGTTTTACTGAGCGTATACTGCGCCTGCCCAGTAAAATACTTTGACGCCTTGCGGCGAAATGTAACCTCGAGCGCATTGCTTTTCTGGTAGCCTTCCGACTCCATCTGACGTATCTGACCATATCGCGGATCAGGCCGGGTAATATACGACGGCGGAGACGGCGCGTTTATATCCCTTGATCTCCACATGTCGATTCCGCGAGAACCAACGTACATCGCGCTGAGCGTTGCCGCAGGTGAAATTTGCCGTTCGAACCCAAGGCTGTATTGCACGGTATAGGGCATGCGAGCCCTCGGGCCGAGCTCTACAATGCTTGTAGGAGTGGCGTCGAGCATCGCCGTCGAAATGGGGTAAGTAGCGTTCGAGACGATGAATCGCTGCAGCTGCGTGCCATTGAATCGCAACAGATCGGAAATTGGGATCGGCCCTGTGCGGTCGTAGAACAGCCCGGTTCCGCCGCGGATGATGCTTTTGCTGTTAGCGGTTGGCGCGTATGCGAATCCAAGGCGTGGAGCAAAATCGTGTGCCACGTCGTGGAAGTAGTTTTGCCAGTAATATCGCAAACCGACCGAGAACGTCAGATTCGGTTTCCACCGGACGCTGTCTTCGATGAATCCGGCGACCACCTTCTCCAAAAACACCAGGTGACCGTTTCCGCGCTGTAGGGTGTAAGTGCTCGCCGTGCCTGCCAGGTAAGCACTCATGCTGCCAAATAAGTAAGTACCGGCAGGATTGGTGAAGTCGTCCAGTCCCCGCCGGCTGATGTCAGGCACATCGATGCCAAATTTCACACTATGCTTGCCGGCCGCATAGGACACTACATCAGTGCCATCGAAGTGGTACTCGGTGCGGCGCTGGTCGGCCTGGGCTCCTCCCGCGACGAACGTGTCCGAGACAATGATCTTAGGAGCTGTACTGTTGCTGAACGTCGGCCGGTCATAGTGGCCCACCAAGAAATGCAATTGGTTGATGAGGGATGGTGAGAAAACGTGCGTGTGTCCGACATTGATCTCATGCTCAAAAAACCGGCTGTGAGTTCCGGCTTCAGGCAATACCGTGCCACCAACTCCGCTATTTTTGTTCGTCGTCAGTTCGTAAGAGTACCCGATCCAAAACTGGTCGTTGGGAGTGAAGTTGTGAAACAAGCGGCCGGAGAAAAACGAATGCCGAGTAGGCTGGGGCACGTTTTCATCGACAGCACCGTTAGGCATGTCTGCCACAACGATGGCGTCCTGATCTTCTTCGTCACGTTCCAACGATAAGAGAAAGGTGGTGTTCTTTCCCTTCCCCAGCGGACCCGTAAACAGTGCTTCATAGTAACGACGCTGGTCAGACGGTTTCGCCGTTGCAAACGGATTGCGCGCATCGAAGGTTGCATCTCGGAACTCAAAATTCAGCGATCCATGAAACTGTTCGGAACCACTCTTCGTGGTGATTTCGATCCGCGCCCGTCCAGGGCGCCCGTACAAAGCCGAGTACGGATTCTGATTGATCTTTACTTCTTGAATTGCAGCTGCCGATACTCCCGGCCCATTGGCCTCAACACCGTTTACGATGAGAGTCACGCCATTCGTGCCAATCGAGCTTTCATCGAGGAAGCGAGAAATAGTGGCGATGTAATCCTCATCGAATACCGGTACACGATCCAGCGTACTGGCGGTAATGGTGTTTGTGTTCTGATTGTCGGCTGATTCTGTGCTCACTTGCGGTGCTGAACTATCCGCCGTGACTGACACCTCTTCATTTTTGCTCGCAACTTCCAGAACCACGGATAACCCTGCTTCTTGCGAGGGACTGGCTCTCGTATGAACCACTGTTTTCTGGAACCCGGAGCATTCAACAGTGATGTCGTAGTCGCCGCCCTGCGACACGTCGAACCTGAACCGACCGAAGCCATCCGTTTTTGTTGTGGCGACTCGCGTCTTTCCCGAAGTCAGATTAACGGTGGCCATTGGGACCACGGCTCCCGACGTATCACGTACGGTTCCCACAATCTTGCTCGTCGGCATGTACTGCGCAGACAACCCCTCGGCGGTCAGGATCACAGTAGCCAGAACCAGGCATCTTCTCGCGATTGAAAAACCAATTTCCATCAATGTTGTCTTGTCAGGTAGTAGTTCACTGCCGGGGTCAGAATCAATGACAACACCATCGATATGAGAATGCCGCCGATGACGGAAATGGCAAGCGGTTGTAGCATCTGGGAACCGGCTCCCAACGCCAAAGCAAGAGGAAACATTCCAGCGATAGCGGCTAGAGCTGTCATAACAATAGGGCGCAACCTGCGCCGGCCTGCCTGGATCATTGCCTCTTCTGCATTCATGCCCCGATTCCGAAACTTCTGATCCGCATCCAGCAACAAGATTCCGTTCTTGGCCACAATACCGACCACCATGATCAGGCCCATGAACGACGCTACATTGAAATCCGTCCGCGTGACCAGCAACGACAGGAACACCCCGGAAGTGGACAGAACGGCGGAAGCAAGTATTGCCGCCGGTGCCGAAAATGTTCTGAATTCCAGCAACAGCACGGCAAATACGAACACCAGCGCAAGCGCGAGCACGAACACAAGGTCGCGAAACGACTTCTGCTGCTCTTGGTAAGTACCACCGTATTCCACACGAATACCAGGGGGTAGGTGGAGATCAGCGACTGCCTTCTGGACTTTAGCCATGCCTGTGCCCAGGTCCACGCCTTCCAAACGAGCTGTCACCTCTATCAGGCGCTGTAGATTTTCACGTCGGATCTCCATCTGGCCGGGAATCTGCCTCAAAGTTGCGATGGATCCTAATGTCGCAGTCTTGCCCGTCGAACTCACCAGTAGCGTATTGCTGATTGCATCCTGCGAAGAGCGGTTTCGTTCTGGAAAGCGGACTCTTACCGTATACGCGCGGTCGTTAGCCACCACCGGCGTGGCCGCGGGCTCGCCTTCCATGATCGCGCTCGCGTCAATTGAGACTTCCTCGGGCGAGAATCCCGCGCGCGAGGCTGCGGCGTAATTTACGTCGAATTGCGCAGCCGGTCCGCTGATTGTGTTGTCGATTCCATTCAGAACGTCGGCCACACCGCCGATCTTGGTTATAGCATCAGCTACTTTAGGACCTATATCGCGAAGAACGTCGGGATTATTGGAAAACAGCTTGATGACGATTGGCTCCGGCGCACTCGTCAGGTCGCCGATCATGTCCTGCAGAAGCTGCGCGAATTCGATGTCCACCACCGGCTCCTCTTCCTTAATTTTGCCGCGCAGATCTGCGATGATCTCCTCGGCGCTGCGGTCGCGCTTAGCTTTCAGCTTCACGGAAATGTCGCCGGTGTTGGCTTCAGTTACGGCTGCGAGCCCAAGCTGCAACCCCGTGCGGCGGGAAATGCTTTCGACTTCGGGTGTGGACTGTAAAATCTGCTCCAAGTGGTGTACAACCTTGTCCGTCTCCTGCAAAGAAGACCCCGCAGGCATGATGTAGTCGAGGATGAATCCGCCTTCATCCATCTGGGGCAACAGGTCGGTTCCCAAGGCTCGGTAGCTAAGGTACGAAACCGCAATTAGGAATACGCTTGCTCCTGCCAGCCAGCCCGGATGCTCCATGGCGCGCCGCAACCACCGTTCGTAAACCTTGATAATGCGCCCGAAGAAGCCGGCCATCGAAGCTTCTTCCGCCGCCAGCAATCGATTCAGTTCATCGGCCGGATCAGAACTTCGAGAGCTTTCAACGCTTTCCTGTTTACGCCTTACAAAGTAGTGACTGAGCGTGGGTGTCAGTGTCAGCGCCAGTGCAAGGGACGAAAGCAATGACACAGACATCGTCACTGCCAGGGCGCGGAAGAACGTGCCTGTAACGCCAGTAATCGAAATGAGAGGGACAAACACAACAATCGGCGTGATCGTCGATCCGACCAGCGGAATCGTGATCTCCTTCAATGCGCTGCGAACTGCTTCGAATTTCCCTTGTCCCGCATCGCGATGCAGGACGATGTTCTCGACAACTACGATGGCATCATCGATTACCAGTCCAACCGCCGCCGCTAGTCCACCGAGCGTCATCAGGTTGAAGCTCTGGCCCAACACCTTCAGTGCAATCATGGTGATCATCAGCGTGACTGGGATGACCAAGCCCGCCACGATCGAGCTACCCCAGTCGCGCAGGAAAACCACGAGGACGATGGACGCGAGAATCAGGCCTATCAGGATGGCATCGCGAACACTCGTGATGCTGTCGTTCACGATCGTCGATTGATCGTAGTAAGGTGTCAGCTTTATGCTGGCTGGTAATTCTTTCCGTAGCTGCTCCACCTCGGCATGCACGTCGTTGGCAACATTCACCGTGTTGCTGTCTGGCTGACGATTGATGCTCAGCAGAACTCCCGATTTTCCATTAGCCGTCACCATCGTATATACCGGCTTCACAGCGGATGAAACCGTTCCCAAATCGCCGATACGAATCGGGACCCCTGACGGTGTGTTCTTGACCACGATCTGCGACAGCTGTGAGGAATCCTTTACTTGTCCATTGATCAAACCCAACACCAGTTGGTGATTACTCTCGAACAATCCGGGAGAATCCACCAGATTTGTTCGGCGAATTGCCTCGAGCATGTCGGCGACGGTCACGCCAGATTGCAGGAGTTTCGCGGGATCCGGGGTGATGTGAAACTCGGGCTCCTGCCCGCCCTGAACCAGGACCGTCGCCACCCCGTTTACCTTGTTCAAGCGCGGTTTGATGTCGTAAGTTGCCATCTCCCAAAGCTGCGTTTGCGGCACTGTATCGGAAGTCAGGCTGTAGCCAATGATTGGGAAACTGGCGAAGGTGAGACGATGGCTCTCAATCCTGGTCGTCGATGGCAGGGTCGGCTGAATCTTTGCCAGCGCCGAATCTACGCGCTGCAGAGTCTGGAACATATCCACGTTCCAGTCGAAAAACAAATCTATTTCGGCCGAGCCCCGGCTCGTAATCGACCGCACACCCTGGATGCCTTGGATTCCGTTTACGGTTTCCTCGATCGGACGCGTGATTGTTACCAACATCTGATCGATTGGCATGACGCCGTTATCTACGCCGATGACCACGCGCGGAAAGTCAGTGGAGGGAAACACCGCCACGGGCAACGAAATCGCGACGTAGGCGCCGACTAACGCCAGCGTGACGATGATAAAGACGAGAGACTTCGAATGCCTGGCAAACCAGAACGAAGAAGCGTCATCCGATGTCTCCAACTTGGTTGGTTGAATCGTCGTGTCCACCGCTACTCCTTCTTTGCCTTATCAGTTTTGGCCGTGGCACTGTCGGCTTCATCGTCTTTCTTATCGGCTTTTTCAGTGCCCTTCTCGTCCTTATCGCCCCCGACTTTGATGTCGCCGTTGTCCGCCAGCCCGAAACCGCCAGCGACTATCACCGGGTCACCCGCCTTGATGCCTTCGGTAATTTGCACCTGAGAAGCGTTTCGGACGCCAACGCTGACTTTCTTCTGATGTGCCTTGTCATCGCTCCCGGCGACCATGACGGCAAACCCACCTTCGCCACTCGGCTGCAATGCGTTCGCCGGAATCAGCACGGCGTCTTTCACGGTTCGCGCTGTTATGGTGACACTCCCCGTCAAACCAGGCTTGATCGATTCCTTGGGATTCGTCGCATTCACCCAGACTTCAATGGTCGAGCTGTTCGGGTCGGTTGCCGAGTTGACGAACGACACTTTGCCTTGTGCGTCGGCCAACCCCGGAACTGAAATCGTGGCAGGGTCACCTGGCTTGAGAAGCACAGCCTCATTTTGCGGTATATGCGCCTTGGCGATTATCTGGGAGTTGTTTACAACCGTGATGAAAGGCGTACCCGCCTGTGCTACTTCCCCTGGATAAAGGGTGCGCTGCGTGATGCGTCCGTTGATTGGACTGCGGACTTCGGAATAACTGAGTTGCGCCTCAGCATTGAGGTATTTCCCTTTTGCAGAGGACAGTTGTCCGCTCGCCGCCTTCAGCGACTGTTCGTGGTTGACCTTGCGAACCGCGTCGAGGTGACGAGCCGCTAATTCATACTGGCTTTTCGCCTGTAAGAGCGCAACCGAGGCTTGGTCCAGGTCCCTGCGCGGCAGAGCGCCTTTCTTGAACAGGTCCTGCCGAGCGTCATACACCTTTTGCTGCGCATCAAGATTCCCTTTGGCAATGTTGGCGTCGTCTTCCGCCTTCTGCTCCTCTTCCGGTATTGACGAAGCAATTGCCGTGGCGTACGTCGCTTCGGCCAGAGCGAACTGGCCTTTGTTGTCTAGCGCAACACCTTCCAGGTCTTTGTTCTCGAGTTGAGCGAGCAGTTCGCCGGCGTGAACGTAGGATCCAGGATGAATATAAAACTTTGCGACAGGAGCGGTGATCTTCGGTGAAATCGCGGCTTGTTCTAGTGGATAAATCACTGCGTCGACAGTTATTACTTCCGTGATCGGACCCTGACTGGCGGGCTCGACTTGAACAGCTGTGGCGGCTTCGGCTTCTTTCGCATCCTTCTTGCAGCCGGACTGAAAGATTACGAGTATGAAGCTCGTCAGCAGCCAGCAGAGGATTGTTATTCGTGGTCTCATCATATCGACTCTTCTAAAATGTTCCGGTCAAAGCTTGAAGTGTGGCCAGTGCGACGCGATAGCGAACCTCGCCATCGCTGTAGGCGAAGCGCGCCGTGGTCAGGCTGTTCTGTGCATCCACCAGTTCCAGTGCCGTTGCCTCGCCGGCACGGTAGCGCATTTCCGTGAGTTGCAGGCTCTCCTCCCCCATCTGCACGGTTTCGCGCATCAACTGCAAATCTGATAACGCTGTCTTGGCCTCGTCATAACGGCTCGCAATATCATTCCGCAGTTTCTGCTGCGCAAAGCTCAACTGCACGTCCGCCAATTTCACCTTCGACTTGCCCTGCTTTACTCTCGCCCAGGTGGCGCCCCAGTCCCAGACGGGGATTTGTAGCGTGGCCACAGTGGCGTAGCCGAGGTTCCTGATTCCATCCGTGTATGTAGCGAAGCGGTTGGCATCAATGCCGTAGAAATAGTCCAGCGTCAGCGCCGGAACGAACCCCGCTTTCGCCGTGAGGAGTTCGGCGTTGACCTCGCGCGTGAATGACTGCGCTGCCGCGATATCTGGATTGTTCCTGCTAGCGAGATCTCTGATTTCGCGAAGTGTGGGGAGGGACGGGAGGGTATCCAGCCTGTCGGTAAGCTCAAAATCGTCATTGCTCCGCCTAGTCAGCAAGATGAATAGGTCCAGCTTCGCCTTTAGTGCCGTAGAAGCGGCATCAGCCAGATCACGGCGACGATCGTTCGCTTGCATCCTTGCCTTGATCACGTCGGCACGTGCGACTTCGCCTCCCTGTTCCAGTTGGCTCGACAACACTACATACCGGTCAGCAGTGTCGGCTGCTTGCATCGCCGCCGATAGCTTTTCCTGCGCCGCTGCGTATCCGAAATAGTTCTGAACGACTGCGAGTACGAGACCTGAGGACGCAATCATCGCCCGTGCACGGGCGGAAGCAGCGGCGGCGTTCGTCCTCCGATACTCCGCAAACTGCGCCAGTGAAATCACCTCATGCGCGTTTCCCTGGCTGATGTATTCGTGGACGCCATTGTTCGCAATGAACCTCCCCTCTTGCGTATATATGTATTGGTTGTTGTAGCTTACGGCGGGCAATAGCGCCGAGCGCGCGATGGTCTTCGCCTGTTTAGCGGTCTCAAGGTCTGTGACCGCACTCTGCAGATCGGGGCTCAGGGCCTGGGCCCGCTTGATTGCGTCCGCGAGTGACAGCTTAGTCTTCTCGTCCAATGCCGGCCCCGGTGCATCATTCGTGACCGTGACGCTGGTGGAGGGAGCACCGGCTCCAGTGTCCTGTCCTCTCAATCTCGTTCCACCGAGACACACGATGACGATCGCTAACCAAATAACAAGCTTGAGCAGACAACACCCCTGTAACGACTTCTGTCGCTTTATGTGCATGCCTAGTTTCGTAAAGGTGATGCGCCTCATTTTTGAACTGCACGGCCGGAGACTCCTTCTGAGCCTCCGCGCCGCCGTTGTACGCGCTACCAAAATTGCTGTTTACTTCACGTCGTAGATCAGGAGTTTGGCCGGGGTATTCCCCTCTGCAACGCTAGCCACGTAGAAGCTCTTCAGTTCGGGAACGTAAATGGAAACCTTGGCTCGATGTCCGGAAGGCACTTTCCCGACCTCGGTGTAATGATCCGGGTCCTGTTCCGAAAAGATCTCGACAAACTTGTCCCCGGAAACGTAAATGCGCTTGTTAGCTGCGTCATAGGTCATATCATCAGCCAGTCCCACGCAATCAAGGCTGGCCACAGCCTTGCCGGATTCTGTGTCGAAGACCACAAGTTTGCCGGGTTTACGAGTGACCACAAACAGTCGATGCTCAGCTTCGTCCAGGGCCATTGGAACGTTGTCCGTGGCGCCGTCGATGGGCCAGGTGGTCAACAGTTTGTAATCCTTCTTGTCATAGACTCCGACCTGCCCCTTCGTCCTCAGGTTGGCAAACATCCGCGAGCCGTTGCGTTCGAAGTTGATCGCTTCTACCCGGGCACTATCAACTTTGATCTCGTTTACCTTCTTCGCATCGTTAGTGTCGATCACAGCAATGACGGTCTGGTCCATTTTGGCTTCCAGACCTCCTGTATCGACATACATCAGATGTGAATCAGTGTCGTAGCCAGCCGAATCAGCGGCCGCGAGCACCTTGATCGAGTCCGTCACTTTCGATGAATCCAGTGAGACAACTCTGATGTAACCCTCGTTACCGTCTTCTGGTCCACTGTCAGTTACGAACAATGCGTTCTTTTCCGCTGCATAGACGATCGCATGCGGCGTTTCGAACCCGCCGATGCTCTGCAGGTGCTTGCCGGTCTTGAGATCGAAAACCTCGACTGACTTGTGATCTTCAGCAGCGAGATACAGGCGGTTGCTCTTCAGATCAGCAGCGAAATGGTCGAAGTCCCCCTTGATCTCAGGTAAGGGGATGGTCGTCTTGAGCTTCATTGTCGGCGCAGACTGCGCTGACATCATCACGGCGGCCATACACGACACAATCGCTAAGGACAAAACCCGCATCATCAGTAATTCCTCCATTCGAAATAGTCCAACTGGCTCAAGATACTGGCCGACTGACGTTAATAGATCCTGAATGCAAAATGAATTTTCTTTCACCGCTTTTTGACGCCCCTGGCTGCCCTGTTCTGAAAACAATTTCATGCGGAGTTCATGTACGATTCATACGTCGTTGGCACCCTAATTACGCAAAGCGTGGCAAAGAGGCGGAATGCGCATTCTTTTAATCGAAGATGAGATCAAAGTAGCGAGTTTCGTTCGCAAGGGGTTGGTGAGCGAGCGCTTTGCAATCGATGTCGCCGAAGACGGTCAGTCTGGACTCGAATTGGCTGAAACCTATGACTATGACTTGCTCATCCTGGACCTGATGCTGCCGCGCCTCGACGGCACGCAAGTACTCACGAAGCTAAGGAAGAAGAACACCAAATTGCCGGTCCTGGTGCTCACGGCAAAAGATTCGCTCCATGACAAAGTCAGCAATCTTGAGGCTGGCGCGGATGATTACCTGACCAAGCCTTTCGCCTTCGCCGAGTTGCTGGCTCGCGTAAAAGCCCTCCTGCGTCGCGGACCTGTCAGCCGAAGCAGTGTGGTGCGGATGGCAGATCTGGAACTCGATCGCCTCACCCAGACGGTGCGCCGCGCCGGTGAACGCATTGAGCTCACAAGCAAGGAGTACGCGCTCCTGGAGTACCTGATGTCAAATGCCGGCCGCGTGCTTTCGCGCACCATGATCATTGAGCATGTCTGGGATCAGAGCTTTGATGGCATCACCAACATCGTCGATGTTTACGTCCGGCACCTCCGCAATAAAATCGATGATGGTCACGAGAAAAAGCTTATCTATACGGTGAGGGGCATCGGGTACAGGGTGTGCGAGGATAATGAGTGCTAAACCCCCGCTCAATTCGATTCCGGATGACGGCGTGGTACGTGGTGGTGCTGACCGTCTGCCTGGCCTTATTTGGAGCCGCAATTTACATCGGGCTTGCGCACTACTTGCTTTCCGCTGCTCGAACGTCATTGCGTCAAGAAGCCCAGGCCATTAGCGAGTCTCTTCTGTTCGACTATGACAAGCGCGGTCCTTCCTTCATCTTGAAGGAGATGACCGAGGACTATGCGCCCGAGATAAAAGATCGGTTCATCCGAGTAACACTTGCCGATGGTACAGAACTGTACCGGTCGGGTCCCCCTCGCGATTCCAGCTTCGATCCAGAGACGGTAGCTAAACCGAAGAAGTTTGAACCGGGGTTTCGAACGGAAGCTACCAGTCGTGGTCGTGTCTTGATCGAGAGTGTCTGGTACCGTTCTCCGGGCGGCCATCAGTTCTTCGTCGAGAACGGTATGCCCGCTTCCAACATCAATCACATCCTTGAACAGTTGCTGTGGTGCCTCGGCATCGCTTTCCCAATCGTGGTCGCAGGCGCCGCCTGTGGCGGCTACTGGATAATGCGTCGATCCTTGCGACCGGTGGATGAAATCACCAAACAGGCGGCAAGAATCACGTCCCGCAACCTGAGTGAGCGCTTGCCCAGCATTGATACCGGAGATGAAATCGAGCGGCTTTCAACCGCCTTGAATCACATGATCGCGAGGCTGGAGGGCGCATTTCACCACATCAACCGCTTTTCTGCCGATGCATCACATGAGCTTCGCACACCGCTCACGATCATTCGTGGCGAACTGGAATCCCTCGTACGTGATAACCACTCACCGGAAGAAACGCTCGAGATTGTCGGCAGTTCGCTCGAAGAAGTTCTGCGCCTCACCAAGATTGTTCAGGACCTGCTCGCCATATCTCGCCTCGATGCGGGCGAGATCAGACTGGAGCGCATACCGGTCGACTTGTCAGCTCTAACAGCTTCCACTCTCGAACAGATGAACCTTCTCGCGGAAGAGAAGGCGATTGCAACGAGATGCGAAGCCGAACTTGGCGTCGAGATTATCGCGGACCCGTGGCGTCTGAAGCAGGTGATCGTCAATCTCATTGATAATGCGATCAAGTACAGCGGAACCGGCGGACAAATCAGCGTACGGGTTTTTCGAGAAGCCGACACAGCCATCCTCCTCGTAGCAGATAACGGCATTGGTATCGCACCGGACGACCTGCCTCATATCTTCGAGCGGTTCTACACTACCAACCGCTCCCGCTCGCGTGAATATGGTGGAACCGGCCTCGGGCTCGCAATCGTGAAAGCCATCTGTTCAGCTCACGATGCCGAGATCTCGGTCACGAGCCACCCGCAGACAGGCACTACATTCCGGGTGGCGTTTCCGCATGCGTCTTCCCTGTTGGACGCTGTTCCGTCGA
Source organism: uncultured Terriglobales bacterium (assembly GCA_964490255.1). Classification (GTDB taxonomy): domain Bacteria; phylum Acidobacteriota; class Terriglobia; order Terriglobales; family Acidobacteriaceae; genus JAJPJE01. The sequence continues at coordinate 25,046 of CAZBCQ010000019.1, read as the reverse complement.
AATTATGCGACACGAGAGAGAAGACTGAAGCTGATATCACCGCTTGAGATCGCACCTGAGGGCCACTAATTCATGAAGAGAAGGGATTTTCTGTGCACCTCCGTGGTTGGAGCGGTTGGATTCACTAATCTGATGAACGCTGCCGACACCCCGAAACCTGCAGCGAATCATTGCTCCGAACCTTTCCCCAAGGAAGATGGGGTCACCCAACACGTCGTGGACTTCGTGCTGCAAACGCAATATGAGGACATCCCGCCTGAAGTTATTGCGTTGGGCAAGAAATCTATCCTCGATGCTTTTGGATTGGCGCTGTACGGCGCTACCGACGAGACCTGGACGATCCTCGACAAGTACACAGCACCTTTTCGGACGAAAGAAGCCGGAGCGCTCGTGCTCGGAACAGACGTTTCACTCCCTGCCCGTTTCGCTGCTTTCGCCAATGGTGTAGCCATCCATGCGGAAGACTTCGATGACACACAGCTCTCTACTCATCCCGATCGTGTATACGGATTGCTAACGCATCCGTCTGTTCCCGTTTTTCCGGCTGCATTGGCTCTCTCCGAGTTGAGTAAAAGTAACGGCAAAGAATTCATGCTCGCCTATCACCTCGGCGTAGAAGTCGAAACAAAGGTCGCCGAAGCCATTTCTCCTCGTCACTATGAGGACGGATTCCACTCCACTGGTACCTGTGGCGTTTTCGGCTCGGTAGTGGCATGCGCGAAGCTGAACCGCTTCAACGCACAGCAAACTGCCACCAGCATGGGCATTGCGGCAAGCCAGGCGGCTGGCTTGCGCGAGAGCTTCGGGACCATGACCAAGCCGTTTCACGCTGGACACGCAGCTGAAGCGGGGGTCTTCGCAGGGGATTTGGCAGCTTTGGGTTGGACCGCAGCAGACAAAATCCTGGAAGCACAACGTGGGTTCTTTCACGCCTACGGCGGCAGCTACGATCCGCAGACCATGCAGACTCTGGGTAAACCTTGGACCTTGGCTTCACCCGGAGTTTCGATCAAACCCTTCCCTTCCGGATCCCTGACCCATCCGGCGATGACCGAATTGCAGCTTCTTATCCACCAGTACGACATTAAGGGAAGTGATGTGGAATCCATGGAAGTCGGCACCAACAAGAACATGCCGAATGCGTTGATTCACCATCAGCCGAAGAACGCGTTGCAGGCAAAGTTCAGCATGGAATTCTGTATGGCCATTTTGCTTTTGGATCGGAAGGCGGGTCTGAGCGAGTTCACTGACGCCGTGGTGAATCGTCCTGATGTGCAGGATATGATTCGGCGCATCCATTTCGTGGTGAGCCCTGAAGCGGAAGCTGCCGGCTACGACAAGATGACCTCGCTCCTGAAAATCAACCTAAGGAACGGTAAGGTCATCACTGGCAGGGCTGATTTTGCCAAGGGCAGCCCTGCTAATCCCATGAACTTTGACGAGGTCTCGGAAAAGTTCATGGGTTGCACCACTGCTGCGAAGTGGCCGACGGGAAAGGCAAAGCAAATTATCGAGTCAGTGCGGAATCTCGAAAGAGTGGAGAATATGCAGGAAATCGTAGCTCTCTGCCGAAAATAGTCTCGAACTAAACGCTAATTACGGGTAAGCAGAAGGCTCAATGCCCGAAATCTGTGCAGACTCTCGAAATTGAGCTGCACATTTGCGCGGTGCACCCACGTCAGGCGAGATTCCGGGCAAGGGTCTCGCGATCGATTTCCTTTTCCCATCTCGCAACCACTAGCGTCGCCACCGCGTTCCCCGTCATATTGACCAATGCTCTCATCATGGACATGAACCGATCAATGCCCAATATGATAGCCATTCCAGCGACCGGTATGGTGGGCACCACCATCAGCGTTCCGACGAGTGCGATGAAGGCTGCACCCTGCACGCCGCTTGCACCCTTTGACGTAAGAACAGCCAGAACGAGAATGGTGATTTGCTGACCTATGGTCACATGCGTGTTGGTAGCCTGTGCCACGAACAGCGCAGCCATGGTCATGTAAAGGCTTGTGCCATCTGCATTGAAGGTATACCCGGTCGGAATTACCAATCCGACCAGTGATTGCGAACAACCCAGCCGCTGCATCTTCTCCATAAGCGTTGGCAGTGCTGGCTCGGAAGAACTTACGGCTAATACCAACAGTAGTTCTTCCTTGATGTAGACAAACAGCTTGAAGAAGTTGAAACCGGCGGCCCAACAGATAGCACCTAGGACTACGAAAAGAAAAATGAATGAAGTCGCATAGAAAATTGCGATCAGTTTGGCCAGGGGTCCCAACGACATGATCCCGTACTTGCCGATGGTAAAGGCCATCGCTCCGAAGGCGCCAAATGGCGCGAACAGCATCATGATGTTCACGACGCCGAAAACCGCATGAGTAAGCCCTTGAATCACATCTATGATCGGTTTACATACGGCCCCGCCCTGTGAAAGTGCGAATCCAAAAAGCACAGCAACAAGAACCACTTGCAAGATGTCACCCTTGGCAAAGGCGTCTACAAAGGTAGTCGGCACGACGTGCATCAGGAACTCGGTCACGCTTTGTGCCTTGGCCTGGCCCGCATACTCCGCTACGCTTTTGGAATCGAGCGTGCGTGGATCGATGTTGAATCCGCTTCCCGGACGCGCGATATTGCCGACCAGCAGACCGAGCAAAAGCGCCAACGTTGATACCACTTCAAAATACAGAAGAGCCTTGCCTCCAACCCTCCCTACTTTCTTTATGTCACGCATTCCGGCGATGCCGGATGATACGGTGCAGAAGATCACAAGCGTGATGATGCTGCTGATCATCCGGATAAAGACATCGCCCAGCGGCTTCATGGATACCGCCCTCGCCGGGAAAAAGAAACCGAAGGCAATCGCGACAACCATGGCCACCAAAACCTGGAAAGACAAGCCGGCATAAAAGCGTTTCTTCCGCCTGCGATCCTGCGGTTCGCGTTGAGTGGCTTGCATCGTTGCCAGTTCGGTCATATCCACAACTTAGGCCTAATTCACTTTCTTGAACTGAGCTTCTTGCTCGCTGACGCGAAACGCGATGGCTGCGCCCATCTCTTTCGTGGAAGAGTTCCCGCCGATATCCAGCGTACGAACCTTTGAGTCCGCCAGCACGGCAGTTATGGCATTCTCGATCGCCGTCGCCGCCTCTTCCTCGCCGAGGTGACGTAGCATCAGCGCTCCTGACCAGATCTGCCCAATAGGGTTTGCGATCCCTTTGCCTGCGATATCTGGGGCGGAGCCGTGAACCGGCTCAAACATCGAAGGGTATGTCTTCTCGGGATTGAGGTTTGCAGAGGGCGCAATGCCAATCGAACCCACCACGGCTGGACCCAGGTCCGAAAGAATGTCACCGAAGAGGTTGGATCCTACCACCACGTCAAACCAGTCTGGATGCCGGACAAAGTGAGCGGTGAGAATGTCGATGTGATACTGGTCGGTTCGGACATCGGGATACTGTTTGGCGATTTCACGGAAGCATTCATCCCAAAAAGGCATCGTGTGAATGATGCCGTTGGACTTCGTCGCCGACGTGACATGCCGCCCCCGCGTGCGCGCGAGTTCGAACGCGTACCGAAGAATGCGCTGAACGCCTCGACGAGTGAATACCGTCTGCTGAACCGCCATTTCGTCTTCAGTACCCTCGTATAATCTGCCGCCAATGTTCGAGTACTCCCCCTCGTTGTTCTCTCGGACAATGCAGAAATCGATATCACCTGCCTTCCAATTTTTCAGCGGACTATCGATGCCAGCGAACAGCCGGACGGGTCTCAGATTTACGTATTGCTGAAAGCGTCGCCGAATTGGAATCAGCAAACCCCACAAAGATACGTGGTCAGGTACGCTGGGGTGTCCAACCGCACCCAGATAGATTGCGTCGAAGGGAGTCAGTTGTTCGATACCATCCTCGGGCATCATCGTCCCTGTACGGACATATCCTTCACAGCTCCAATCAAAGAGTTGCCAGTCCATCTTGAACCCAAAACGGCGCCCAGCGACATCGAGCACCTGGATGCCCTCCGGCACCACTTCGTGCCCGATCCCATCACCCGGAATTACCGCTATTTTGTAAGTTTGCATTCAGTGTTCCTAATGACGTGTCCCCATCGGGACAGATCCTCACCAGATGAACTTAAGAGCCACTTGGACCTGCCGCGAACTGGTTGCTGTGGAGGTCAGTTGTCCCCCATTTCCGCCATACTGCGGACCCAGGGGATTGCCAGAACCATCAAAGATGGCCAAGTTATCCGTGGGGGGAGAAAAATTCGTGTGGTTCAATACGTTGAAAAACTCAACCCGAAACTGCGCATTGAACGTTTCTGAAATTCTGGGAATGCGGTTGTTTTTGAAAACCGAGAAGTCGAGATTCAACAGCGAGGGCCCGTACAGTTTGTTACGGCTCAAATTTCCCAGCAAATTGAGGCAGGAATTCGGATCACCATTGGCCTGCACACAGTTTGCCGCAACCTGAGGAGTCGCCTGCGGAATGGTAAAGCAGTTTGTCTTCACGTAGTTGATACTGCCCGGGTTGGTTAACGAGCGACAGTCCGGCGTATTCAAAACGCTGGGCACGTCCAACGTCGGATCTGTACTGTTCAATCCAAGCGCGTCTCCACCAAAGCCAACAGTAAACGGCGTTCCCGTACTCGCCTGGAAAATCCCCCCTATCTCGTATCCATTTGCCAACCAGCCAAGCACGCCTTGCAGCGATTTCGCCTGCGGCAACTCCCAACTGTAATTGATTACCAGGTTGTGCCGAATATCAAAATCAGACGGCCCCCAACTTCGGCGAATATCAAACCAAGGCAAGCTGGACACTGAGTTCAAGAACGCGTCCCCCACCAAACTGGTGGAGGAAGAATCCAGGCTCTTTGCAAACGTGTAAGAAGCACCGATCTCAATCCCGTGGCTCATGTTCTTTTTGATTTTGGTCTGGAAGCCGTTGTAGGAAGACTTGCCCTCCCAAAAGATCGCTGCGATTTGACCCCAATTCGGGTTTAACCGGGACCCGCTACCGATTGGGTTAGGCCACATGTAACCCGCGGGAGTGGCAGTCGGAAGAACGATGTTCGCGTCCTCCACTCGATAGGGTTGGTGCACACCATGTGATCCGACGTACCCTACGGTCACCGTCAATCCATCCATCAACTCTTTTTGAACATTGAAGTTCCATTGCATAACGTAGTTACGCTTTGGATTTGGCTGTAGGTAGGTCTGCCTTAAAGTCGAGTCCTGCACAGGAAAAATGGCGTTATAGGCCGAGCCCGGTGCGGACGGAGGTGCGAACGCGCCATTAGCGAGATTAGTAGAAACTCCGATCTTGATAAAGGGCGAGGTGAACGCTTGCAGAAGTTCGAACTGATAAGGCAGCGGCAGCACGTCGAACATACCGAAACCGCCGCGAACCGCGAGTTTCCCTTTCTTCGATGGGTCCCAGGAGAAACCGAACCGCGGCTCGAAATTCAGCTTGGTTGGATTCTCCATCAAAGGCGCGCCCAGATGTGGAGTAGCATCTGTGAGGCTTCGCAACGTCGCCAACTTCCCATCTGTCTCGGAGAGCACCGTCGCGAATTCGTATCGCAGTCCCATGTTGACCGTGAGATTGGGTTTTACCCGCCAATCGTCTTGCACATACGGGCCAACCAGGGTCTGCCGGAAGTGGCGTGGACCAATTGTGTCCGGGATCGTTGCGGTAAAAGAGCTAGGCGCGCTATTCGAAAGAAATGTATTCAGGTCGTTGTATGCAATAACTCCTGTCGGGTCCGTGAAAGCCGTCTCATTAGAACGAATCCTCTCGACTGCAATGCCAAACTTGATGTTATGGGAGGCCTTCGTCAGGAAGGCGTCGTCATAGAACTGAATCGATGTCCAATGGAAGTCATAGGCGGAAATTGACCCAAGTCCGCCGGTGAATTCAGTTATTCCAGGGACTTGTACATCCGGGGCATACTTCCCTGGTACCAACCCATACGACGTATCCGCCGATGCTGGATTACTCGAAAGAAAAGTGTTCCCTCCATTTGCCACGACCCTGCTGAGTCCAAAGCGCGCGGCATTCACCACGGAAGCATTGAACACATGCGTCTCTTCCAACGTCAGCACCTGCCGGCGCGAATTAAACCCTGTCTTTTTGTTATTCAGTTCGTCTGGCTGGACGATGTCAGCGAGATCCAGCACGTAGGTCCCGACCATGGTGTCAGTCGGTGTAAGGTGATGATCGACCCTCGTCGTGAAGTAGTTCTCGTGCGTTATCTGTTGCCCGGAAAAAACGTAGTTGCCGGTGGCGTCGTTGGGACCGACAGACTGGTTGGGCAGTGGATAGAACGCATTCAGAAATCCCAGGATGTATGGATCCACTGTTCCGAAAGCACCGTTTCGTGCTGCACTGGTGGGGGTCGTATCAACCTTACTGACCCCTAATGATTGTCTCAGCCCTTCGTAGTCGCCGAAGATAAATGTCCTATCCTTGATGATCGGACCGCCCGCCGACCCCCCAAACTGGTTTCGCTTGAAAGGAGGCTTGCTGGGGGCGCCATTGGCGTTGTAGTCGAAATAGTTCCGGGCATCCAGGGCGCTGTTCCGCAAGAATTCGTAAGCGTCTCCGTGGAAAGCATTCCCTCCCGAGCGTGTCACTGCATTTACCACCCCGCCTGAAGACCGCCCGTAATCCGCTGGATAGTTGCTGGTTAGAACCGAAAACTCCTCCACTGCATCGACCCCGAGATCTACACCCAATACGCTGCCGGGTGCGCCATTGGAGTAGTCGTTGATGCTGACTCCGTCCAAGCGATAATTGTTTTGTTGGGGACGGCCGCCTGAAATCGTTAGTTGCGTGCCGAATCCGCGCTGCGCTTTGCCTGAATTAAGGCCTACCTGGGTTCGTGTAGTCGTGACTCCAGGCTCCAGTGTGGCTAATTGCGTCCAGTCTCGCGCATTCAACGGCAATTCTCTGACTGTACGAGAATCAATCACACCTTGGACTGTCGATGTCGCCGAATCGACGCCTACTTCCGCCTCCTGTACCTCGACTTTCTCTGATCGCCCTTGAACAGCCATGTGAATGTCAATGACTGCGACCTCACCGACGGTCAGAGTTAATCCGGTACGTAATTCTTCGGTAAATCCCGGTGCCGTTGCCTGGATATCATATTTGCCGGGAACTAGGTTCGCGACGTGATAAACACCTTGTTCGTTCGTCGTCACCGGCGACCCCACTCCGGTGTCTACATTCTTGATGGTGACCGTCGCATTTGGGATTACGGCTCCAACTGCATCGGTGATCGTGCCTTGCACCGTCCCGCCGGCAACCTGGGCCCAGACGCGTGGCGCATACGAAGCCACTACTAAGAGAAGAGCAACCTGCACAGTCCCCACGACTCTGCGATTCATGTTTTTCTCCTTGGACGAGCTATGGAACCGGGCACACTTGCTGCTCGTATTCACGCTGGAACGCTTGAACTCACGATCCCGAAACACACTTGTGGTCGCCGAAACTGTGTCGTCAAGCCCCAGTTGGCATGATCACTTTTCGACTGACATTGAAGCGAATGCGTTGGATCGTGCACCCCACCCACATCTGGGCGTAATGAAGTATCGCCGTCAGGTTAACTTGGCATGAACTCCGCGTGAAATTTCATTCAGGATCCTCTGTTTCAGTTAAACTATCGTTTAGCGATACAACATCTCTCTGAAAGGAAATTCATCTTGACTTCAGGGTTCATTCATCCGCGCAGGCTACGTTCCAGTTGAGCGCCGTCGTATAGTTATCCCTCGCGCCTACGTCGATCGAATCGCCAGGAGGAGTTATGCATTTTGGCACTGTTTCTCGTTTTGTCAAATTGGCCCTACTGTTGACTGCAATCTGTCCGGTGTTAGCAAGCGCAGCAGCCAGCACAAAAACCGCGTCAGGTCCGATATTGAAGTTGCTCCGTAGCATTCCTATGGTCGGGATTGACGGCGATTTTGATCATCTCGCCGTGGACTTAAGCGGAAATCGTCTTTTTCTTTCCGCGGAGGAACACAACAGCGTCGAGGTTTTCGATCTAAAGACTAATGGCAAGATCCGGAGTATCTCGGGAATCGATTCCCCTCATGGGCTCCTTTATCTTCCAGAGTCGAATGAACTATTCGTAATAGCCGGTGGCGATGGTGGTTCCTGCAAGGTTGTCAATGCAAAAACCTATGCCATCGAGAAAACCATTAAGCTGACTCCGGATGCCGACGCCATCGCCTATGACGAAGCCGACCACCTTCTATATGTGAGCAACGGCGGCAAAGAAGCCGGCAACGATTACTCCCTTATCAGCTTGATCGACACCAGTAGCAAGGAGCACATCGGGGACATCAAGATTCCTTCCACGAACCTGGAGGCAATGGCTCTAGAGAAGAACGGCTCCAGACTCTTCGTCAATATTCGCGACAAGAACCAAATTGGAGTTGTCGATCTCAAATCCCGCAGTCTCACCTCTACCTGGCAGCTGAAGCAGGTGAATTTCAACACTCCTTTGGCTCTCGACGAATCCAATCATCAATTGTTCGTTGCCGGACGGAAGCCAGGCAAATTCGGCGTCATCGATACTGCATCGGGTGAGGAAGTTGAGGTTCTTCCCGCTAACGATCTCGTCGACGACATGTCCTTTGACCCGGCGATCAATCGGGTCTACCTCGCTTGCGGGGAAGGCTTCGTCGACATCTATCAGAGAACTGAGGGCGGCAAGTATGAGGAAGTTGCAAAAGTGCCCAGCGGGTATAAGGGGAAAATAGGCTTCTTGGTCCCGCAACTCCATCGTTACTTTGTCGTCACGACCAAACACAACACCACTCCCGCAAAACTGCTGATTTACTCGGTTGAGAGATAGGATGAGAGGCACTGCGAAGCAGGTACTGTGGCTTGTCGTTCTATCTTCATGTCTGGGTTGGGGACAACTGCACGACACACAATCCTACCGACTATATGTGGACAATAGCCAGGGCGCCTCCGTTTCTGTGATTGACTTGGATTCTCTGAAGGTGATCGACGACATCCAAGTCGGACAGCATGTACATGGGATTGCAGTCCAGCCTGATGGAAAGCGGTTGTTTGCCACTATCGAGTCCGATCACACTCTCCGGGTCGTTGATTTAGAGTCCAAACGGATAATCGGAACCATTCCGCTGGATGGTCGACCCAATCAATGTGCGGTCACTCCCGATGGGAAGTACGTGGTAGTGCCAATTCGAGATGGTGACAAAGCTGATATCGTCAATATTGCCGCCGGACAAATCGAAAAGGCTCTGCCCATCAAAGAACCTCACAATGCGGTGCCAACAGCAAGCAACGAATACGTTTACATAAGTTCAATGGGCGGAAATGAAATTGATGTTATCGACCTAACTCGCTTGGACTACTCCGCGCATATTCCTACTGGAGGACGTCCGCGCCCATATGTCCTCAGCCGTAATGGCGAAAAACTTTACGTGGCGATCGCTAACCTTCATGGCTTTCGCGTTGTGGATGTGAAACACGCAAAGGTGCTGCAATCGGTCGAAATTCCATCTAAATGGCAAGGCCCTCCAAAACCGCGCAAATTCGAGACTCCGGACACCTTCACGCACGGTCTTGCGTTGAGCCCGGATGAGACTCAGCTTTGGGTAACGAGCTTACTAGATGATGCTGTTTATATTTATGACTTGCGACAGCACAAGGTAGTAGGCAATGTCCCGGTTGGAGACGGTCCGAATTGGATCGTGTTTTCACCTGACGGGCGTTACGCGGCGGTAAGCAACACAGACAGTAATGATGTTTCCATCATCGCAGTTAAGAATCGCAACGAAGTTGCGCGAATTCCCGTCGGCCGAGCGCCAAAACGGCTTGCGATTGGAATCGCCCCGTAAACAATGTAGCCATTCAGAGGCAACGATGGCGAGAGTACCCGGCGACCAAATCGGGCAGTAGGACAATGTGTCCTGCACCAACAACTCGGCACTGTTCAAGACTGGTGATCCGGAGGACGATGTACTCTATTGCAGATAGCTTTAATTGAGGATTGCACACTTGCTGAGGAGCCCAGTTACCTCAGGTGCCAAGTTGCACCTGGCTAACCCCATCCATATTTCGATCGCAGGTATGCTGCTGATCATTTTAGTTTCCTGTCATCAGAGCGGACGCAAACTCAGAGATGCATCCAGATTACCTATAAACGCCGCACAGGCATTGACGACGTGGCCCTCGGAACTGCCCGTATACGATCACATCCTGATCGTCGTCGAGGAGAATAAAAATTATGAACAGATCATCGGCAGCCCCGATGCACCTTATATCAATGACGTTCTCCTAAAAGACGGTGCAAATTTAGTGCGCATGTTCGCGGAAGAACACTTTAGCGAGGGTAATTATTTTTGGCTATTTTCCGGCAGCAATCAGAACGTTGGATTTCTAGATCGCATTCCTGCTGCCCCGCTCGACGCTGAGAATCTTGGACGTCAGTTGATCGCCTCCAACCATTCGTTCGTTGGTTACTCGGAGGGATTGCCCTCGATAAGTTCAGCAGTGCCGTCAATGGACCACTACGCTCGCAAGCATGTGCCCTGGATTTCTTTCTCAAATATCCCTCATGGCCGGACACTGTCAACATCTTCGAACCTTCGGTTCCCGCAAGACTTTCCGCTGGATTACCAGAACCTTCCGACCGTCTCGTTCGTAATTCCAAATTTAGTCAATGACATGCATAACGGCTCGCCGTCGTTAAGCGTTAAGGCTGGGGACGCTTGGCTCCGAAGACACATTGATCCCTATTACCGTTGGGCTAAAGATCACAATAGCCTCCTAATTATCACCTTCGATGAGGATGCGAGGGCTCGATATCCCGGAGGCCTAACGAATCCAGCGAGCAGAATTCCGCGCGTCAGTAATCGCATCCCGACAATTCTTGCTGGAGCCCGTATCAAGCATGGTGATTATGATGAAACGAACGGTGTAAATCATGTGACGCTTCTGCGAACGTTGGAAGCGATGTACCATCTGAAACGCTCTGGCAAGCAACAAGTATACGCAGAGCAGGCGGGCATCACGGATAGTAGCGTGATTATGGATGTTTTCGAAAAGAGCAATAGCAAGCAGTAAAGATTCACTGTGTCATACGTATACGATATCTCTCAGTACCGGTGCGCGATGATCATCGCTGCAGATATGGTCGTAAATCCTTAACGCTTTGTGCTGTTTCAAGTGTGAGCACCGCTTCGATGAGGGTGGCACATTTCGAGGCCCCTAGAACTGGAGACATGAGGTCACGGGCTTTTGCGACAATTTCGTCACGAGTCATAGGGTTGTCAACGGTGCCGCGAACGGCTTCGACCCGTTCACTTAGCTGCGTTTTATCGACGAGCGTAACCTCCACGATAGCCTCTTTCCGAGGCAGGAGGCGTTCGAGCTCTTCATCGGGAACGAGCTTCACCTTGGATCTTTGTCGAAGTATTGCTGGATCCTGCATTCTTCCTTTGTCGTGGGTGGTGGCGAACGAGACAGTCTTGTCGGTCAGCATCACAGCAATCATGTGTTGTAGACAAATGTTTGGCATCTCGCGGTTGTTGACGGTTGAGCTTTCGTGAGTTGCGAGTCTCACTACGACACTCTGTACCTGGTCCGCTTCGAATGGGTGGCGCTTCATCAGGATCTCGAGCGCATCCAGGGGTGCCTGGATTGGCGATCCGACCGTCCACTTCTTAATATTCGTGCGGGTAACTTCATAGCGTTCCCCCAGGCTGTCAATCAGCCCGGCGGGATCTGCTTTAGGGGCGTACGTCAGAAAGAAGTTATCGGCTCCTGAGAAAACATCATCCACGCCCGTCCAGCCGGAGTGGATCAGCAGAGCACCGGTGACTCCATTTCGGGCCGTCATTCCAGCGAAGACGAAAGCTTTCTCCATATGCTGATTGTCACGCTGCCAGACGGTGAAGCCGGCGGTTTGTTGAGCGGTGAAGTCCAGTAACCATCGCATCTGCTGCGCATTCAGACCGACTGCACAGGCCGCGGCCGCAGCCGCGCCGAAGCCTCCAGCGATGCTGTGGCAATCGCGATGTGTAGTCGTCTGAAATTCCTCTCCCCCTAGGGTCATGGTCACACGTGTGCCAATGTCGTAGCCAAGAGTTACGGCCCGAAGAAATTGCATGCCCGAAATGCCGAATTGCTCGCCCGCTGCGAGCGCGGCAGGCACGACGGCGCAGCCAGGATGGGAGTGCGATGCCGCGTGCGAGTCATCAGTCTCATCGGCGTGGGCCAGCCCGCCGTTTACCAGCGCAGCCTCAATCGGACCGCAAACAACATCTGACGCCACAACCGTCGCAACCGGATCTCCGCCGTAAGATCGGGCGAATTTTAGGGCTTCACGTCCTGGCGGTAGCTCAGAACCTGAAACCATCGCAGCGAGTGTGTCCAGAATATGATGCTTGGTCTTTTCGACGACGTCCTCTGGCAGCTTGCGCTGCCGCGCTTCAGCCATGTAGATACTAAGGGTTTCCATAACTGAGCTATCAGGGACGGCTAACAAAAAGGGTGTGGGTCGAAGGAGCGTGACGGCTGAAAGCATCCCCATGTGTTTTAAGAACCCGCGACGTGTCGAGGAAGAGATAGCAGACGAAGCAGTACATGACACTTGCTTGTGATTCAAGAGCGTTCCCCTTGTTTGATTGTTATTACAATTTTTTCTTCAGCACGGACCCGCATCCCGGTTAATCGAGCGGCTCTAGCAGGGCAATTTTCCCGGCATGTACCTCGGCGACCCATATGAGAACACTGTTCGCATTCCCATCTATGTTTCGAACATTTGCGCCGAGAGTGGGCAGCAGGTAAGACACGAATTGGCCTGTTGACGGCTTCAGGCGGAAGACGAAGTCGGTGCTCATGCCGGCTGTCCAGATATCTCCGCGGCCGTCGGCAAATGCTGGATATGCCCCATTCCACGGAATGGGCGGAACGAACTCCTTGATGGTCCCCGTCTTCGTGTCAAGCATGCCGAGCTTGTTCGCATAGTTCTCCCCGAACCAGAGACGATCCTCGGAATCCATGAAGCAGCGACGTGGTCCGGAATTGGGTGTTGGGGTTGGGTAAAGAGTGACATGACCCGTCTTTGCGTCGACCCTTCCTATCGTGCTTCCGCCGATATCCGCAAAGTAGCCGTTTCCTCGCGAATCGGCGGCAATTTCGTAGGTGCGGTGACCTTGCGAAGAGCCGCTCACGTTTCCGAACACTGGGTTCGAAGTTGGGCCACTGTAGTTGGGAAAAGAGTCGAAGACTTCGAAATCACCTTTATGTGGATCAAACAAAAACATCCGGCGATTCTCACTGTCAGAAAGCCACATTTTGCCATTCGCGGCAAATGCCACATGTCCGCAACGCGCGATGGCGTTGTTGTATTGCGCAGGCACTGTCCAGCTCTTGAATTCCTCCGTGGTTGGATTGAACTCGGTGACGGTGCAACCCTGCAGGAAGCGCGGTACCCAGACATTGCCCTCTTGATCGACTCTAAGCGCAAGTGAGCCTTCAGGAGATCCAGGACGCGGAAGAGGCATCTTCCATTCTTTTACCTCTCCAGTGCTCGGGTTCAGCCGCCCGATAATTGGCCGTTGAAAATCGTCGAACCAGATCATCCCGTCCCTTCCAACCACTGCATCGTGAGGAAGACTGTTTTCAGAAGGCAGGTCATACTCAGTGACGATGACCCTGGTAGCTTGTCCGCTAGGACGGTCAAAGGTCTTGAGAGGGAACTCCCACTGTGACCTGTTATGAAGATTGATGGACGCAAGAAACAGTTCGAAGTCGGGATCACGCTTATGCTGAGGTTTCACCGGTGAAATTACAGGTGAGAGAAGAGTGCTCGCTGATATGTATGACTCCATTCGAGCGACGGTGGCATCCCAATCGACTGCGTTATGCGAACTCTTCACGATCGGAAATAGGGTGTGGCAGTTTATGCAGCGGTACAGGCTTTTCTTTTGTGCTTCCGAGCCAGGAATGCTAACCAGCCATTCAGCACTCATCAGGTTTGCCGCCAATTCCCTGGTTCGTGTCAGCGAGAGATTAACGACAGCAGGTTTGCCGTCCTCTAGCGTGGCTACGACCGGAGATGCCAATTCATAACCAGAGGCCCGGATCCTCAGCCGATAGCGTCCTGCCTGAAGTCTGCCTTTCGGAAATGAAAAGCGACCATGAGAATCCGAAACAACAGTAATGGTTATCGTGCCACCCATCTTCTTGGCACTGACCAATACTCCCTCCAGCGGGACTTTCTGTGACGACACGATACCTGTCAGTGCTGCAATCGTGACTGTGCTTGATTGCGCGTAGGCCCCTGCAAATGCCGCAAAGAACAGACACAGGATAAGGGCCTTCGATGAATTCGCCATCAACAAACCTCCGCATATTTGGGAAGGAGAGGTTCAGACGTGGAACCTCTCCTTCAGAGTAACCAGCAATCCGCCAAATCGACGGACCCAGGAAGTGCCGGCTACCAGATGAGCTTCAACCCAAATTGAATTTCTCGAGAAGGCGTAGCAGTCGCGTCGATTCTGCCAGCCAGTGGAACGGCGGCTCCACTCTCGTCGAATACCGTGTTGTTGGCTAGAGGCGGCGCAAAGTTCGCGTGGTTAAACAGGTTGAACGCCTCCACGCGGAACTGCACCGTGAAATCCTCAGAGATACGCCGGATGCGGTTGTTCTTAAACAGCGACATGTCGAGGTTCAGAAGGCCCGGTCCGATCAGTGAGTTGCGTCGTAAGTTGCCCATTAGCGTTGCTGGATTCGGATAGCTAAAGCACTGCAGCTTGATGTAGTTCAGTGGATTCCCGGGATTTGTCAGGGTGCTGCATCCTGGGCCCGAAACACGATCCGGAAGGGCGGTGTTGTCAGATGTGCCCTGCCCTAGCGGGTCACCGCCCAGCAAGACGCTGAACGGAACGCCGCTACTTGCCTGAACAATTCCGCCTAATTGCCATCCACCCAAAATAGCTTGCGCCGGTGTTGGCAGGGACTTGGCGTAATCAAGTACCCAAGTGTAATGGACTACCAGGTTATGCCGCTGATCAAAGTCTGATAAGGAACGAAGCTGCCTCCCCGCGAAGAATGGGGGATTAATAAGCGAGTTGCCGAAGGCATCCGTACCAATAGATGTGGACCCAGTGTCGATGCTCTTGCTCCAGGTGTAAGCGCCTTGGATCTGGACGTTGTGAGACATCGCTTTCGTGATCCTCACTTCGAGTGCGTGATAGTAGGAGTCTTGGTTCCATAGCACTCCCCCGATTCGTCCAAAGTTTTCATTAATGCGAGTGGCAGTCCCTGGATCGGGATACAAGTAACCTCGGGACGTGAGGGTAGGAAGCACCGTATCAAGATCCTCATGTGATCCGGGCTGATGGACACCACGGGAGCCAACGTAGGCAATCATCGCCGTCAGTCTCGGCGCCAGTTCCTGCTGTATGTTCAGGTTCCAATGCATCACGTAGTCCCTGGGTGGATTCGGGTCGACATAAGCAGCACGCAAGGTGTTGCTGTTCGCCGCAATGAGAGGAAATGCCCCCCCGGGGAAACTTCCGGCGGGAGGATTGCTTATCTTGCCCTGCTGATAAAACGGGCTGGAAAATTCGGTGATCAGCTCAAAGAGATAAGGCAGCGGGAGCACATCAAACAATCCGAAGCCGGCCCGAACCGCGGTTTTGCCTTTCCCGGACGGGTCCCATGCGAGGCCAATGCGCGGTTCAAAATTCTTGAGAGTCGGATTGTTGAAGAAGGGATCGCCCAAGTGAGGCGTTGTATCCGTCAACGAGCGCAGTGTCGACAGCTTGCCGTTGACTTCGGTGGGCACAGTGCTCATCTCATACCTGAGTCCCATGTTCAATGTCAGACTCGGGCGGAACCGCCAATCGTCCTCGAAATAAGCTCCGACCACCGACTCTCGTATCCCACGTTCCGTTGCGTGCCCGGGAACCACTCCGACGAAGTTTGTCGGCTGATTCAGAAGGAAATTTCGCAGAGATCCGAACTTGAAATTTCCGTCCGGCGCGGCCGATGCAAACTCGTTGTTTTGGATTCTCTCGATCGAAAGACCGGCCTTGAGTGAATGAGAACCAGTTGTGAGAAAGGCATCGTCTCCGAACTGATAGGAGTTGTAGTGATAGAAATGTTGAGAGAAGCCTCCCAGTCCCCCGGTAAAGGCGGTCAGTCCTGGGACAGTAACCTGGGGAGCGGGAAGGCCGGGTGTGCTGGAATAGGCGAGATCAGAGGAAGCCGGATTGATGGCTTGGGTCAACCCTTCCTGCGCCACCACACGGTTGAATCCAACGCGCGTTGAATTCACTAGACGACTGCCTATGGTTTGCGTGTCTTGGATTGTCGCGATATATCGGCGCGTGAGGTAGCCGAATGTCTTGTTGTTCAGTTCGTCAGGCTGATTCGTGTCAGCTCGGTCCATTACCAGGGTGCCGAAAAGACTGTTCGAGCCCGAGATCTTGTGGTCGGCGCGGATCGTAAAGTAATTTTCGTGCGTGATCTGCTGGCCTGAAAAGGCATATTGCCCGGTGTCCCCGGAAGCAGGGCGGTTGGGCAGAGGGTAGAAGGCGTTTATAAACGCCAGGGACGCAGGATTCACCTGGACAGGTCCGGTGGACAGATTGCCTAGTCGGGCGTCTGCAGTAGGAACATCCGCCACTTGCGTCGTACCAAGCGACTGCCGGATTCCTTCATAGTCTCCAAACACAAACGTCCGGTCTTTGATAATCGGCCCGCCACCTGAGGCTCCAAACTGGTTGCGGTGAAAAGGCGGTTTGGTTACGTCGAAATAATTGCTCGCGTCCAGGGCGCTATTACGATGGAAGTTATAGGCAGTTCCATGCAACTTGTTAGTTCCAGACCGGGTGATCGCGTTGATTACCCCGCCGGACGACCGGCCGTACTCCGCCGGGTAGTTGCTGGTAAGTACTGAAAATTCTTCTACAGCATCGACTCCCAGATTAGTTCCGAGTGCACTGCCAGGCGCACCGTTCGAGTAGTCATTGATGCTCGTCCCGTCGAGCCGGTAATTGTTTTGCCACGGTCTGCCACCGGAAATTGTCATCATCGTCCCTTCACCCTGCTGCACCCGGTTTCCAAGGGCGTTTTCAGTGCGGATGGTAGAGACGCCCGGCTCGAGAGTAGCTAACTGCGTCCAATCGCGGCCATTGAGGGGCAGTTCCCGAATGCGGCGCTCGCCAATCACACCGCTCACACCAGAGGTGGCTACGTCAACTCCCGCAGCCGCGCCACTCACATCGATAACCTCTGTGGTCGATCCAACGCGAAGCGCAAAATTCACCACCTGCACCGCGCTGATGGCAAGCGAAACCTTAGCTTCTTTCTGAGTCGTGAAGCCCTTCGCCGAAGCCGAAATCTCATACTCACCTGGCAGCAAGTTGGGAGCGCTGTAGAAGCCATCCTGCGTGGTAGTTAATTTCCGCACTTCGCCCGTTGCGAGATTTCTGACGATTATGCTCGCGTCAGGAACTACAGCGCCCAACGCATCACTGATCGTGCCTTGAATGGTGCCCGCCGCTACCTGGGCGTTGAGAGTGACACTATTGTTGCCAAGCCCCAGAGCCCACGTTAGGGCCAGAACTATAACCGTTTGCCGAAACCGCATAGAGCCTCCTTGGCTGCTCAGATTTCCTCATCTTGGCTATTTCCGGGCCCGAGAAGGTTCAATTGCGTACGAGGAGACTGGTTGCCTCAGTTAGTCGCGCAACGACGCAATGAGCAGCTTGGCAATGCCGAGATCTCCACGCTGTGAAGTCACTACGCAGCTGAACCCACCCCACTGTCTGAAGAGCGCGGATGACTATGCTCATCGAAGATTAAAACCACTTGAACTTTAGATTAAAAACAACACATTTGATCAACTCACAACAACAGGGCTGCAATGCGGCACTCATTGCGTGGGGAGCGCTTAACAGAATTAACTAGTGGGATACCAAGAAAATGATGGATGAAAGGACAATGGGTAAGCTGGCAGAGGTCAACATCTGTTTCGACACCAAGTCTGGGGGTAGATACGAGAACGGCCGGGCAGACCGATGGGTATGTTTGGGCAAGATCCCGAAGCAACCCGTTTCGCACCGAATGGAGGGATCGATTTCTGCAGTCGCACATCGATCCCGGGATCTACATTCGTTATATTTGCTAAGTCTGGAAATGGCTAGTGTTGCTGGCCGATCGCCGCGACAGCTGGAGCTGGAGTGCCCCTAAGATTGTCCTGCACAGCTTTCGGGAGTTTGTCGGCATCAGCAAGCAGGATGCTCACCTGCCACATCTGCTGTTCGGAGAGCGCTTCCTGAAATCCTGGCATTCCGGTCAGGCGGATGCCCTTGGCTACCTTCCAATAACTTTCCCCTGCGGGATCGTCGGTTACACCCTTGCCGTCTAGCAACTGTGGCGGCTTGGGATACATTCCTTGAGCAATGGCGGTCGCGGGTCGTCCTGGAAGCCCGTGGCAGACTGCACAATTTTTGCGATAAATCTCCGCGCCTGCTGCATAGTTCGCTTCATCGGCAGCAATCAGGATCGAGCGAGGCATTTCTTTCTCGATTCTTGAATGCAACGCCTTTTTCGCTAGCACTTTTTCGAACGGTATGGGTGCCGCCGAAGCTGCTGCCGGCGCAAGTCCAAAAGCGAAGTACGTGTAAATCGCGAGAGGGGGTATGGCCAATCCCAAGATGAGACCGAGAATGAATGTCTTCACTCGAACTCCTGTGTAACGGATCGCACATGGTGCTTTTCGTTCAAGGCCAAGATGGCGTGCACGAACCCGCTTCACTATCGTTGGCGAAGATTAAAACTGGCTGAATTCTTGATTAAAACTACGGTTTGTCTCGAATCACTGACAGAAAGCAAAGTCTGCGGAGAGCATGTGAAGTTCTAATGGCTCGGGACGTTCGATTTCCTGGTCGCTTTGTTCGCCTCGACCACTTTGGAAGTGTTTACACATCAATTCCCACAACTACGGGAAGTTTTTGGCCTGGGATTGGCTCTCGCCAAGCCCCGGCAATGACTGCGTCATTTCGATAACTACCGATTGCAACGCTCGAGGGTGTAGACCTAGCTGCTCGAGGATAGTCGGCGCAATCTGCGCTGTGCGCACCGATGTTTTGATTTCGCTTCGTGAAAGCATCGGCTTCGAGATCAGCAATCCAACATGTGTGTCTTCATCAGTAAAGCCTCCGTGCTCCTCGATAAACCCATCCTTTTTGTCGGCATAGATCATTCCGAAGGCGGGTTGAATTACGATGTCAGGCATTCTGGGATCACGTATAGGGTCTGGGAAAAGAAGCTTTAAGGAATCGCCCCAAAAGATCTGTTGGATGCCTGCCTCGTTCTGCTTAGCACGAATCGCATGTACTACTTCTTCGGTGCGTTCGTGGTTCTTGAGCCAGAGCATCGCAATGCTGCCGTCTTGCTCAGCGGCCAATAAAAGCGCAGGATCAATCTCGTTCACGACGTGGGGGATAAGGCTAAGGTCGGCAAGCTTCAGCTTGGCTGGATCAATAGGGACGTCCCCATGCTTGGCAGTCACGATGACGAGAGTAGATTCCCACAGCCCTTTTTGCTTAAGGGCGCTGATCATCTCGCCGATTGACCGATCCGTGTGATCAAACGCATCCATCAGCCCCGTACTGGGAGTTGCCTCCCCGTCTTTGTAGCCATGTCCGACCATCTTCTGGGCCATACTAATTGCCTGGAAATTCATTCCGAACAATGTAGGCACACCTACCTCGTGCGCCCCGGAGTGGTCCTTCCCCTCGATTTCGTACAGAATCGCTTGAACCTTGATGTCGTCATAAGCCTCCGTCGCAGACACGCTTCTGACCTTGGTAACCCGTCGAATCTCCGGTGTGAAGAGATCGTCGACACCATTGCCTGATGGTCCGTTAAGGAAATCATATGCAGGATGTTTGTCCGCCCAGGCGGTGCGGCCGCCAGCTTGCTTTATCACTTCGAAGATGTTGTTGACGCGAACATAATCGTGCGGATACACGGGCGTGCAACCTCTCAAGGGATCGAGAGGTAGCATCTTGGGATTGATTCCTCCACCTCCATCTGGTGCGTCAGGATCAATGTCTATGTGACTGTCGTAAATGACGGCTGTTCCCACCTGCTGGCAATGTGACCCGGGAGGAGACAACATACGGTCGTAACTGTTCTCGAAGATCACACCGGTGGACGAAGGTGAGCCGCCCGTGACTATGGCTAGAAGACCTGGCCAAGAGTTCGAGGGAAGCGAACTCTGCGCGTTCGTGTATGTGATCCCGTGGCTGCTCAGTTGAGCTAGCGCCGAATTTGGTCGCGTCTTGATGTATTTTGCAAGATCTATGGCGTGCATTCCGTCCAAGCTGAGGAGTAGAACGTGTCTTATGCCGCTGCTTGCGACAACAGGAGTCCGCTGAAAAGCTGAGGTAATCAGCAGCGACGCAAAGAGCAACAGGTAAGTTATCAGAACGAGAGTGCTTCTTTGTCGCTGTCGCATTGGTTCTCCCTGGATGGCGACGTTGGCAGCATGGGTTTCCTATCCCAATTAAACCTGTTTGTCGAAACCGGATGGCCGCCTGTGCTTTTCGTGCAAGCTTGAGGATGCCCGTGTACGACCCGCTTCACTATCGTTGGCGAAGATTAAAACTGGCTGAATCGTTGATTAAAACTACGTATTTGGTCATGAACCATGCCGATGTCGAGCGTGGATGCGGGGGCCGTAGCCCCCCGCGGCTCCAATGAATTTGGCGATCTAGTTTAGTTAACGTCGTAGATCAGGATCTTGGCAGGATTTGCACCTTCCGCCGAAGCAGCAACGTAGAGACGCTTCAACTCTGGGATAAATATCGAAACCTTGGCGGCCGGACCAGATGGCACGTGGGCAATTTGCTCATAATGGTCAGGGTCTTTCTGGGCATATACCCCAACAAACCCATCGCCACCGGAGACGTAGATCCTCTTGTTTTCCGAATCGTAAAACATATCGTCGGCACGTGCGACGGCAGGAAGTGAAGTTATTGCCTTACCCGACTCAGTATCAAAGACAATCAGTTTTGCCGGTTTCCGACAGACGACGAACAGCCGATGGTTAGATTCATCCAGGGTCATTGGAACATTTTCCGTTGCATCTGGGATGGGCCAGGTTTCCAGCAGTTTGTAATCTTTCTTGTCGAAGACCCCCACCCGTCCCTTGGTCCTCATATTGACAAACATTCTTGACCCTCGACGTTCAAACACAATGGCTTCGGCGCGGGGGCTCTCGACCTTGATCTCGTTGACCTTCTTCGCCTCGACCGTGTCAATAACACTGATGATGGTGTGGTCCATCTTTGCTTCCAAGCCGCCCGTGTCGGCGTACATCAGATGGTTACTTGGATCGTACCCGCTGGAGTCCGCTGCCGCGAGCACTTTGATCGAATCAGTGATTTTGTAGGAATCGCAAGAAACCACCCGTATATACCCTTCTTTCCCATCCTCCACGCCACTGTCCGTAACCAAAAGAGTGTTCTTTTCCGGCACATAAACAATCGCGTGGGGAGTATCAAAGCCGCTGATGCTTTGAAGATGTTGGCCGGTTTTCAGATCAAAAACCTCCACCGACTTATGCTCTTCCGCAGCCAGGAACAGGCGGTTACCCTTGACATCGGCCGCAAAATGATCGAAGTCACCCTTCACGCCGGGAAGAGCGACGCTGGTTTTGAGCTGCAACGGAACCCTCTCGACGGATTGCGCCGAAAGCACTACGGCGGAGATACTAATAGCGGCCAGCAAGAAGACACATCTCTTCATCGGTAATTCCTCCAACTAATCGAATTGAATTGCATCCACATAATTGATCGTTCCGCATGAAGGGCGCGTGAAGTGAAAATGAATTTTTTTTAAGGCACGAGCTATGTATCTGAAAGCAATTTCATTCGGAATTCACATAGCATTCATGCCGCCTTGCCATCGTGCCCGTAGCGTTATCGAGAGGCAAAAATGCGGATCCTTCTTGTGGAAGATGAGGTTAAAGTTACAAATTTTGTGCAGAAAGCCTTGAAGTCCGAAAGATTTGCAGTCGACATTGCCGAGGATGGTCAGTCTGGTCTCGAACTCGCGCAAACTTACAATTACGACTTGCTGATACTCGATCTGATGTCACCCGAACTCGATGGTGCGCAGTTCCTCACGACGCTCAGGCGTAACAACCTGAGGGTTCCGGTCATTATATTAACCGCCAAAGGAGCGGTTCACGATAAAGTGGCAGACTTGGAAGCGGGAGCCGATGATTACCTTACGAAACCATTTGCGTTCGCAGAGCTGCTCGCACGAGTGAAGGCACTCCTTCGTCGCGGCCCCGTCACTCGAATGAGCGTTCTACGAATCGCCGACCTCGAGTTGGATCGGTTGTCTCAGGTCGTGAAGCGCTCGGGAGAGCGAATCGGGCTCACGTCTAAAGAGTACGCGCTGCTTGAATATCTAATGTCTAGCTCCGGTCGGGTACTCTCCAGAACGATGATCATAGAGCATGTGTGGGATCAGACTTTCGACGGCATCACAAACATCGTGGACGTGTATGTGCGTCATCTGCGCAACAAAGTGGATGACGGACACGATCAGAAGCTGATCCAAACGGTCCGGGGAATCGGATACCGGATTTCCGACGAGCGAGTTAGAGTAACTAACTCGTGAAAAACACGAGATCGTGGTCCGTCCCCCTTGTGAAAGTGGAGCGGTTGAACAAAATTGTTGATGACATTCTGGTGATCTCCCCCTTCTCGACGCCGGCGAAATCCAATTCATGTGGCTTTGATGGATGTTGGAGATCCGTTGCGTCCAGTTGAGTTAACTGCAGCTTGTTGCCGAGACATCTCTCTTCGATGTCGAAAGCTGCTGGAACATATGGCAGCTGCAGATGATGCTTTAACCAGCAGAACGTCGACCGCGCTTTCAATCTGAAGAAGCTCGGCGCCGCAGCCGCACGCTACGCTGAACCGAGCTTCAATGCGGACGAAGCAAGGGCCGGAGTTCACGCATGTCGCGAACAGCTTCCAACGTCAGCACTCTTTCGATCAGTCGATCGCTGGCTTGTGTGCCAAGTATAGGCGACATGAGATCTCTGGATTTGCTAACGATTTCGTCGCGTTGCATTGGGTTTTCGGCGGTGCCACGCACGGCCTCGACATGTTCGCTGAAACGGTCTCCGTTAGTGAGTGTGATCTCGACTATAGCTTCTCGTCGTGGCAACCGGAGCTCGAGTTCCTCGTCTCGAATCAATTGCACCTTCGCCCGTTGGCGCAGCACATCGGGATCGGACATCCGCTGCTTGTCATGTGCCGAACGGAAAGAGACGGTCTTGTCGAGCAGCATCAGCGCAATCATGTGTTGCAGGCAGATATCTGGCATGTCGCGGTTGTCTACGACAACAGCTTCTTCCGTAGCCACCCGGACCGTCACGTTCTTCACCTGATCAGCATGAAGGTGATAACGCTTCAGCAGGATTTCAGTGGCATCTAACGGCGCCTGTATCGGCGATCCCACCGACCATTTCTTGATATTGGTCCGCGTTACCTCGAAGCGCTCGCCTAGCTTCTCAACTAGTCTCGCCGGATCGCAATGAGGTGCGTTGGCCAGCAGAAAGTTGTTTGATCCGGAGAAGATGTCCTCCACACCAGTCCACCCTGATTGGACTACCAATGCTGCAGTGATACCACTGCGTGCCGGCATGCCGCCAAAGACAAAGGCCTTCTCGATGTGATCGCTGTCGCGCTGCCAGGCAGCGAGCCCCGAGGACTGCTGCGCCGCATAGTCGAGCACCCAGACCATCTGCTGAGGGGTCAAATTTGCAACACTCGCTGAGGCAGCTGCCCCACCGAACACGCCTGCGTAGGCATGAGAATCTCGGTGGGTATGAGCTTGAAAGTCAACACCACCCAATGTCATCGTCACTCGTGTTCCGATGTCGTAGCCAAGCGCTACTGCGCGAATGAATCGAGTTCCATCGATGGCGAATTTCTCTCCCGCGGCAAGCGCGGCAGGGACCACCGCGCACCCGGGATGAGATTGCGAAGGAGCGTGGGAATCATCAGTTTCGTCGGCATGTGCAAGCATGCCATTTGTCAGGGCAGCATCAATCGGCCCACAAACGATATCAGTGCCCACAACAGTTGCAGTTTGCTCGCTGAGTGATGTACGTACGAATTTGATCGCTGCTCGACCCGGCGGTAACTGCGAACCAGAAACCATCGCGGCGAGCGTATCCAGAATGTGCTCTTTTGTTTTTTCCGAAACCTCGTCTGGCAGCTTGAAACTGGCGGCTTTGCTCATATAACCGGATAGCACAGTCATCTCTGGACTGACCACTTCAGCTGTCAGCCAAGGCGGACGGTACCACACTGCAGCTGCAAGCAGCATGCCTCCACGATGGAGAAGATCCCGCCGCGTAATGCCATCAGTACCCTGGTGTGTCCGCGTACTATTCTGCGAATTCAAGTATGTGCCTTTAACAAGGTGTTAAAGCCTAGATTTCTATGCCACAGCGGCGCGGTCAAGTTCGCTTTCCCAACAAGCAACAACGATTGTGGCACGCCGTTCCCGACCATATTCATGGCGCGGGAACATGCATGAACGGATCGACTCCTGGAATGAGCGCAACCCACCGCACTGAAGTCGTGGGAAGGAGCCCCAGGTGTGTACATGCTGGTGCCGGCCAACTTCAAGCAATCCAATCCGCATGCTGCCATCGTTATCGGATGGATTCTGTTTATCTCCATAACCTATGTCATGCTGAGTAAGTCCGAGTGAGATGGAATACTAGGGTCAAATGAATCTGGCGTGAAGCGCCGATAAATTTCTATTCACGATTGTAGCTGCCTATCTATGGACCACTCTCTCCACTATAGGACGCGTGCCCGTTCGCAGTGATCGTACTGCTCATTCCTTTGAAGGACTGAGTCTGGACTTGTGGCCGTGATTTCTTGGCTGGGTATTTGACTTCATCCAACCGTCGACGTCATCCGTTAGAGCAAACACTACCGATCC